>CAZTGH010000388.1:0-5264 GCA_964612985.1 uncultured Pirellulales bacterium
AGAATCGTCAACAGCAGCAGGGTCCCCGCTCCACCGATCCAGAAGGCCAGCGCCGCCAGCAGGGCATAGACGATCAGACGGGCCGGACGGTGCCGCGAAGGCAACATCTCGAAAGCCAGGGAGAGGGAGAGGGCAAATACGACGGTCAGGCCGACCGACAGTGGATGCTTATACCGGCTGTGGAGCAGGAAGAAGGCGACCGCCGGCAGGGCGGCCAGGCAGGCCGATCGTGTGAATCCTGCCAGGGCGAGGTGGCGTCTGAACAACTCCGCCAGCAGCACTGCCATCAGCACGATGATCGCGGCCCCCAGCCATGCGTGGTAGTATCCCTGTGAGAGAAAGCCGGTCGCATAGGCGATTCCGCCGCCGGGGATCGCCAGGCGGTCCATCAGGAAGGCCGGGTCCGTCGCGAAGGGAGGGGCGTCGGGAAGGATCGTACCGAAGCAGTGGTAGATCAGGTGCGGCTCGACGACGAGCCAGAGGTAGACGAAGCCCAGCGCGAAGAAGAGCAGGTTCTGAGGAAGCCATTTCGCGTTGAATCGCATCGTCTTGGTTCTCCTGGCCGGCGTCCTTCGTGGATTATTCTCGCTGCTGCCACGGATCCGACGGCACCGCTCTTGGAGTGGCGCCGGTGATCGGCATCTCCGTTGTGAAGGAGGGCTCGGCACAGGCAGCACGGGCCAGCCGCCACGGAGCCATCGCGACCGGTCCTTTGACCAATTCCGGCACGCTGTACGTCTCCAGCAACGAATCGTAGTGCGTCGGGTCTTCCTGGGGCACGACGAACGCCTTGTACGCGGCGCCGGTCTCGTCGATATAGCTGAGATAGGTGCGCGTGAAGAGCCCACCCTGGCGCTTGCTGCTGAACGCGATCCACCGACTGTTGCTCGACCAACTGTGCCAGGACTCGGAATACTCGCTGTTGATCGGCAGCTTGCGATACTCTCGCGTAGCCAGATCCATGAGGTAGAGATCGCTGCTGGGCTGATAGACCGGAAAGCATCCATACCGGCACATGCAGAAAAGCAGGAAACGCCCGTCGGGAGAGACCCTCGGCAGCAGGATGCTCAGGCCCGTCTCCTGTGCCGCCAGGACGGTCTCCAGTGAGCCCCACTGGCCCGTCTCGACGTCGTACGCGATGCGACGCAGATCGTACTTGACCTCGTCGTATCCAGGCGGCGGAACGGCGTTGCGGTCTTTCCACGGGATCGCCGCACTGCAAAAGTAGAGGTACGTGCCGTCGGGCGACCAGGCGGGGTAGGTCTCGAGCTGATCCCTGTCGGCCAGTTCGGGCGGGGACCAGGCCCGCTGGCTGGCGACCTGGTAACAGACCAGCGCCGAGTCCAGATCGGCTACGTCGCGGACCTCCATCGTCCCGGTGCGGAAGAATTGACGGACCTTGTTGATGGAATAAACCGCCAGCCCGCCGCTCGGGTGCCAGGCGGTATAGCCCCACTTGGCGCCGATCTTGTCAATTTGCCCATCCCGAGCCAGCAGCGTGTCGCTGCCGTAGGCACCGCTTCGCAGACTGATGCTCATCGTGCTCGGATCGTTCCCCACGAAGCTGTGGCAGTTCAGACAACCCTGGGCGAATGACCGGCCGTGCAGGACCACCGACGTCTCGAAGCTGGCCAGGTCGCGCTGATAGATGCCGATGTCCTTCCACCAGTTGTAGAGGGGTTTCATGAAACGAAACACCAGGGTGCCGTCAATGTCCTCTCGGGCGACACGGTTGGTGATCGTCTGGAAATGCGTCCACTGACGATCGGCGTCCTGTACATAGATGTCGAACGAGATCTTGCCGCCTCGATTGGCATTCAGCAAAGTGCGCCAGGGCCCCGAGGGGATGCGCATCTGTCCGATCCTGCTGAAGACGGTGATCGGGGCGGCATTCTCGCCGCGGACCGTCAGGGAGTAGGCCCGCCCTTTCTCCAGGACCCGGAAATTCAGCGGGGCGATATTGGCAGGCATCGTCACACCGACGTAGTCGGGGCTCAGATTGGGCTCGCGGCCAACCTCACGGTCCGACTCGACGGCCTGAGGACCGCACGAGGCCAGACCGAAGAGGACGCCGCAGAGGACGACGCCGGTCAGTCGTCGTGTCTTCCTGTAAATCACAAAGGGTTTCCTGTATGAGGCGGCAGCATTGACGCACAGAATCTCTACCGTGACAGTCTGGCAGGTGGGCACGGAGAATTCAAGAGTCAACACTCCTGAGCCGGCAAAATCCACGCCGCAGTCAAGATCAGGCGGAGAATGGGTCCATCGCCCCAAAACCCGGAAAAGAAGCCCCCGCTTTTGATGAGGGAGAGGAAGCGAGACTATGCGGGGGCCTGTGGACTTTGTTTACCGCCGGCATTATATTTCGGATCGGGAGATCCCGTCAAGATGACAAAAATCGGAATTCGCAAAAAAAAAGTTGCCCTCTGGTTGGAGGACGCGGGAGCATCGTCGACGCCAAGATCGCGGTTTGATCGGATCCCTTTTCTTGACGGGTGCTGGCGGACGACTTATATAGAATGGTTTTTCACAGGATGTTTTGCCGGTATGGAGCCTAAGGGGACGCTGAATGACCAAGAAGAACCAATGTGACAAATGCACGGGCTTGTGCTGTCGATATTTTGCGCTGCCGATCGAGACGCCGGAGACCCGGGACGACTTCGACGACATCCGATGGTATCTGTGCCACAAGGATGTTACGGTTTTTGTCGAGGACGGCGACTGGTACGTGAACGTCAAGAACAAGTGCCGGCATCTCTCCGAGACGGACTACCGCTGCCAGATCTACGAGCACCGCCCGGGGATCTGCCGCAAGTACAAGCACTCCGACTGTGATTTTGTCGACGGGGAGTACGACTACGAGTTGCACTTCACCAACGACAAGGAGATGGAAGAGTACATGCGGATCAAGTTCGACAACAACGTGACCGAGAAACAGCGCGCCAGGAAGCCCAAGGGAAGCCCGAAGAAGTCATGAAGATACCACCGGTCAAAGGGACGCGGGATTTCTATCCTGCGGAGATGGCCCGCCGCAACTGGATTGTGGACGGATGGAAGAACGTCTCCATTCGCAACGGTTTCGAAGAATATGACGGGCCGATCTTCGAATATCTGAAGATGTACCAGGTCAAGAGCGGCGACGAAATCGTCGAGCAGCTCTTTTCGCTCCAGGATCGCGGAGGTCGCGATCTGGCGATTCGTCCGGAGATTACGCCAACGCTGGCGCGGATGGTCAATCAGCAGATCCACTCGCTGCCGAGGCCGATCAAGTGGTTCTCCGTGCCCCGGCTGTGCCGGGCCGAGCGACCGCAGAAGGGTCGCCTCCGGGAGTTCTTCCAGTGGAACAT
The DNA here is from genome assembly GCA_964612985.1 of uncultured Pirellulales bacterium. Classification (GTDB taxonomy): domain Bacteria; phylum Planctomycetota; class Phycisphaerae; order Sedimentisphaerales; family Anaerobacaceae; genus Anaerobaca. Next base: position 3,348 of record CAZTGH010000388.1, read on the forward strand.
CGACATCATCGGGATCGACAGCCCGGAGGCGGACGCCGAGGTGATCTTCGCGTCCTTGGACTATCTTCGGATGGTTGGACTGACCAGCAGCGACATCCGGGCGAAGATTTCCAGCCGCAAACTGCTCGCCTCGGTTCTGCTTGGCATCGGCATCGACCCGAGCAAACTCGACGCGATGTATGCGCTGCTGGATAAGAAGGCCAAGCTGCCGCCGGAGACGTTCGCCGAGCTGCTGGGCGAGCAGGTTCGCGATAAGGATCAGGCGGAGCGCATCTCGGACTTCATGTCGCTGGATTCGGTGGACCATGTCGAGCGAGTCGTTGCCGTCGATGACGATATCCGTGCGGCCATCGAGCAGATGCTGAAGGTATTTGCGACCCTGGAACAGATGGGCGTGGCCGAGTACTGCGTCTTCGATCCCGCCATCGTGCGCGGTCTGGCCTACTATACCGGGGTCGTCTTCGAGATTCATGATATCGTCGGTGAGTTGCGAGCGATCTGCGGGGGCGGACGCTACGACAATCTTCTGCGCGATTTCGGCGGTCCCGCCATTCCCGCTACGGGCATGGGCATGGGCGACTGCGTGCTGGAGATCCTCCTTCACCAGAAGGGGCTTCTAGACAGCCAGGTGCCGCGCCGCAGGCTGGCGTATTTCGTCGCCTGTGCGGATCCTTCCTTGGCCGGAGCGATGTACTCGGTTGCCGCCCGACTGCGTGCCGCCGGGCATGCGGCCAACTTCAGCTACAAGCTGGGGGGGCTCTCCAAGCAATTGAAGGAAGCCTCCTCCCAGAATGCCAGCCAATGTGTTATCATTGGTCAGGAGTATGTGGACCGCCAGGAGCTTGTCATCAAGGACATGACGACCGGAGAGCAAAAGCAGGTCGCTCTGGAGGCATTTCTGTCGGGACAGGCCGGATCGTAGTTCCGCGCACGTCCCGAGGGGCACCAGCCAGGATGCCCAGGACCGTGTCATTCGGTTCGCGAGGAGGGTGCGATGGGTATGAGGGACCCAGCGGCCAATCATTACGAGCGAGCGTTCGAAGCGTGGCTGATCGATCACTCCGTGGAATACGTCCGCGCCGATGAACACAAGCGGATCGGCACTGCCAGAAAATCCGTCAAGAACTTCGACTTTCTCCTCTACGCCCCGTTGGGCCGGCGGATCATCATTGAAGTCAAGGGACGAACCTTCGCAGGAACCAGCTTCGCCGGGCTCAAGGGGCTGGAATGCTGGGTCACGCGGGACGACGTCCGGGGCCTCGGCATGTGGCAGAAGGCCTTCGGGCCGGGCCACGAAGCAGCGTTTGCCTTCGCGTACCGGGTGCGGAATGTGGACGTCGACTTCGATGGCCGCGACGTGCTGTGCCTGGCCTCGATACCCTATCTATTCCTCTGTGTTCGCCTTGAGGATTACCAGCGCTACATGAGACAGCGCAGTCCGCGATGGCAGACGGTAACGCTTTCGGCAGAGCACTTCCGCAGGTGCGTGCTGGACCTCTCGACCCTGGTCCAGTAGCTGCATCGCCGCTTCGCGCCCCGTGCCGGCTCCCTATGTCACGTCACCGGGTCTCCTACCTTCCGAAAGGCGGCTTGACCGAAGCACGCAAAGTAGATACACTGGGTTTCGAAACTGTGTAGTCGTGATTTCGGGTTCTCCTGGGAAGGTATGGACATGAAAGCGACAACGCAAGGCCCGCCGCTTCCGGCTCTTTTCCGCAGAATGATCATTCCCTTGTTTCTCGTCTCCGGCGCTACCGGTCTGATCTACGAGGTGACATGGATGCGGTCACTCGGGACGGTGTTCGGCAACACGGTCTTTGCGGCCAGCACGGTCCTGACCGCGTTCATGCTGGGCCTGGCGGTCGGGAGCTGGTTCTTCGGACGCCGCGCCGACCTTGTGTCACGACCCGTAAGATT
>CAZTGH010000389.1:0-5255 GCA_964612985.1 uncultured Pirellulales bacterium
CCGCCTCTTCGAGAAGGCCCTGGAGCTTCGCAGTCAACGCGAAGCGTTTCGCCTCGGGCGAGCCCGGAGCCGACGGAGGTTCGCTGGCGCCATAGAGGGACGCGTGCTATTCGGGTTCTGCCACCGTGAAGACCGTAAACGGCTCGTCGCTGGTGTCATAGACCGAAAGCTGCGTGGCGCTGGAGACGCGAATCAAGCACTGCTCGGAGTCCACCGGCGGGACGGTCCAGAGATACTCACCGAGATTACCGGTGTTGGCCGGGAAGACCGTCATCCACGTGGCACCGCCATCGAAGGAGAACTCGACGAGAACCTGATCGATGACGCCTTCGCTTTGCCAGACGATCGGCGCGACGGCGCCGGCCGCGAGAACCTCACCGCCGTTAGGATCGATCAGCGAGATCGACGCGACCGCCGGTTCGACCACGCGCAGATCGCTGAGATCCTGTGAGCCCCATCGGTTCGGCGCGCCAAACGTACTGAAATCGGAGCCGTCGTCGTAGTCGTTGGCATACGGCGTGATGGTGGCGTCCGGGTCCGTTTCCAGTCGGAAAACTTCGGTGTCGCCGATCCCGCCGGTTGGACTGATCCCTTCGCCCGCCGGACCGAACACGATCGCACCGCTGGCGTCACGGATGCGCAACTGCCAATTGCTGTTGCTGACGGGGAACGAAGACGCCTCAATATACAATCCGTCCGCATCGTTGTGGGCCTGCACGTTGATCCACCAATCGCCGGCCGCAGGGTTGTAGCTGACGTCGCTGGGCACATCCTCGGCCACCGTGATGATCGTTCCGCTCCGCAGGTCCGACCAGATCTCGTGATCGGTCAGCGTGAGCGTCTCATCCAGATCACCATTCTCGAAGAGATCGAGTTCCCAGCCTCGCATGTCCAGATGGTCGGTGATCACGACGAGTTCGAACCAGTCGCCGCCGTTGCCCTGAACGCGACCGAAAAAGCAGTCGGACGCTCTGCCGCCATCCGCATCGGCTGCGGAATCTCCGCCGTTGAGGAATTTCTGGCCCGCCACCGCGTTATACTCGTTCAGGATGACATCCGCACACCACGCAGTCGCCGGCAACAAGACCAGTGCGACGAGAACCGCCGCCATTCTGCTCATACTCATGATTCCACCCTTTCCTTCTTCCCAACATGCACAAACATACGCCGGCCATGCCGCCTTGCGCCACCGCCGTCACCCATTTCCGCTCCGAGACCCATACCGGCCCCGGCCGCATCGTCACTGTCTTGTTCGCGCCTCGGTCCGAGCGATCGGAACGGCGGCAGGACCGAGTTCCCACATCCCGTCCGGACGAATCTGGAGGACTTCCGTGTCACGGTAGAACTCCAGCGTGGCGATCGCGTGGTCCGTCAGGGCATCCGCCGTCTCGTTGCGGGCGTCGTACAACTGCTCCAGTGCGGAAAGTACCCGCCGGCTGCTGACCCGCGCGTAGGAGAGCAACGCAGCCGTGCTCTCGACCCGTCGCTGCGCCAGAGGCACCGCTTCGGACAGAACCTGATACCGCTGCGCCGCTTCGAGCAGCTTGCGGTGCGCCTCGCGAACCTCCATGCGGACGGTATCGGCCGTCTGGTCATACTCGCGCATCCGCTGATTCAGCAGGACCAACGCTCGGGCGTACTGGTCCTGCTCGGCCACACGGTCCAGCGGCAGATCGACCGTCGCGCCGCCCGCCACCGCCCGGTCGCCGTCCGTCCGCAACTCCGTATCAGCGAAGATGTTGAGCCCGGGACGAAGCGCGTCCTTGGCCACGTAAACCGCCCGCTGAGCATCGATCACCATATCGGCGTTGTTGGTCAGATCGAGACGCCGGTAGAGCGCCGCCTCCACCGCCTCGTCGAGCGAAACGTCCGGACGCGGAATGCCTCGCGTCTTCCAGGCCTCGAAGACATCCGGATTCACATCGAATTTCATCGTGGGCGGCACCCCCATGGTGATCTTCAGGAGGTCGAGCCATCGCTCGTATTCCTTCTGCGCCTGGATCCGCGCATCGCGCGCGATCAGGATCTCCTGATGGACCCGGGGCAACTCCTCCTGCGACAGGCGACCGGCCTGGACCAAATCCTGCACGCGCGTTTCCAGCGCTTCGAGCGACTGGATGTAGCTGTCGGCATTCTGCACCGCGTCGCGGAGTTCCAGGGCTTCGTGATACCGCGTGACCACTGAGACAATGATCGACTTGCGCATGCGGGCGAGTGCCCGGATCTGGTACAGGACGTTTCGCTCGGCCTGCGTGAGCGGCTCTCGTACGATGCGAGGGTCGCTGCCGCGCAGCAGGGGTTGAACGGCCCTGGCCGCGAAGACGCCCGACAGTCCGCTGTCGCCCATCCCCCGGATGATGTCCACCCATTGCAGCCCGACGGCGGCGCCGACCCGGGCGCCGGTAGCCAGCAGACGATTGAACCCGAGATTCGGTTCGACCACCACTCTCTCGTTCGTGCCATCGTTCAGATAGTAGGCGGTCCCGCCTCCGAACCACTGCATCTCATAGGTGTGCCGGATCAGACGCATGTCCAGGGCCGTCGTGTACAGCAGCTCCTTCTGGAGGTGATAGTCGCGATTGCGCGCCAGGGCGATGGCCGCGGCCTGCGGAACCGTCAGGACGCCCGTTTGCGATACGGTCTTCTCGATCCGCTCGACGTCCGTGATGTCGAGATCCCCGGCCGACTGCGGCGCTCCGGTGATCCGGTAGTTGGTGCGCGAGCCGAATTCGGGCTCCCACCGACGGTCGATATAGTCGTAGGCCCGCTCGTCCGCATCCCGCTTATAGCTCTTCGGCCCACAACCGGCCAGGAGAACCAGGCAGACGACGCACGCCAGAGTCCGTGCCATCCAACAGCGATTGTGTGATGCGATTGTCACTGTTCCATCCGCCTTCTGTCCTGCTCGCGGCAGTCACCGGGTCCGCACGCCCGCCGGCCTTACAGCCCGGTGATGCCCACTATCTCTCCCGAGACCACGTTCAGACCCGGAGGGATGTTGATCAATACGGGGCGCCCCCACTGCGGAACATTCGGATTCGACCACAAGCGCTGTGGTATCAGCTCGATCGTCGGGCCGATGCGCACCACCTGGGACTCGGCAATCTGGGCCGGGTCCCGGCTCTTGATCAGCCTTACCGTCATCTGCTTTTCCAGCAGTCTCAATTGACTCTCACTGACGTAGGCGATGATTTCGGTGGGCTCGCTCTCGGCGACCGCCAGGATCGCATCGCCGGCCGAAACCACCTCTCCGGGCCGACGCACCACCTGCTCGCCCGGACGCTGCGAAATCGCCTCGTTGGTCTGACTGTGCACGGCAATCACCACGCCGTCGATCGGGGACTTGAGTTCCACATTCCGACGCGTCTTGAGCGTTTCCAGTTGGGCCAGAAGACCCTTCATCACTTCCTCCTGAACCGTGATCTCCTTGCGAATCGCCTCCAGCGCATGATCCACCGATGGCTCTGGAAGTTCCTGCTCGGAGAACTGCCTGCGACGCTCTTCGGCTATCCGCAAATCCTCTCTGATCTGTTCCAGTTGCTGCTCGTTCTCCTTGACCTTACTCGCGAGGCTCTCATACCGGACGCGTGCCCGTTCGAGTTCGTACGGTGCAATCGCTTCCTTGCTGACCAGGTCCTCGAGTATCTTGACTTCCATGGCGAGATCGTTGAGGGTCACGCGATCGCTGGCGATCGTCGCCTGCAAGTCGAGGATGCGAATGCGCGCGTCTTCCACATCGAGTGCAAATCTCCGTTCGTTGTCGGCCCGACTCAACTTCAGATCCGCCACATCCGCCTGCAACTGCTCCTGGGTGGGGATCAACAGCGAAGCCAGGCGTTCGGCCTCGGCGCCCGCCACGGCCAACTGGGCCTTCAGCTCCGCCTCCAGGGTCTGCTCGCTGTCCAGGACCGTATCCACGACCGCAACCGTCTGGCCGCTCTGGACCGGCTCGAACAGATTCACCGCAATGCTCCGAATCCGTCCCGTGCTGCTGCTGGCCACCTGGCGCACCTGTCCCTGCGCGATGCCCACGATTTCGAAGCGCTCCGCCCGCTCGTGGAACAGCCAGACCACGACGGCCACCGCCAGCAACCAGACGGCCACCGGAAGCAGGTGGCGCAAGTAATAGCGCTTGCGGGCGTGATGATTTCCGGAGCGTTTCGTCGTCATTTTGCGGCTAAACCTCGAGCAGCTTTTCCTGCATGGTCAAACTGATGTTCTCAATTCCCTCGACCCGCTCGAGTTCCGAGATCAGTTCCTCGTTACGGGCGGCATTGCGAATCATCAACTGATACGCGTAATCGGCCGGCCCGCCAAAACCGCTGTCTTGCACCGAGATCAACGTATAATTTCCGCAGAAGCGTCGCAACACCTGCGCGATCGGATGGTCCGGCCCGATCGAGCCGCGCAGGCTGAAGCGCAGGAACCCGTTATGGGGCTCGTGGGCGCCGAAATCCGTGAAGAACAGGTACATGATGATCAGGCACAGGACGACCGTTCCGATGATGGCGGTGGCATACCGGTGCGACCCGGCGGCCATGCCCACCACCAGCGAACAGAAAATGAACGCAATGTCGCGGGTATCCTTGACGACGTTGCGGAAACGGATGATCGCCAGGGCGCCCATCAGACCGACGGCCGTGATGATGTTGTTGCCGATCACCGCCATGACCATGGAGACCACGACCGTGATGAGAATCAACGACTGCACGTAGGAACGCGAGTAGGACAGGCCGCTGTGCGTGATATAGTAGACCCACGCGATTACCTGTCCCAGTACGAAGGCCAGCAACAGGCTCAGCAGGACGCTCTGTGGAGTGAACGCCCCGCCCATCGGGGTCTCTTCGATCAGTTGCCAGAGTCTATCCATGCCACCCATTCCTCACAACCGGAGCGCAAAAGCCGAGCGAGCACGCCTGCTCGATCGACGTGGCAAACTTCGACACGGACCGCGCATTGAGTTCGAAGATCGCCGCCATGCGACTCAGCCAGGCGGGAAACGTCCCGGTAAACTTGATTTCCAATATCACATGTCCTTCGGTTAAGGCGTTGCGCTGCCAACCCGAGCCGCCCAGGCGAACCAGGGCTTCGTCGGTGACCTTGTAGCACAACTGGCGATCGAACGTCACCCGAACGCGGTTCTCCGACGTATTCTCAAAGGCCTGTCGCATGTAACGGATCAGCACGCGGGGCCCGGCATTGATGCTGGCCGTGTAGAGCTGAAACTGATTCAGCGCCGCCTCGTCTGTGGTATA
>CAZTGH010000390.1:0-5246 GCA_964612985.1 uncultured Pirellulales bacterium
GATCCGCGCAATGTCCGCGAGGATCGAGTTTGCCAGATCGCGGAACGACAGCTTGCCGGTCTTCACGAAGCCGACCACCGCGTCCTCCATGCCCTTGAAGGCGCTCGTGACGGCGCTGCCGATCTGCTTCGAGATGTCGCCGGCCTTCTCCGCGTATTCTCGCAGGCTTTCGCCGACGCCCTTCCAGCCCTCGGCCGCCTTCCGGCCGCCCTCGGCCATGTCCTCGCCGGCCTGCCGCCCGGCGGCGCCGGCGCGGCCCGCGGCATCGCCGGCCTCATCGAAGGCGTCGGCCACCTTCTGCGTGGAGGCCGCCGCGTCGTCCTGGGCGCCCTCGACGGCATCTCCGTTGCTTTCCACCGCGTCCCGCAGCTTGCCCAGCGCGGCGGCGACGTTCTCCGAGGCAAGCGCCGCTCGGGCGGAGGCCAGCGCCCCGGCCGATCCGGCGGCCGAGCGCGCCGCCTCGGCCTGCGCCCGAAGGCTATCGGCCGAGGCCGCGGCGCCCGAGCCGTCGAAGAAATCGGCGAAGGGGCTGTCGAAGGTCTGGCGCTCGCCGGTGATCGGGTTGAAGCTCTCGACCGGCCGCGTGAGGAAGCTGTCCTCGAAGGTCGATTTGACGAAGCGGGACCACGCCTCGGCCAGATCGGCGAGCATGTCGAGGAAGCCCGCTTTCACGTTCTGCCAGACAGAGCCGAGGGCCGGCGGGATCGCCTTCGCCGCCTGGACGATCCCGTCCCACACGGCCGCGGCCACGTCCTTGAGCCGCGCCATCGCCTCGCCGAAGCCGCCAGTCGCCTTCACCAGCCGGCCGAAGTGGTAGAGCAATTCCCCGGCGCCAACGATCAGCGCGCCGATGCCGGTGCGGACCATCGCGCCGCGCAGGACCGCGAGGCCGGTGGCGAGGCCGCGGACCGAGAGCGCGGCGCTGGCGAAGGCCGCGACCCATCGGCCGGCCATGAGGCCCGCGGCGGCGGCGGCGTATGAGCCGATCCGCCCCATCTGCTCGCCGAGCGCCTCGAGGGCGGTTTGCAGCGGGCCGCCGACCCGCGCGGCGTTGGCGAGGGCCGAGGCGACCCGATCAATCGCGGGCACCGCCGCGACGGTTAGCTGGTTCGAGAAGCCGCGCCAGGCCAGCCCGAGCCTCGAGATCGCGTCGTTGGCGCGCTCGACCCGCGCGCTGTCGATCTGCGAGACCCCGACCCCGAAGTCGCGCACGTCCCGCGCCGCCTGCGCGAGGTTGGCCTCGGTGATTCGGCTGAACGCCGCGAAGCCCCGGTCGCCGAAAACCTTGCTGGCGACCGCCGCCTGCTCCGCGGCCGGGATCATCTCGCGGATCGCGGTGTTGATCGCGGCGATCCGCTCATCGAGCGGCAGGGCTTGCAGGTCCTCAATCGCCAGCCCGAGGCGGTCGAAGACCCCGGCGGCGGGGCCGGCGCTCTGCGCCGCGAGGGAAAGCCGGCGGGTCAGGCGCGCCGCGCCGGCCTCGGCCTCGGCGAAGCTGACGCCCGATAGCTCGGCGGCGCGGGCGAGCACCTGCACGCTTTTCGTCGTGGTGCCGAGCGATTGCGCCAGCTTCGCCTGGGCGTCGATCGTTTGCAGTGAAGATCGCACCGAGGCGGCGCCGGCGGCGGCGAAGGCGGCCGCGGCCAGCCGGGCGGTGCGCCGCGCGACCCGCCCGAAGCGGGCGAGCCGCTTGTTCGCCGCGTCCATCTCGCGGCTAAAGCGGCTCATGCCCTTCGCGCCGGCCTTCCCGACGCCCTCGAGGTCGCGCCGCAGCTTCCGGCCGCCTACCGCCGCCAGGCGGACGTTCACGCGTTTCTCTGCCATGGTGCCTCCTTTCCAGCCGCGCCTCGGGCGCGGTCGTCGTCGTCTTCGTCTTCCTCGCCGAGCAGCGCCCGGAGTTCCGCGTCCGCGGGCGGCTGGGCGTCCTCGGCCGAGAGGCGCCGCCGCGAGGGCCTCGGACCCAGCGGAAGGCGCGGGGCCTCGGCCGGTGAAGCAGGTGAAGGCGGTGAAGCAGGTGAAGGGGGTTTCATAACATTCCCTACAGAACACTTATCCTTATATATCAATGACTTAGCTATTTTCTTATGTTGTGTGGGAAACTGCTTCACTTCCTTCACTTCCTTCACCACCTTCACCGTCCTTCACCGCTCGGCACGTAGCGGTAGGCGCCCTTCGCTGGCCCGGCCGTGACGCGCCCCGCGCGCTCCCAGCCGAGCGCCACGAGTTCCCGCGCAACGCGCTTGCTCATCGGCACGGTCATGTCGGACGGCAGGACGCCGAGTTCGCCGAGCACCTCCTTCGTCGTCACCTCGGCGCGCCCAGCCACGACGCGGGCAATTTCGGACCGCCACGGATCGTCCGGCATCCGCTCGGCGACCTCCGCCTGCGCCCGCTCGGCGACCTCTCCCTCGAGCCACCAGCGCTCGCCCCGCCGGTAGAGCGCCACGGCTTCGGCCCAAAGCTGATCGCGGTCGCGCTCGATGCCGGGCACGTCGATCTCGCCCACCTTCACCGGCCAGAACCGCCGCCCGCCGGTTTCATCGCGCTGCCAGTCGGGCTTGTTGGTGCTGCCCGCGAAGACGCAGCGGCGCGGCTCGGAGATCTCTTCGCGCCCATAGGGCGGGCGGTAGGTCTCGACCTGGCGGCTTATGAACGCCTTGATCGCGTCCACCTCGGAGCGCATCGCCTCCAGTTCGCCGACCTCGATGATCCAGCGGCCCCGCAAGAACGACTGCGCGTCCTTCGTGCCCATCCTCGGCAGGGCGTCGGCGAACCAGTCTTCGCCCGCCAGCGCGGCCAGCGCCGAGGACTTGCGCCGCCCCTGCGGCCCCTCCAGCACGAGCATGTGATCCGCCTTGCAGCCCGGCTTCAGGCCGCGCGCGACGGCAGAGATGCACCAGCGCAGCCCGACCTCGCGCGCGTAGTCGCTCGGCTCGGCCCCGCAGTAGCGCGTCAGCCACGATCCCAGGCGCGGCGTGCCGTCCCATTCGAGCGCCTCGAGATAGTCTCGCAGCGGGTCGAATGATCGGTGGCGGCAGACCTTCCGCACCGCCGCCTGCACGATCTCCATCGTCGCCCGCGGGAAGCCGTTGCGGTTGAACCAAGCCTGAGCGGCTGCGTAGTCGTCATCTTCGAGCGGGCGCGGATACTCGCCGCCCGTCTGGCCCGGCATCGGGCGCAGCAGCGTGCGCCGGCTTCGGAACTGGTCGAAGCCGAGCACGCCCTGCCAGTCGCGATGATCGGTCAGGAGCGTGATCGCGTTCGCCATGTTCCAGACCGGGCGGTGCTTGTCGTCGCGGATCAGCTCCATCTCGTCATGCCGGAACGTCGCGCCGCCTGCATCCCCGCCGGGCAGGTCGAAGTATCGCGCCAGCCGCGCGAAGTTGTCCTCGTCGGCCCTCATGCCGCGCTCCTCGCCACGCGCATCATCGCCTCCCGCCGCGCCGGCGGCAGGGCCGCGAAGCCCGCCATGACGACCGCCTCGACCTCGCGCGGCGAAGCGCCGGCGGCCCAAATCGCGGCGTCGGGCGCCGGGTCGGAGAGCGGCGGCAAAGGCATCGCCGGCTCGCCGATCACCAACTCCGCGACCCGCAAAGCCTGCTCGGGCGGCATGGCGCGGAGCGCCGCCCAGCCAAGGCCGGCAAGCTCGCGCGGCGTCAGCCGGACCGCGAGCACCTGCGCGCAGCCGGCCCAGGCGTCCGCGTCGTCCAGCGCGGCGGCGTAGCCAACGGCGCGAGCCGCCCGCTTCAGCCGCGGCGGCGCGGACGCGGCGAACCCGGATTTCCTGCGCCTCGGGGCGCGATTTTCGCTTGCGGCGAAAGCGGTGGCGTCGTATTCTCTCGGTGCCTTTTTTGTTGAGCCTTCCGCCCCGCGCGCTGCCCAATCAGCGCCGGGGCCTTCCTTTCGCCCCGGCGGCGCGCCCGAGCCGGGCGCTAGTCGTTCTTCCTCGACCATCGCGTCACCCCGCCGCTTCCTCGACCTGGGCCTGCGCTTCGGCCGCCAGGCGCTGCTCGTAGGTTTCGAGGTCGGACAGCCTGAAGCGCGGCGTGCGCTCGCCGATTTGCACGGGCCTCGGGAAGCCGGTGCGGCGCTCCTTAAGCCATTTCCAGATTGTGACGCGGCTGACGCCGTATCTCGAGGCGACTTCCTTGATCGTCAAAAAGCGGCGCTCTGTCATTGCTCCCTCCGTTGCTTGTTGCGCAAAGCGACATTAGCAAACAGCGGTCGAGCGAAGGAAACCCCTCCACCTTGCAACCCACTGATCTCGCTACAGAATTTAGCCGTCAGCTAAATTGCGAGAGCGGCGAGTTTCAAGATAAGGGCGGCGTTTCCCGCATTTTCTTGAAACTGCCCGCGCTAAGGCTTTGAAGGGATTGAGAAACGCCACGGACGCGAAATCCGCCTGAAGGGATCGGCGGAAAATTGCCGATGCCCGCCGAATTGCCCGCGTCAGGCCCCGAGGAAATCCGACCAGTCGTCCATGAGCGCGCGCGGAGCGCCTCGAGCCAGTCGCGGGCCTCGCCGAGCGCCAGCGCGGGGCTGTGGGCGGCCGTCGCCGCCGTCGTAGCCATTGAGCGGCCGGCCACCCACGCTCCAGCTCGGCCGTTTCGCCTCCTCCCCGGCCACCGGGGGCGAATCTTCTGCCACGCTGCCATTTCCATTATTTATCAATGGGTTAGGCGTGGCAAAACCGAGCTCCTCGCGCATACCCGTGGCAGAAAACTTTTCGCCTAACTCATTGTTGTCTTTTGATTTTGGCAATGTGGCAGAATTTTCGGGGGTGGGCGCAGAGGCGTAGCGTTGGAAGGCATCCTCCACCTGATCGCGGAGGTAGCCCTGCACCAGGCCCGGCGCGCCGCCGGCGCTGACGGTATGCGGCCGGCCGGTCTCGGGCCTCGGATGCTTCTTCGTCTCGACCTCGCGGGCGGTCAGGGGCTTTTCGACGGGGCGCGGCATGGGGCCCTCCTATGGCTGCGCGGCCGGGGCTAGCGGCCTACCTTAGCGGCCTAAACCATAGGATTTCAGCTAATCCGACGCGACCCCGTTTAACGCATCGCAACAGGCGGGCGCCGCGCAAGCCCTTGTGCTCCTTAATCTATTCCCGCCTCATGCGACCTATCTTAACCCGGCTTAACTAGGCGGTTCGGCGGACACCTCCTCCGCCACTTGCCCTCGCGAAAGCGTTCTCTCCATCCGGCTGCGGCCGGATTTTCTCGTTGTTTTCGAGGGTTATGCGGGAGGGGCTG
>CAZTGH010000391.1:0-5232 GCA_964612985.1 uncultured Pirellulales bacterium
CCCAGCACGACGACGCGATCGACGCCCGCGTCGACACGCGGCGGGAAATCGGGCGACTGCCCCGAGTCGTAGACCTTCCACTCCAGGATGCCGGTGGAGAAGGTATCGTTGCCGTCGATCTCCAAACGGAGCTTCGACGTGCGGATTTCGTCGAAGCTCGTCGTGTTGTACTGGCTTTCCGCTAAGCCCAGGCCCGATGGATTGTTCACGGGGACGAACTCGTCGTCGCTCCAGTAGAGCAACCGGCAGGCCTCGGGCAGACGCACGCCTTGCCGGTCGTCCCACCAGTATACGTCAATCTGGTCGGTGCTGATCGGCTGGCTCCATTCGTACTGCACCCACTGCGTCCCGCGCGTGGGCCAGTTGCCATACGCTCCTTGCCGCCTGTCGCGCGAGCTTCGGTGCTCGGATTCGTCGTTCAGTGCCGCCGTAGATGTATCGCCCGAGACGTACGACGTCGACGGTTGGGCCACGACAGCCACGTTGACGTTCGATGCCGGTTCAGTCCCTTGTGGCTCAGCCACCTGCGGTTCGGCGCCGACAGTGCCCGCCCGGATCATGCGAATGCCGAACACGCCCGCGACGGAACTGCCCTCAGCCGCCTGGAAGCGCACCGTGACCTTCTCCTTGCCCTGCACCAGTCTGGGTGGGACGGGATACTCGACATCATAGAAGCGGGCGGGTTCGCTGCGCTCGAGTTCCTGCTCGGCAATCTGTTGACCATCTACCAGGATCTCGAATCGAGCCGGACCGCGCCGCCGTTCAGCGCTGTAGTAAGTTACGATCAGCGCCATAGGATGCGCGGCATCGACGGGCAGATCGAAGGAAAACCAGCTTCGGCTCCGCCGCCCGGCCCGACCTTCGACGCGAATGGGTCGACTGTCGTCACCACCCTGATAGTTGCAGTCGCGTTCTGGCTGCATCTCGCCCGGTTGCGCGTAGCCCACCGTCGCCAGTTCGAGCTGCCGCTGCCGCTCCTTCTGGGCGGCATACTCCGCCTGCTTCTGCTTCCATTCGGATTGCGTGAAGAGGTCCCAATAGATGCCGTACGTGCGACGATGCAGACGATAGAACGGAACGAAATCCACGTCCTTGACGCGGTCGACCGCATCGGGAATGCGCCCGACGCCGCTCGTGCGGAATCGTCCTGGTTCACTCGCTACCGGTTTAAGCCATTCGGCCACCGGCTGCTCGGCTGCGACGAAGACGGGCGCTTCGATTCGCTCGCTGCGGCCTGTGCCCCGTCCCCTCTCTCGCTCGGGCCCCAGATCGCCCGCCAGCACGAGCGGACCCCACAGAATCGCCGCGACGCGTGGATTATCCGGCGTCGGCTCCAGGTGCAGCGACTTGGGCAGCGTCAATTCCACGGTGTCGCCTGTGCTCCAGGTCCGTTTCAGTTCGACGTAGGTGCTCGGTCCTTCCATCTCCCCGCCTCGATCGCGCCGGGGGCGCCCCGATTCCGGGACATCGCGATACGGATCGATCACCTCGTCCGATACGGGCCAGCCGTTGACCGCGATCTCGAAACCGTCGCCCGCCCAATAGGGTTTTCGCAGAGCCAGCGTGAATTCCCTGGGCGAATCCACGGTCAGCGTGATCGTGGCCGATTCGCCTTCGGGAAAGTCCGTCTCGACGGCCAGCTTGACGCCGGCCGTGTTCCAGGCAGCGGTGGAAGGCGCGTAGAGGTTCACCCAGAGCGTATCTCCCGATTCGTAATAGATCCCGTCGGCGTGCAGCGCATGGCTCTCCATGCTCGTGCCCGTGCAGCAGGTAAAGCTTCCGTCGCGCATGTTCCGTTCGTATTCGTGCTGCACGGCGCGCCCGACCGGGACCATGTAGCAGGCCCAGCCGGCGTTCGGGTCCTGCGACGCCAGGATGTGGTTGAACAGCGCCCGCTCGTGGAAGTCGGCGTACTGTGCATCGGGTTGCAGTGCGAAGAGCCGACGAGTCAGCTTGAGCATGTTGTAGACGTTGCACGTTTCGCAGGTGCGTCCGTCCACGATTTGGGCCAATTCGTCGGGCTCGTGGAAGTACTCGTCTTTGCCATGTCCGCCGGTGGCGAAACTGTGATGATCCACTACGCGGTCCCAGAAGAACCCGGCCGCCAGCAGGTCGGCCGCGGTGCCCGTGTAGGCGAAACGGTCCACCGAGCCGATCAGCTTGGGCACCTGCGTGTTGCCGTGCTTGCCGGCAAGGATGTCCTCGTGGCGCACCAGCGGATCGATGAACGAGCGGTGTTCGAATTTGTACGACAGATCCAGCCAGCGCGGGTCGCCCGTATCCGCGTAGAGATCGACGAAAACCTCGTTCATCCCGCCGAACTCGGTGTTCAGCATCCGCTGGACCTGCGCCTCGGAGAGCTTCGATACGATGCCCTCCGCCCAGGCAGCGAACTTGATTTCCAGTTCCAGCGCCGTCTGGTTGCCTGTGAAGCGATAGGCGTCGCGCAGACCCGCGTAGGTCTTGTGCAGGGTGTACCAGGGAGACCACATGCCGTTGAGATCGAACCCGCCCGAACGGATTGCACCGGCGGCGACGCGCTCGAAGATCTCCGCTCCGTCGGTGCCTTCGCGGTCGGCGATCGCGCCGAGATAGCCATTGCCCCGTTTGTCTTGAACCTCCTTCATCTCCTCGACGAGATAATCGGCGCGTTTCTTGAAACGCTCTTCGCCCGTGGCGGCATACATCAGGCTGACCGCCGAGAGATAATGCCCCGCGACGTGCCCCGTCAGTTGTCGGCCCTCGACGGAATCCCATCCACCGTATCCCTGGGCCTTCGGCTCGAGCCCCGCGCGGATCCGGTAGCCGGCCATCATGCGATCGGGTTCCAGATCCAGCAGGTACTGAGCGTCCAGGTCCTGCGCGTTCTTCAGGGGCCCGCCTGTCAGTCGGACGCGGTCCAGCGGCAGAGGGGGGGCCTGAATCATCTTCTGCTCGAAGGCACGAACCGTGGGGTCCTGGCCCTCGGCCGCAAGCAAACCATGGAAAATCAGGATCAGTGGCAGGGCGATCAACGTCGTCTTCCTCATAGCGGTCTCCCGTTGGTCGTGCATTGTCGCACGATACTTCCTGGGCGAGCAGGGATACCGATGATCACCGGCACCCACCTCGCGATTGTCGGACGGTGTTCCTGGGTTGAATCTTAGACGAGGGGAGCCCGCAAATTCAAGGCTGTCTTTTCGCCAATTCGCGCACGTCGTTCCACCACAAACACGACGGTTCACGGTAGCCGGTACCGGATAGCGATGATAAGATGATTTGCTGCCTCATGCCGCGTCAGAATAGAAGGAGAAAGGTATGGATCTGAATCGCCGTCGATTCCTGGAACTGGTTTCGTCCGTGGCTGCCGTCGGTGCCTTCTCGGGTTGTGGAACGGACCAGCGTCGTTCCCGAAGGGCCCGCTTGCGGTCGGAAGTCACGGTCCAGGAACTGGATGCTGTTGCAGCTCAGCCGATCCTCCGGCTCTCGGGGCTGGATTCCCCCATCGTGATCGATTCCGTTCGTTTGTTGCAGAAGGACCGCGAGTATTTCGTTCATGTCCGCTCGCGGGACGGCGCCGAGGGCATCGCAGTCACCAACGATCGGGCTTCGCAGCTCTATCCGATCCTGAAAGAGCGGGTGATCCCGTACTTCATCGGCAAGGATGCCCGCGATTTGGAGGACCACCTGTTCGGCGTCTACCGCTATCAGAGCAACTACAAGCTCCAGAGCCTGGCGCTGTGGTGTCCGGTAGCGTGGGTGGAATTTGCCGTGCTGGATATGCTGGGCCGGGTTGCGGGTAAGTCGATCGGCGAACTGTTCGGGCCGATCGTACGTCGGCAGGTGCCGTACTACGTCGCCAGCAGTCGCCGGGACAGCACGCCGCAGGAGGAAGTCGAGCACCTTCAGCGCCTGATCGACGAGACCGGCGCCAAAGCCGTCAAGTATCGCGTGGGAGGACGCATGAGCCGCAACGAGGACGCCATGCCTGGTCGCACCAAGGAACTGATTCCGCTCTCGCGGAAAGCGCTCGGCGATCAGATCGACATCCATGCCGATTCCAACAGCAGTTACGACCCGCCGCAGGCGATCGAGATCGGCCGAATGCTGGAAGACATCGACGCTGTCTATTTCGAAGAGCCTTGTCCGTTCGATCATCTCGAAGACACGCAGCGGGTCACGGAGGCCCTCACGATTCCCGTAGCGGGAGGAGAGCAGGAGTCCAGCGAGCGGCGGTTTCGCTGGATGATCGCCCATCGCGGCGTGGATATCGTCCAACCCGACCTGCAATACTACGGCGGCCTGATCCGAAGCACGCGCGTCGCTCGCATGGCGGCCCTGGCGGGCATGCCCACCACCGTACATATCTCCGGCGGCTTCGGGTTCGTCTACATGCTCCACCTCGCATCATACGTGCCCGACGTCGGACGCTATCAGGAATACAAGAAGGGCATCGAAAAATACGCCGGCTGGTTCGATCCCCCACTGAAGGTCGCCGACGGCGCCATGACCATCCCCGCCGGCCCGGGCGTCGGCATCACCCGCCTCGCCGACCTTCTCCAGGACGTCCGCGAAGTCTGACGCCGTGAAAAAGAAAAGGTGCCCGGCCTTGACCGGACACCTTTGGGTATGACTCGATTGTGAGGTTCGATTGCGGTCAGACTTCGGTCCACTGACCGGGGATGGGGACGGGGAACCAACCTTCGTCATCGGCCTTAACGGGAGGCGGGCTGTCATAATCCAGATCGTCGAGATAGTCGCAGAACTGGAAGCGCGACTTCATCATGTCCTCCCAGGTGACCGTCTGGCCCGTGTGACAGGCGGCCCGGCCCATGCACGAGGTGAGATCCGAATAGACGGCGCGCTTGGCCTCGTTGTGCGGCCGGTCGGTTCGGATGCTCTTGATGAATTCGTTCCACTCGTACTGCCAGGGACTGTAGCGATCCTTCGTGGGTGTCCACGCGATATTGCTCTTCTCGATCCGCTGGTCCTTGAACATGTGCACGGTCGCGGCATGGACGTCGCCGGAGAACTGGGCGGCGCACTTGGTCCCGTGAATGAAGGTCGCGAATTCGCTGCGGCAGTGGTTCATCCGTCGGAAGCCGCAGAAGGCCTTGGTCCCGTCGGCGAACGTGTACTCCATCGAGTAGGTGTCGATATTCTGCCCATGGTCCTGGCTGCGAGGCACGCGCCCGCCCAGCCCCTCGGCCTTCACGGGCCAGGCGTCCTTGATCCAGCAGCATTCGTCGATCT
>CAZTGH010000392.1:0-5222 GCA_964612985.1 uncultured Pirellulales bacterium
TGCTGGAGAAGCGTCTGCGAAGCACCGAGGACGTCGAGCGGGCCTTTCTCGATCGGCGCGACATGGAGTACCTCTACTCCGACGGCACCGGGCACATTCTCATGGACAACAAGACCTACGACCAGATCACCGTCAGCGACGAGGTGGTCGGCGACGCGATCCACTACTTCAAACCCAACACGACGATCACGGTAGCGATCCACGCAGGCAACGTGGTCAGCCTCGAGCTGCCCAACACCGTCGAGCTGGAGGTGACCGAGACCGAACCCGGCATCAAAGGGGCGACAGCGACGAAGCAGTTGAAGGAAGCGGTCCTGGAGACAGGCCTCAAGACGCGCGTGCCGCCGTTCATCAACGTAGGCGACGTCGTCCGCGTCAGCACCTCCGACGGCAGCTATCTGAACCGAGCGAAGGAATAGGCCGTCGGCTGGAAAGCTGTCCGCCACTGCGATCGTACGACGGCAAACGAGCGAAAAAGAGGATTCGCACTTGAACTCATCGGCGACTTCGTGCATAGTCTCTCTAAGGCAGGCACCAGGGACAGTCGCTGGAACGACGGAGCCCGCTTTGCATCAGGTTCAGGCAAGGGAACAGGGAGGTTCGCCATGTGTACAGCCAGGAAGGGCATTCATACAGCATTCATTTGCGTTCTGGCGGTTTGCACGGCGCTCCAGGCTACTCCAACGCTGGATCTGACGGGCAGCGCTACATCGGAGGCAATCGGCGGCGTCGTGTTCCGTCAGTTCGACCCCGAGCCGGCGGGGATGGATTACCTCCGCTGCTGCATTCGCCGGCAGGACGAGGCGCAAGTTTCGCCGCGCGATGATACCGGTGGTCGACGACTTTCGTTCGACGCGAACACATCGAGCGAATGGGTCCAGTCACTGCGGTTGCGCGATGTCCCGATCGTGGATCCTGGCTCGACCGATTACCGCCGGTTCCTGCTGGCCATCAGCACGAGCAGCGCAACACAGACGAATCCCTTCTCGCTGGACAAACTCGAAATCTATCTTGGCGCTGCAGGCAGCCTGCTGGAGAGCCCGAGTTTCGCAGGGAAGGTCTACCGTCTTGCTGAGGCTGCGAGGCAATGAAGATGTCTCGCAACGTCATAAGACCGATGCCCGTCCGCTTCAGTTTGGCGGCAGCACTTCGGTCCAATTCACCCGATCGCTGTTGCTGGCCGCATTCGGAACCATAGGCGTGGGCTACCTGCACCGACGCGACCTCCGCTGATTCGCTCCCGTCGGACAGGTCATGTGGCACGATCCTGTCAGGCCTCTCCCTCGGCGAGCGCGGCGAGGAGGCGGGTGGCGGTTTCGGGGGGCAGTTCCGGCGTGAGGTCGGGGGTAGCGGTTTCTGAGCCGGGGGTCGGGCCGGCGGTCTGGGGGGCGACGATGTCGAGGCAGGCCTTGCGGGCGGTTTCCTCCTTTTCGCAGTCGGTCAGGCGGACGAGTTTCATCGCGGCCAGCGGCGCGTAGCGGGCCAGGATCAGTCGGGCCTCGCGATAGGCGTTGGCAATCCGCCCGTCGAAGTGTTCGCGGAACCGCTCATCGCTGAGCCAGCGCCGGTACAACGCGGCGCCGACCCGGTGTTTGTCGAGCACGTCCTGCTCGGGCATCTCGGTGTTGAAGAGGTCGTCGATTACGGCCAGTTGCCGTCTGTTCAGTCGGTTCGATGCGGACATGGTTGCACTCCTTTCCAAAGATAGGGTTGGTTCGCAGAATAGGTGACGTCCGGCGGGCCTTTTCAAGGCGCAAGGAAGTGGATTCTGGCGGATGGCGGTCTCGCCTGCTGTGCTGAACACAGCGACTCGCCATCTCCAGGTCATGCGGGTCTGTTCGGCTGCGCTCAAGACAGGCTTTGAGGCCGGGCGCGGGAACGCATGAAACGTGCGGTCGGAATGCGCGGGCACTTGGGTCGCCTGCATGCGCATTGTCATTCCGACTGGAGCGAAGCGGAACGGAGAGCCCAGACCAAGCCTCAGAGCGGCGATGAGAAGCCACGCTCCGAACCCGCCACCAGTTGCGGTCGCAGTTGCCGGCAGGGGGCGGCGATTTTCTGATTGCGGTCGGTTCGTCGGGTGTATAGCCTAGCGGCAAAACGTCTGTTAAGGAGTCTGGCATGAAGGCAAAAGGAGTTGTAATCGTGCTGTGGTTGGGCATTCTGGCCCTGGCGGGGGCGGGCTGTGCGACGGGCTCGGGCGTTGAATTCGCGGCGTTCGGTTCGTCTCTCGATTCGGACGATCTGGGCGACGGCTACGGCGGAGGCGTCAAAGCCGAGCTCAATCCGATCGATATGGTCAGCGTCGACGCTCGGGCGAGCTGGATTCACTTCGGCGATGTCGATATCGACATGTTCCCGGTGGAGGCGGCGGGCCTGTTCAACTTCCCTCTGCTCTTTGAGCACGTGGTGCCCTACGTCGGCGCCGGAGTCGGGTACTATTTCTTCGAAGGCGACGGCGCCGATCTCGACGACCAGGTGGGCTTCTTCCCGCTGGCGGGCCTGGAGATCGGGCTGCACAGCGTCTCGATCATGGCCGAAGCGCGGTGGCTGTTCCTGGAAGCGGACGTCGAGAGCGCCGGGGACGAACTGGAGAACCTCACGGACGCCAATGTGGACGGCATGGGGGTCAACATTGGACTGCTCTTTCGGCTGTAGCGGCAACACAATCTCCTCCATAGGCGAACCGCCAGCATCGATTGCGAGAATCGCGCGGACATGAACCCGCAGGCGGCACAAACGTGGAACTTTGCACTGGCGAAGATGGCCGAGGCGCAGAAGCTCATCACGGACGAGCGGGATGAGCAGGCTAAGACGGAGATCGCCAAGGCGGTCTACGTCGGCGCCGGCGCTCTGCTCTATCTGTTTGGCGAGGGGCCCCAGGAGCAGGCGGCTCATCAGGCGGCGCAGCGTTTCATCAGCGAGATGGCCGGCGAAGACTGCTCGGGGTCCGAGGCATATATGGCGGCGCGGAAGATCCTGGGGTTGATCGCGGAGATGGCGCCGCCGGAGGATCCGCTTCCGGCGCCATAGAACGGGCCTGGCGGAAATGAACGACGGGAGAGACGATGGCACTGACCTTTGGCACGTTGAAATGGCTGCGGCAGAACATCGATCTGCTGATGCTGGCGGCGCTGGCGGTGATCGTCGTGGGCTCGTGGGGTGTCGCGGAGTTGATTGACGAGGTTCTCGAGGGCGAGACGCAGAAATACGACGAGTGGGTGCTGCGTCATCTTCACGCGCCGGGCAATCCGGAGGATCGGATCGGGCCGGAATGGTTTGAGGCTTCCTGGCACGACATCACCGCCCTGGGCAGCGCCGTCGTGTTGACCTTGGTGACGCTGGCCTGCGCAGGCTATCTGCTCATGGCGAAGCGTTACCGCACGCTGGGCGTGCTGGTGGTGGTCGTCGTGGGCGGCGCGATCCTGACGTTCTCGATGAAGGGGGTGTTCGCCCGACCGCGACCGGAGTCGGCGTCCACGGTTGCCTACGTCGCTACGGCCAGCTTTCCCAGCGGCCATGCGATGCTCTCGGCGGTGGTCTACCTGACGCTCAGCGTGCTGCTGGCCCGCACCAGCGTTGCGTTTCGCTATCGGGTCTACTTCATCAGTCTGGGATTCGCGGTTTCGCTGCTGGTGGGCGTCAGCCGGGTTTACCTGGGCGTGCACTATCCGACGGACGTCCTGGCGGGCTGGAGCGCCGGGCTGACGTGGGCGCTGTTGTGCTGGTTCGCCATTACCTTCCTCCAGAAGAGCGGCCTGATCGAGCGTCCCAGCCGCAACGGCGCCACCGACGACGGTACGGCGGGAGACGAAGCATGACCGGCACCGCTAAGACGGCACTGATCACCGGCGCATCGAGCGGCATCGGCGCCGAGTTGGCTCGCGTTCACGCGGAGCGCGGGGGCGATCTTGTGCTGGTGGCCCGACGCCAGGAGAGGCTCGAATCGCTCAAGACGCAATTGGAGCGCTCTCACGGCATCACCGCGCACGTGATCGCCAAGGATCTCACCGATCCGGATGCGGCGGCCCAGATCCACGACGAGCTGACCAGCCGCAATGTAGGGGTCGATTACCTGATCAATAACGCCGGCTTCGGCAACGGCGGTTTCTTCCACGAGCAGGACTGGGCGCGGAATGAGGCAATGATCCAGGTCAACGTGCTGGCGCCGGCGGCGCTGACGCGGGCGTTCGTGCCCGATATGATCTCGCGCGGCAGCGGACGGGTCCTCAACGTCGCCTCGATGGCGGGCTTTCTGCCTGGTCCGCTCCAGGCGGTGTACTACGCGACCAAGGCCTTCGTGGTCTCGTTCAGCGAGGCCATCGGCAACGAGCTTTCCGGCACGGGTGTTACGGTCACCGCCTTGTGCCCTGGCCCGGTCGATACCGAGTTCATCGAGCAGGCCAACCTGCGCAAGGCCAAAGGGTTCGCCCGTCCCGTCTCGGCTCGCGACGTCGCCCAAGCGGGCTACGATGCCATGCTCAAGGGCAAGCCTGTCATCGTGCCGGGCGCGGTCAACAAGCTGCTCATTCATCTGCTGCTCCGCCTGGCCCCGCGCAAGATCGCCACCGCCATCAGCCGGAGTATGATGGAGAGAAAGGCCTGAACCCTACGGTCTGTGCTCCTGGCTTTTTTCGATCATGCGGTCGATCCGGTTTCGGTATTTCGGATCGGTTTGATAGGTGCTGTCGTAGTACCACAAGCCGTCGATGAGTTTCAGGTCTCCCCAGTCATGCTGGTCTTGCGGAAAGGCATGCACCCCGAAACCTCGCGCCAATTCGAGACGAACGGTGCCATCCATATCGATGTCAACGAGGATGGGCTTAAGGTCCAGGACGGCGCGTGGAAACGTCGCGGCGTTAGGATCGGGATCGCCCCAGAACTCGGATAGAACATACCTCTTGGGCTCCAGCTCGCCTTCGACCGCTCTCGCCGACAGTTCGCGGCAGGCGGCGAGAAGTTCGTCGTAATCGGTCTCGTAGAACAGGCGCTGCCGGCTCTGTTTCGCCCGAGCAACCATGGATCTGGTCTCCAGCGCAAACGCCGTCAGATGTGCGGTCAGCGCCACAAAGCCGATGGCCGCCGCGATGGAGACGATCAGGATGCCTTTCGTAGAGCGCTTCAACTCGCCTTCCTTTCGGTTTCGTTTTCAGTCAGCACCGGCAGAACCTTATCACAAACAGCCCATGCGATCCATCGCTATCGTATTCGACCCGACACGC
>CAZTGH010000393.1:0-563 GCA_964612985.1 uncultured Pirellulales bacterium
ATCGCTTCCGCATCGGCAACGAGCCCGATGCCTCGCGCACACAGGGAGCAGATTCGGCACTGGTCGCGGTCGGCGTCGCCGACGAGATCGCACCGCCGTCCCGCGAGGCGGGGTACCGCACGACAGCCGCGATTACGATTGGGCCAAACGACCGAACGCTTGATGTGGACGAGCATTTTCACTTCGCATGCGAGTTGCCTTCTTCGCCTTTGCGGCTCTGGGAGCATCTGGCGATCAAGCTCGTACTCAATACCGTTTCGACTGCGACGATGGTGCGGATGGGTCGGGTGATCGGCAACGCCATGGTGTGGCTCTCGCCCAGCAACAAGAAGCTCATCGATCGCGGTACGCGCCTGATCTCGCAGGTGACCGGTTGCGGTTACGAACGGGCCTGCGAGGTGCTGCACCAGGCAATGGAAGAGGTCGCCTCGCGTTCCGGAGAAGGCGAAGAAGCCCCCTCCCCCGTCGCCCTGGCCATCGAGCGCATCGGACGTTCGTAGTGTGCCCGTGAGGGCATATCTCTCATAGAGGAGGTCGCGTTTGTAGTGACGCCGTAAGGCGTT
>CAZTGH010000393.1:573-5219 GCA_964612985.1 uncultured Pirellulales bacterium
TCCTCCGCACGAATATGCCCTCACGGGCACACTACGAACGCTGACGCCGTTCTCAGGTTTGGGCTTGCACGGTGAGCCCGGCGGGATTTATGATGAAACGGCGCCGGTACCATGATCCGGCCCACGGAAAGCTCGAATTACGCTGGAGGTACCCATCATGCGATTTTCGCTCACCCGCCGCTCGTTCGTACGAAACACATCCGCATCCCTGGCCTCCCTGACACTGGCAACGACTGGTGTCAAGTCGCTCTTTGCCGCCGGAACCGGCAAAGCCAATCAGCTCGCCCTCCAGGGCGGCACGCCCGTGCGCAGCAAGCCCTTCTCGGAGGTCTGGCCCATCTTCGACGAGCGCGAGGAGAAGGCCCTGCTCAAGGCGCTTCGCAGCCGGAACTGGTGCTGTCTGCGCGGCAATGCGGTCTATGATTTCGAGAAGAGCTTCGCCGAGGCGATGGGGGTGCCCTACTGCACGCTGACCAACGGGGGCACGACGGCGCTGCGCACTTCGCTGAGCGTGCTGGACGTCGGTCCGGGCGATGAGGTCATCACGTCGCCCCATACGTTCATCGCGACGATCAACACGATCACCAACCTGCACGCGCTGCCGGTCTTCGTCGACATCGATTCCGACACCGGATCGATCGACGCCGAGAAGATCGAAGACGCCATCACCGAGCACACCAAGGCGATCCTGCCGATCCACCTGGCGGGTTTTCCCGTCGATATCGAGAAGATCATGAAGATCTCGAAGAAGCACGACATTCCCGTGGTGGAGGACGCGTGCCAGTCGGTCTATGCCGAGGTGGCAGGCAAGAAGGTCGGCACGTTCGGCACCACCGGGTGCATCAGCTTCCAGGAATGGAAATCGCTCGTCTGTGGCGAGGGCGGGGCGATCCTGGGCAGCGACGAGGAGTTCATGCGCCGCTGCGCCGCCTTCGTCAACAACGGACGCGACCCCAAAGGCCTTGAGCGGGGCTATCCCTTCCCAGGCTCGAACCATCGCATGACGGAGTTCCAGGCGGCGGTGCTCACCGAGCAATTCAAGCGATTCGAAGACCACGACCGGACGCGACAGAAGAATGGCCGCTATGTCGAGAAGTCCCTGGCGGAGGTCCCGGGCCTAACTCCGCGCAAGCGCTACACGAAGGACACGCGCATCACCTACATGTACTTCGATATAGACTACGACCGCGAGCAGTTCAAGGGCGTTCCGGCGTCGCGGTTTGCCGAGGCGGTTCGTGCCGAAGGCATCCCCATGGGCGGCGGCGCCAGACGGTATTCGGGTGGATGCCATAAGGAGAAGATGCTCGAGGCGCATCTGGGTTCTTCGGCTTTCCAGGCGGCGTTCTCGAAGGGGCGCCTGGACGACTATCGCAAATCGCTGCGCTGCCCGATGATGGACGAGGGTCCCACGCCCGCGAAGGAGAGGCTCACCATCGACAGCAAGATCCCTTTCCTCGGCACCCGCCAGGACATGGACCAGATCGTCGAAGCCGTCCGAAAAGTCGCCCGAAACGTCGAGACGCTGGCGTGAGGGCATCACCATGGGGTGGTTCAGCAGGTGGATCCGTGCAGAACCCAGGGGCATCCGTCTTGACACCAGCCGCATGTATTGGGAACTCGACGGCAAGACGAGTTTCCCCCGCGTGCCGCGAGCCCTCCGCGAACTGCTGCCCTGTGATTCCGTCCTCTATTTCGAGGACGGTTCCCCTCCCAAGGCCCTGCGAGCTTTCCTGGACGCGCACAAGACAGCGGAGCAGGCCCATGTCGCGCAGGGCACCCTGTGGCCGAGGCCGACCTGCTATCACGTGGCGGCTACAGCGGAGAACCTCGCTGAACTGGCTCGGCTCACCGAACGCTGCCTGACGCCTGAACTGGCGATCCATTTCCATGTGTATCACAACCGGGAAGTCCTGCTCGAATGGCACGATGCGTTTTGGGAACCAATGCTCCTCTCAGCAGCCTTGCCCGAAGACAAGGTTGCGGCGTTTGCCCGGTCCTTGGGAATGGCCGTCACCAGGAAGGGACCTTAGCCCCATGACACCGATTACAGGTCGTGGAGCATGCGGATGGACTCGCGGACAACGATGTCGGCGGCCTGGGGGGTGAAGCGGCTGCTGCGGACTTCGTAGCCGCCCTCCACGTGGAGTTCCTGCGGCGCGAGATAGCCGGCGGCGCCGTTGCAGTGCGTGATGACGAACGTGTGCTTGCAGGGCGAACCCGCTTTGATCGCCAGGCCGATCTCGGTCAGCACCTCGCCGCCGAGGCCCACGAAGGCGACGTCGCCTAGCCGCGCAACCGTGACGACAAAGGGACGCGTGGACGCCTCACCTCCCGAGAGGGGCTCCGAGGATTTGGCGGGAAGATCGAGGATGGCCAGATTGGTCGCGATCCGCGACGTCGGCACGTTACCCTCGATCGCGCGACAGACGTGGACGACCTCCTCACCCAGGAAGGTCCCGAGCAGCACGGGCTCGGGCACCCAGCCCGACTCGGTGTTGAACTCGGGCAGAACGCGGAACCACGGATCGATGTCACCCGAAGCGCCGACGAAGGCCGGCGCGATGGCGTCACCGCCCAGGATTTTCTCGACGAACTGCTCGGCTAGGCCGATCACATCACCGCTGATGGCGTAGTTCTTCGGTCCGAGGCTGGTCGCGTGGGTCGCATAGTCAAACCCCACCGCCAGAGGCGCGCCGTCCGTGCCACTGACCTTCATCACGAGCACCTCTTTGTCGGTGACACCATTCGCGTTGCGCCCCAGGGTGATGGAAGGCTCGCCTTCTTTGCTGATCCGCAACTCGCGCCGGTTCACGCCAACGGGGCACGCGCCGACACCCAGGCCGACCTGTACCGGCTGCATCCGATCAAGTGCCTCGCCAACCACCTCGACCAGCTTGTCGCGAAGCTTCTCGGTGTACTCGACGTTGTTCGGATGGCCTCTCTCCTTGTTGATCGTCGGGCTCGGTGCGCTGTGCGTGTGGATTGCGCTGAGAAACAACGCAGACGGTTCGAGATCGTATTTGGACAGGAGGGCCTCACGGAAGTAGTCGTCGGTGCCTTCATAGAACCCGATGATGTCCGTGGAGATCAGCACCAGTCGCTTGCCGTCGGCCTCGAAGACCAGCACGCGAGCCGAGAGCGGATCGTGGACGCTGGTGGACAGCTCCTTACGGCTGGCGTACCCCGACATTCGCACGGGCTTTTCGGGCGTGATGTCTATCCGTGCAGCTCCCGCTCTTAGCGTAGCCACCTCCTCGGCGCACCACGCCGGAGAGCAAAGTGACAGACAAACGAGTAGTACAAGGCTGATGATTGGGAGGTATGTCTTCATTGCCGATTCCCCTGTGTATGGAGTTGGGTCAGGAACCCACGTTCAAGCGTGGGTTAAGAACCCATCCTACGCAATCATGCCAGCCACGTATCGACGTGGGCTTGGACGAATTCGTCATCCGTCAGATGCGGATACTGACGACAGATCTCATCGATGCGCTCGGCCTGACCGGGCGAGAGGCGTTCCGACGGGTCCAGCGAGGCGGTGTTGGCCAGCAGTCCCTGTCGCATCAGGACGTACGAGATGCCCGGGATGCAGCCGATGAACGCGTTATCCGCATCGAAGATCGCCTTGTTGGCCAGCGTCAGTTGGCTCGCCAGCGTCAACACATCCGGGCCGATCGAGGCGCGGACCTCGTCCATGTGTCTGATCATCTCCATATACTCGACCGCTCTTCGCGTCCAACAGGCCCACTGCCCCAGAAGCCCTCCGTCGATTTGCAGCGAGACTTCGTGATGCTCACGGTGGAACACGTGCCGTGTCAGCAGATCGATGAAGATGTTGTCGTCGTTTCCAGTGTACAGCGCGATCTCGGCAAACCGGTCCGAAAACGCGACTGCTTCGAGCACGTCGAGCGTCTGATAGCGATCGAACGGCGCAATCTTGACGCCGACGACATTCGGAAGCTCCACGAACTTCCTCCAGAACTCGCCCGGCAGGGTCATGCCGCTGATCGTCGACTGGAGATAGAATCCCATGATCGGGATCACCTCCGACACACGACGTGCATGGTCGATCAGTTCGTCGATAGATTTGCCCTTGAGGGCCGTCAGCGAGAGCAGCCCGATGTGATAACCAAGATCGACGGCGGTCTGCGCTTCGCGGATCGCCTGCTCGGTCCGTCCGAGAATGCCCGCGATCAGGATGGGTCGATCATCGGCCGTAGCCTTTTCGTCGGCGGTCTCGGCGGCCAGTTCGAGAACGGGACGATAGAGGCCGACCTTCGAATCGTGGATAGCGAACTGCGTGGTGTGCACGCCCACTGCCACCCCCCCTGCCCCCGCGGCCAGGTAGTATCGCGTCAGCGCCCGCTGGCGGCGCACATCCAGTTTGTTCTGTGCGTCGAGAGCCAGCGGATGGGCCGGGATGACACAGCCCGAGTGAAGCTTCTGCTTAACGGTCGGATCGATCATGGACGAAGGCCTTCAGAATTTCCCATCGCGAACGTCGTACTTCGTGGGCTTGTTGAGAACCGTCTTGCCGGCGGCCACCCAATCGACGATCTGCGCGATCATCGCATCGAGCGAGGTCGCGGGCGGGCCGAATCGCTCACTGCACAGCGAGGAATCGGACAATAGGGCCGTAGCCGCCTCCT
>CAZTGH010000394.1:0-5209 GCA_964612985.1 uncultured Pirellulales bacterium
AGATGACCCAGTCGGTGACCCTGATGGAACTCAATCAGATTCAGGCAGACTAAGGATAGATAATGTTCATAATAATCCTTCTGTAGCAACAAAAACTTCTGAGTTAATCTACATAGAAGGAGCGCTAGACCAACAGGATTCATTTGATCAGGAGTACACGAGCTTTTCCGGAATAGCTCCTCCAATCATTGTTTCAAGAATCGGAGATAAGTACTTCAAAACAGATGCTAGAACACCTAATAGCAATACTCCTTTCTACTTAGAACAAATATTTCAGTCAGATCATGGATATGCTCTTTTACCTAAAGGCATAACAAACGCTTTAGTATTCACTTTTCCAGAAGAAAATAATACTTTCGGAGACAGGGTAATAACCTTCCAGGAATACATACCAGATGTTAATGACCCGAACTATCCGACCGTTGCTGACCCAAACGCTGAAAGCTATCCCGTATACTTGATAAGAGACATGATAGAAGAAGACCCTAACGGAATGGGTGTGGTGTTATTGCCAGACCTAGAAAGAAAAGTATACGCTGGAACATGGCACAATTTCATTTTAAGGACAGACATTCCTACAAGAGAATTAGCAATAGCAGACTTTGATGGTAACGGAATTGTAGATGCTGATGACTACTCGCTTCTTGAAGAAGCAATAGGTTATGAAGGGAACTCAAAGTACGACATAGCAAGACGAAAAGACCCTTTGGCAGAGCCGGACACTCCTGACTATGGGCAAACCGTCATAGGGCAGGGAGGAGATTACATCGTAGATGAGTTAGACAAAACAGCATTTAATGAACTGAAGATCGCAGATGAAAAGAGAAGAGGGGTTTATACGAGTGATCCCGTGATCGGTCCGGGACCTGAGGGGTCCGATACGGCGACGGATCCGCCGTCCGTATGGGAGGGTTTCGAGAGCGGGCAGTTCGGCGGCAGCGGCTGGGTCAACTATGGGGCGTGGTCGGTGACGTCGGAGAAGGCGCACAGCGGCACGTATTCGGCACAGTGCGCCGAAGGCGGCGGCGCGTTGAAATGGAGCGGGTTCCTTCCCGCGGGCGAATGCAGCTTCTGGGCCTACATCGGCGCGGCAGGCCGCCTGGAGTTCAGTGTCAACGGCATCGTGCAGTGGGAACGCGCCGGCGGCCAGGCCTGGGAGCAGGTGGTCGTTGCGGTCAAGATGGGAACGAACAATCTGCGATGGGAAGGGCGCGGGCCGCTGTTCATCGACGACGTGTGCGTGCCGCAACCGTAGAGGACCGCAGGACGACCGTCGTCGCCGCCAAGGGGGCGCCCTGAGGATACGACTGGCCAAGATTTACCGGTCGAGTGGGTCCTGATAGGATGAGGTCGGTTTGTCGCACAGGAGAATGGATCATGAAGTTCCTTATCACATTGTTTCAGGATGAAGACGGGGTTTTCGTGGCCGAGTGTCCTTCGATTCCCGGCTGCGTCAGCCAGGGGCAAACGGAGGCCCAGGCCGAGGCGAATATCCGCGAGGCCATTGCCGAGTGCCTCGCGGTGCGCGCCGAGAAGGGAATGCCTTTGACGGTGCAGACGCGCCAGGTCGAGGTGGTCATCTGATGCCGCCGGTACCGGTTCTGAAGCCCCGCGAAGTGGTGCGGGCCTTCGAGAAGTTCGGTTGGCAAGTGGCTCGTCAACGAGGCAGTCACATCATCCTGACGAAAAGCGGGCATATCGCGAGCTTGTCGGTTCCCAATCACGCGGAGGTGGTGAAACATAAGAGAATCCCGAAAGGAGATCATGGATGGCGAAACGACGGACGAAGCAACAGATCAAGGAGTTGTTGGCGCAGGCGGACGCGAAGCTCGCCGAGGGGGCGAGGGTCGACGAGGTGTGCGAGGACCTGGGCGTCAGCATGCCGACGTATTATGCGTGGCGCAAGAAGCACTCGGCGAGGGGCGGCGAGGTCGATCCGGCCAAGCGGGTGAAGGAACTGGAGACGGAGAACGGGCGCCTGCGGCGCGTGGTGGCCGACCAGGCGATGGAGATCGTGCGTCTCAAAGAGGACCTGGGGGAGTATTAGGCGACAGACGGGGGATGGGGGACTTCGGGTTGGGCCCGGTCAGGTGGCGAACGGCTCCGGATCGGCCCAGCGGCCAGGATGAGATGAGGGGCACGCAATGTTCGTGATCGTTTTGTGCATGGCGCTGGTGGTGCTTCTGGACGGCCTGATGCTGCTGTTCGACCCTTCTCTGTACCGTCGGGCGATGGGTTTCGTCGAGGAAGAGATCGCAACGGGGAATTCCCTTTACGATTATCAGGGATTTGCCCGATTGTTCGGCGGGCCCGGCTCGGTTAGGGTTCTCCGCGATACGTTCAACCTCCATGCGAACCCAAACGGAAAGGACTCGATGATGAGATCGGAACCCTCGCGAAGAAACGTGCTCAAGACCGGATCGCTCGGAATGCTCGGCGCCGGGATCGCAGGAAACCTGGTGATGGGGCTGGGGACCTCGTCGCCGGCGACCGCAGCCGATGCCCTCAGCGCCGGATACCAGGGGGGCGAATACAAGCTGCCTGCCCTGCCCTACGCCTACGACGCGCTTGAGCCACTCTACGAGGAAAAGACGCTCCGCATCCATCACGACAAGCACCACGCCGGCTACGTCAACGGGCTCAACAGCACGCTCGGCAAGCTGGAGCAGGCCCGCAAGGATGGGGACTACAGTTCGATCAAGGCGCTGAGCCGGGACCTGGCCTTCCACGGCAGCGGGCACGTACTGCACACGCTGTTCTGGAACTCGATGAGTCCGGATAAGCCTGAGATGCCCGATAGTCTGAGCGAAGCCATCGGCAAGAGTTTTGGCTCGGTCGATGCGGCCAAGAAACAGTTCGCCGCCGCGACCAAGGCGGTCGAAGCCAGCGGCTGGGGCGTCCTTGCCTACGAGCCCATGGCCGACATGCTGCTGTTCTTCCAGGCGGAGAAGCATCAGGACCTGACGATCTGGGGAGTCACCCCCCTGCTGGTCTGCGACGTCTGGGAGCATGCGTACTATCTGCAATACGCCAACAATCGCGGTCAGTGGGTGGACAACTTCTTCCAGATGGCCAACTGGCCCTTTGCCGCCCAGTGCCTCGAAGAGGCCCGCAAAGGGATGCAGTCCATGTGACGTCGCCGCGGCGGCCTATCTCTTGAGCCGGTTCTGAGACCCGCTCGCCGGTCAGTTCGCGCAACGCATCCGAGGCGGTCCCGTCACGCCTTGGGCGGGATGTTCAGAGCGCCGTGGAACAGGTTGTCCGGATCGTATTTCGCTTTGATCGCCTGGAGGCGCCGGTAGTTGGCACCGTAGGCGCCTTGCAGCAGCGTGTCGGCGTCTTCCTCCATCATGAAGTATCTCTTTCGCGGCCAACGTTCACTGCTGCGATCACGTCGGCGACGTCCGGGCATCGTGCGAGCAGCGCCGGCCGCTACATCGGCGGTCGACGCACAGACCCATCGTTTGAAACACGTCCGGTTGCCTACTTGGGCTCGACGTTGATGTCGACCTTGACACCGTGAATCAGCGTATTGAACGTAGGGGAATACTCGGCGAGCCGCTTGAGCCTCTCCATGTTGTCGACGTCCGCCTTCACTTTGAAATGGACTCGGATGTTGGTGTAGCCTTTTGGCACGTCTTCGGCCAGTCCCAGGAACCCGCGCAGATCGATATCGCCTTCCACCTGCGACTCCAGCTCTTCAATCTCGATACCGCGCACCGCAGCGTGGGCCACCATGCTCGTGGTCACACAGCCCGCCAGGGAATTGAGCAGGTGCTCGACGGGGTTGGCGCCCCCGTCGGCGCCGGCCAGAATCGCCGGTTCGTCGCAGTCGATTTCGAATGGTTGTTTGTGAAGTCGTTCCTCTTTGGCCCCGTAGAAACTGCGAATCGTCGTGCGGTTGTGATTGCCGTCGATCCAGTGGTTCTGAACGTGGAAGTGGCATTGGCCCAGTGCGGGGTCGTCCTTGATCGCGTCAATCGTCCTCTTGAGCGTGTCCATGTCGATGCCGTTGACGGCGTGAATCGTCTGCTGTGCTGCCATCGTCCAATCTCCTTTGTCTCGGATGTGAATGGTTCCTGCCGTCTCATTCTCCGCGGTGTCGCGTGACCTCGCCAAGCTCAGAGACGGTCGAGATGTCAAAACGTGAACGCCCACCAATTCTGAGTATTCCCCATCTACATGCTAGGTTCCTGGCGGTTCATGGGCAATCGACGCGAAATGGTATCGGGGAATCCTGGATGGGGTGCTTCGGAACCCGGGGGATCAACGGGACAGCAGAGAGTTGCATCCGTGGGGGGCGAGGCATGCCTCGCCCCTACAAATGACGACCTGGACCGCCGACAGGGGCGAAGTGAGGACAGGGCCTCAGCACAGGCGAGATGCCCTCGTTCAGAAGGCGTTTTCGGCCATCTGCGATCAGTGTTTGAAGTGGCGTTTGCCGGTGAAGACCATGGGGATTCCGTGGGCGTCGGCCGCCTCGATCACCTCGGGGTCCTTCTTCGATCCACCGGGCTGAACGATTGCGGCGATGCCTGCCTTGGCGGCGTTCTCCACGTTGTCGGGGAACGGAAAATACGCGTCGGAGGCCAGCACGGCGCCCTGGGCCTCTTCGCCCGCCTGCTTCATCGCCAACAACCCGGATTCGACGCGGTTCATCTGACCGGCGCCGACGCCGAGGATGCGCTTGTTCTTGACGAGGATGATCGTGTTGCTCTTGGTGTGCTTGGCGACCAGCCAGGCCATCCGCAGGTCTTCCATCTGCTCGGGCGTGGGCTTGGCCTTGGTGGGGAAGGTCAGGACGTCGGGCTCCCAGCCGACCAGATCGCGTTTCTGGAGGAGCAGTCCGCCGATGATGCAGCGAACGTCGAACTCGGAGGCGTCGATCTTGCTGCGGTCGATCGGTCCGGTCTCGATCAGGCGGACCCGGCTGCCCCAGGTCTTCAGCGTGCGGATGATCTCGACGGCGTCCGGCTCGAAATGCGGCGAGATGATCACCTCCGCGAAAAAGCCGCTGGCGCCGAGGGCCTTTCCGAACCGCCCGTACGATTCCATGATCGTCTGGGCCAGTTCGATATCCACGTTGCGATTCAGCGCGATGATCCCGCCGAACGCGCTGACCACGTCGCCTTCGTAGGCCTTGCGGTAGGCGATGGTGATGTCCTCGTCGACGGCGCACCCACAGGGGTTCAGGTGCTTGACGACCACG
>CAZTGH010000395.1:0-5207 GCA_964612985.1 uncultured Pirellulales bacterium
TCGGAACACGCTGGTACTTATGTCGGCTGCACGCGCATTGTCATTCCGACTGGAGTGAAGCGAAATGGAGAGCTTGTCCTGAGCGAAGTCGAACGGAAATCTGGCAGCGAACGAGGCTCTCGCCTAGGTTTCGCGGCGGTATCGGGTAAGCAACGGTTCGTCAAGGTTTCGAAGGGTTTGGATGCAGGCTGGGAGACTGCCTTCTCCGCAGCCAGATCCCTCGACTGCGCTTCGCTCCGCTCGGGATGACAAAAGGGGAGGGCTCGGCTCGGGGTGACAGAAGAGAAAGGGTCCCGGTCGAGATGATCCGCAGGAGACGGAGAGGGTAGATCGGGCGCAAGAATCGTGATGGGGAGCCGTGGTCCAAATGCGTCACCACATTCCGCTCGCACCCGCCAGGGCCAGGAGAGCGGGGGTCATTTTGCGGTTGCGTGGGTGGGGGAGGGCTGTAAGATGGCGTGCTTTGTGGTTGGGATGCTGGTGGATGATTGAAAGGGTGGGGCCAAGGCATGGGCAGCCAAGCGGACGGACGGACGATTCTGGTGGCGACGACGAATGCGGGCAAGGTCCGCGAGTTGCGGGCGATGCTGGGCGATCGGGTGGCGTGGAAGACGCTGGCGGATTTCCCGGAGGTCGGCGAGGTGGTCGAGGACGGCGCGACCTTTACGGCGAACGCCCGCAAGAAGGCGACGGAATACGCCCGGGCGACGGGGCTCTGGACGCTGGCCGACGACTCGGGGCTGGTGGTCGATGCTCTGGACGGGGCGCCGGGGGTCCAGTCGGCGCGGTTCTCGGGCGAGGTCCCGCCTGGGACGGACCGAAGGACCATCGACCGGCGGAATATCGACAAGCTGCTGGAGCTGCTGAAAGGGGTGCCAGCCGAGCGGCGGACGGCGCGGTTCGTCTGCCATCTGTGCCTGGCGAGCCCTGAGAGGGTACTCATCGAGACCGAGGGGACGGTTGAAGGGGTGATTGTCGATGAGCCGGCGGGGGAAAACGGGTTCGGCTATGACCCGGTCTTCTTCGTCCCGAGCCTGGGCAAGACGGTGGCGCAACTGCCCGACGAGCAGAAGAACGCCATCAGCCATCGGGGCAACGCGATCCGCAAATTCATTCCACTGTTGAACGAGATGCTGTCGGACTCAGCAGAAAGCTGAGGAGAACGAACGGGACCTCGTCGGATCAGGAGAACGAACATGAGAATCAAGGTTTCCAATCCACGCCCTTGACACCGGCGCGCTTTCAGAGATGACAGATGGAGGGGTGACCGATCCCAGGGCGGCCATCCGGCGCCGTGGTCCGAATCTGCCGCCAGTTTTCGACGGCGCCCCCGCGGCCGCTTGGACAGTTCATTTGACGGCGGGCGGGCCCGACGGTACACTCTGGACGACAGGATTTTGCCGTAGAGGGGACCATGAACTATCAGTTTTCGCTAGAGAACGTTTCGCAGCATATCGTCAAGTACGGCGTGGACATCCGCCCGGCCATCTCGCCCGAGCAGGACCGCACCAAGCTCCAGGACTACGGCAACTGGCTGGTCGAGCAGTTCCCCGAGGTCTTCGAGACGCTGCTGTCGGGCCCGCGCGAGCTGCGGGTCCAGCGGACCTTCATCCTGCCCAACACCAAACGGGTCGAGCTGCCGACCTTCGTGCTGACGCCTCGCGGCCCCGTCTTCACGCTGCCCGAGCGGCTCTTCATCGACCGGCCCCACGAGCTGAGCATCTCCGACAAGGACAAGATCTTCCGCAAGGCCTTCGACGAGCTGCGCACGCGGTTCGGCGAACGCACCATCCCCCGCGTCGGCGTCGTCCACGAGTTCGTCTTCGACACCGGGTATGTCCCCTCGCTCGACGTGGTCGCCAGCAACCTCAAGCACGACCTCTGGCGGCAGAAGGCCAAGAACCTCCGCATCTCGATGGAGGCCCCCACCGAGGGCAAGAACGTCAACATCGAAATCCGCCCGACGTACCTCCAGCGCGCCACCCGACGCGACGAGACCGTGCCGCCCGACGAGATGAAGTACGGGATCATCGTCAACGTCGATATCAACAACCAGCACATCGCCGGCGATCTGACCAAGATCCAGGTCAACGACATCCTCGCCTTTGCCAGCGACTTCGTCCCCGACGAGCTGATGCGGTTCCTCAACAACGAATACTGACCGCGCCGCGCATGTTCGCCGCAGGGCAGGTTCTCAACGTACGGGACTGACCCGGATCGAAACATCCGGGACACGCTGTGGGGCGGGTCCTTGCCCCACGCATTTCCGACGTCTCGCTTGCGATAGTCGATCCGAGAAGCGACTTTGCCATTCCGAGCGAAGCGCAGCGCAGTCGAGGAATCCGGCTGCGAATAAGGCAGATGTTTGGTCTCTGGCCAGATGCTTCGACTGCGCTGCGCTTCGCTCCGCACGACAGACATGGGGCTTCGGATCACGTGCTTCCGGCTTCGGGCTTGCTTCGGATTTCGACTTTTCGACCTTCGTGCGTGCACCAGGCTCGGCGCAGGTGTGGTCTGGCGATCTCCTGCATGCCCGGTCGTGGCAACGTCTGGGGTCGTTCTACATCGGCTGGTGGAGGGCCTGGCGAATGATCTTGGCCCTCAGGGCGTCGCGATGCGAAGCGTCGAGGGATTTTCCGTAGTTCAGTTGCAGGTGAGCCGGCAGGGTCAGCATGAACAGGCGGTTGATCGTCCGGATGGACAGCCCGCCGTTCGGGTCGTCGGCCTGGCTCTTCTTCTTCAGCGCGCAGAGCCGATCGATGGCCGGGGTCGACGCGTGCATGTGCTCCCGCATGTTCAGACCGAGGCGCAGGTGACTCAGCAGGAACAGCGCCTCCTGCGAGCTGATCAGGTGGGCGTTCTGCAACAGCGCCATCGCACGGGAAATCTTGTCGTCGAGAATGTCCACCTGCTTGGCCAGCAGTTGCTGCCGGGCGATCTTCTCGTACTCCACCATCTCGGG
Organism: uncultured Pirellulales bacterium; assembly: GCA_964612985.1. GTDB lineage: Bacteria > Planctomycetota > Phycisphaerae > Sedimentisphaerales > Anaerobacaceae > Anaerobaca. Next base: position 2,963 of record CAZTGH010000395.1, read on the forward strand.
GATGATCAGCGTCTCGAACTCCTTGACGATCGCGCGCTCGCTGATGCCCAGCGTCACCTGGTTCGAGATCTGGTACAGGTCGCTGGTCGCCTCGCTGCCCTCGCCGAAGAGTCCCCGCACCGCCAGGTTCATGTCCTTGGCCGCGGTCAGGAACTTCTCGATCTGCCCGGTCATCTTCAGCGCCGGCATGTGCAGCATCACCGAGACGCGGATGCCGGTGCCCAGGTTCGTCGGGCAGGCGGTCAGATATCCGAAGCGCGGATTGAACGCGTAGTCGACCTGCTTTTCGATGGCGTCGTCGATCCGGTCGATCTGCTCGAGACACTCGGTGAGCTGACAGCCGGGCTTGAGCACCTGGAGTCGCAGGTGATCCTCTTCGTTGATCATCGCGGTAAAGAATTCCTGCCGCGCGATGACGACGCCTCGCGGGCCCTTGGCCATCGCGTGATGCCGGCTGATCAGATGCCGTTCGACCAGAAAATTCCGGCTCAGCGCCGGCGCCTGGTCCACGCTGAAATAGAACACCTCGTCGCCCAGATCCAGCGACATGAGCACCGCTTTGAGCCGTTCGAGGATCTCCGATTTTTCCTCGACCGGACAGCTATGGAGGAACCGATGCCCCGCCAGGTTGCGTGCCAGGCGAATTCGGGAGGATACGACGGTGTCCGCCAACGGCCCGGCCCCGCTGAACCAATCGTTGATGTCGTTGCTGATATCCGTAAGCTTCATCGCACTCACCCGTGAGCCCCGCGCGGCAGGGACCGAATCGCTCTCTACTCCTGCTGTTTCATCCGGTCGCGCAGCTCCGCGGCCCGTTCGTAGTCCTCGTCGCGCACCGCCTGTTCCAGCTCCTGTCGCAGGCTGGATAATTCGACCAGTTTCTTCGTGTCGTCGGGTACCTTTGAGGGGACCTTGCCGCAGTGCGCGGTCGCGCCATTGTGGGCGTGCTGGATCAGCGGCAGCAGAGAATGCTGGAACACTTCATAGTCATGCGGGCAGCCCAGCGTACCGTCCTTCTGAAGGCGATCGAGGGTGAAGCCGCAGTTGGGGCAGACCGAAACCTCGTCGGCGCCGCCCAGCAGCTCTTCATCCGAAGGCTGGGAGGCCAACAGATTGCTCAGCAGGTCGTTGATTGACATCTGGCTCTGCGCGGCAATCCCCTGCTCGGCGGCGCACTGCTCGCAGATGTGCATCTCGTGGCGCACGCCTTCGCTGATCTCGGTCAGATGGATGGTGGCCATTCGCTTGTTACAGACCTGGCACTGCATGGTAGATCACGAATCCCTTTCGCGTCGCCTGAAAAAGTATCTCTGCCGGTCGGGATGCGTACCCGCCGCACGACATCCGGATTTCATCCCTATGGTACACAACAATCGGCTATGTGTATATCGTCAATTTTGCCTCTTGGCACGAGCGACTTCTGGCCCGTTCAAAGCTTTCTACGCTCCGCCCGAACCGCCGTTCACTTCGGCAAACCGGGCGTCGAGCCATCGGGGCAGTTCACTTGTTGGGGTCTCGCAGCTTGCTGAAGCGGCCTTCCAGGCGCTTGTGCACGCCGGCCGGGATGAGGTTCGACAGATCCCCGCCCAGCGAGGCGATCTCGCGGATCAGCGTCGAGCTGGTGAAGCCATACTGCTCACTGGTCATGATGAAGATCGTCTCGATGCCCGCCACCGCCCGGTTGGTCATGGCGAGCTGGAATTCGTACTGCACGTCGGTAAGGCTCCGCAGGCCGCGAAGGATGACCGACGCCTTGCGGCGGGCGGCGTATTCCACCGTCAGGCCCTCGAAGCTCTCGACCGAGACGCCCGGCAGGCCCTCGATCAGTTCCGCGATCATCTCGACCCGCTCTTGCGGCGTGAAAAGCTGGTTCTTGATCGGGCTGCGACCGACCGCAATGATCAGCTCATCGAACAGCTTCATGCCGCGACGCACCACGTCCATATGCCCGTTCGTGATCGGGTCGAACGAGCCTGGGAAGATCGCCCTGACAAACTTATCGCCCATAATCGTCTTTCCTTGGGGGAACGTAAAGCGGCATTATACCCCCGCCCCCAGGCCCTGGCAAGCCCGCCGGCGCACCAAAATCCCCTCCACCCACGGGACTTTCGCCTCCCGACCTGGCAAATCCGAAGTTGGAAACGCGAAATCCGAAACAAACCCCAAAGCTCCAAATCGAAATGTTCCAAACCCTTACGTTGTCGAGGTGCCCGCAGGATGCGGCGGTCTGGCATTTCTGGTTTTG
>CAZTGH010000396.1:0-5177 GCA_964612985.1 uncultured Pirellulales bacterium
ATGCCGGTGCCGATGGCGAGGCCGGCGGCTGCGGCAGCGGTCTCGCACATAAACTGGCGTCGGGTGCGTTGTTTGTCTTCCATGGGGGACTCCTTCGATCTATCGAGGCTGTTTCAACGGGCGGTCGGTTTCCAACGTGAAAAGGGCGTGGATCTCGTCATCGGAGAGAACGCGGTCGTAGATGCGCAGGTCGTCGATCAGGCCTTTGAAGTTGCGGCCGATGCGGACGTCGAGTTCGTTGCCGGTGTCGATGGGCCAGAGGTCCAGCAGGCCGATGTCGTGGATGACCGCGACCTCCCCATCGAGATAGAGTGTCACGTCGTCGTAGAGATTGGGTGCTTCCGCCTGGCGGACCACGACGGCGACATGGTGCCAGCGGTTGTCGTGGGTCTCGGCGTTCATGTAGAGATAGCCACCGTGCGGGGTGACGCCGACGCGGCCACGAATGAAGCCGAGGATCCACATCTTGCCGAAGTCGTTCGTGCCCCAGGAGACGATCTGTCCCGAGGTGGTTTCCGTCTTGATCCAGGCGGCGAGGGTGCGAGGCCGGTTCCCGGCGATGCCCTTGTACCCGAGCACATCGAGGTAGTCCTTACCACCCAGGCGGATCGCCTGGCCCGTCCGTCCGGCTGCGGAGCACTGATCGAAAGACAGCTCTTCCTGGAGGGTTGCGTTGCGTCCATGTTTCGAGGAATCGGCAGCGGTCTTTCCGGAGGTCTCATCGAACGCCCAGCGGGCGGCGAGATTCGGGTCCGTGTCGAGAGTGACCGGTTGGTCCGCCCGCGCGAATAGAAGGCTGGGCGCCAACAGGACGGCCCAACACGTGCAGATCGCTTTACGCTTCATGTGTTTCTCCCAATCGTGTCTGTGCTACAGTCGCCAGGGGCTGCGCATGGCCTTGGAGAGCATCGCGTTGGCTTCATCGCTGTCGGTACAGTGTTCGCTGGCGGGGTCCCAGGCGAATTTGCCCTTGAGCGTCATGGCGATATTGCCCAGGTGGCAGATGGTCACCGAGCGATGGCCGATGTCTACGGGAGCGGCGGTCCGCGTCCGGGTCTTGATGCAGTCGATGAAGTTCCGGTGGTGGTCATTGCTCTCGTAGAGATGAATCTCATTCGGCCCGATCACGGTGGTCTTGAGCGATTCGGGCTCGCAGGTGATCTCGTCGGAATAGACGGGGATCTGGATCCAGCCTTCGGTGCCTTCGAAGCGATAGACCTCGTCCTGCTGGGTTTTGCAGATCAGCTCGAAACCGTTGGCGTAGCGGGCGGCGAAGTGGACCCTGGTGGCGGTGGTGAACAGTCCGTCGCGGGGGAATTCGCCTCCGAGGTCTTCGAACTCGACCGGGCCGGTGTTGTCGGTGCCGTTGGCCCATTGGACGACGTCGATGCCGTGGGCGCCGAGGTTGGTGGTCTGTCCGCCGGAGTAGTCTTCGCCAAAGCGGAAGGTGTAGAGGCAGCGGTCCTTGTGGTAGGGGGCCCACGGCGCCGGACCGAGCCACATTTCGTAGTCCAGCCAGTCGGGCACCGGCATGGGCTGCCAGTCGCTGGGCGGCGCCTGCTTGTTGTTGGCGCCGATGGCGACGAGGGCCCGCTGGAGCTTGCCGATGCGCCCGTTGCGAACGACCTCGCAGATGAACCGGTACAGTTGGCTGGATCGCCGCTGGGTGCCCGTCTGGAAGACGACGTTGTAGCGGTGGACCGCTTCGACCATGGCCCGGCCCTCAGCGACGGTCAGGCTCATGGGTTTTTCGCAGTAGATGTCCTTGCCCGCCTCGGCGGCGCGGATCGCGGGCAGCGCGTGCCAGTGATCGGGGGTGGCAATTGAGACTGCGTCGATGTCGTCGCGCCCGACCACGTCGCGGAAGTCGACATACGCGGCGCAGCCTTGGTACCGGCCTGCACCATGTTTGCGAGCGTAATCGTCGTCGACGATCTTGGCGGCAGGTTCGCGTCCGAACCAGGGACCGTTCCAGCCTTTCTTGTACCAGTGCCCGTACTGGTCGCTGGCCTTGACGGGATCGCAGACCGCCAGCACCTGCACGTCGGGCTGGGCGAGGAAGGCCCTCATGTTGTTGGTGCCCATGCCGCCGACGCCGATACATCCCATCGTGATCCGCTCGCTGGGCGCGACCGTGCCCGCCTTGCCCAGCGCCGAGGACCGCACCACCAGGGGAAAGGCCAGGGTCGTCGCGGCGGCATTCTTGAGGAACGTCCGTCGATGGATGGCATTGTGCTTCATGACCTGCCTCCCGTTTTTCGAGCCGGTGTTGGCGGTTGCCAGGAGAACCACAGGGGGGCCCCTGCACCCGGACACAATTGTACCGGCTCCGGCGTCAAACTGCAAAGGCGGATCCGTCTTTTTCTCCTCGTGTTTTGCGCCGGGGGCAGGTGGCGGTCACGCCGGCGCCGGACAGAAATCGCGGAGGGCCTGTAGGATGGTGTGCAGGTTGCGGTGCTGATTCGGTGGATTCCACCAGATGTTGCCTTCGAGGATCACCGCTCCGTCGGGGGTTAACGCGACGTCCCACCCGATGGCGCGGATGGGGAGGAACTGCACCGCGGCCTGGCGGACCAAGGTGCACGCCTGGTCCCAGGACGGCAGGGAAAACCCCTCGATGAGTCGGCCTGTCCCGGGGTGTCTTTGCAGCGTGACATGCCCCGGCGCGTTTGGCGGGGCGGTGATCGGGGCCAGCAGCCGGCCGTCCAGGAGATCGACGCGGGCCTGAAGGTTTCCGGTGGTTCCTTCGTCGAAGTTGTCGGCGACATTCGATCCGCCGATCAGCTTGCAGGCGGCGTGGATCACATGGGCCTTCTGATCTGTGTCGACGGCGGTGATCAGGCGGACGGTCTGAAGGTACTTCACGCCCGTCAATTCCACCAGTTGCGGGTGGTTGTAGATGCGCTGCTGGATCAGGAAGCCGTCGCGGTAACAGTCGGCGCCAAGATGCTCCCAGAGCGACGAAGCGGGCAACTCCTGGCCATTGGGGTCCGCGAATCGATCGTTCTTTCGGCGAAGCAGCAGAACGCCCTGGCCGAATGCGGCATCTACCGGCTTGATGACGAACTCGGCGGGTAGCTCACGCTCGATGAAGGCGATCCACTGTTCCGCTCCATCCGGAATCCGACCGGTGTGGGTCCAACCGCGCGCCGGGGCGAAGGCCAGCGCGTACAGAGCAGGAACGGGAATCGCCTGGGATTGGCAGAACCGATAGAAGATGGCTTTGTTTCGCAGCAGGGGCGCCAGGGAAGGAGGATTCAGGGCCCTCTGGATTTTGGTGAGTCGCTTTCGGCTGCAGTAGTAAATCAAGTCTGCGGGCCGGATCGAAGGATCGAATAGGCCCAGGCGGTAGGCTTCGGCCCCCGTGAATCCGTGTTCGGAGCAGATGCCAGCGGTATGCGCATACAGAGAAACCGCGCCGACGCCATAGGTGGCTGAGGCCCGCCGGGCATAGCGGGCGACGTCGATGATCTGTCGGATTTTCTGACGCAATCGTCTGCGCATGAGTCGGACCGGTGACAGCGGTTCGTGTGGCTCTCCTGAGTCCTTACGCTGGCCATGACAGGGGGGGCAGCATACCATGAAGACACCCGATACGCCAATCGCAGTTGAGGCTGGACATCGGACTCGAACGATGGTAGAATCCATGTACACCTTGAATAAGACAGCATTGATGAGGTAGGTAGACATTCACATCCGTAAGATTCTCTTCTTATCCAAAGGCGGCAATCTCGGCGGCGCTCAACGTCAGCTCTTGCTGCTGCTGAGAGGGCTGGACGCGTCCTACGAGCCGATGGTGGTCTGTACGGCCGACGGTCAGGTCGTGGAGGAGTCGAGGTCGGCTGGAATCCGTACGGAAGTGATGGCCCTGTGCCCGTGGAGGAAGCTGCGAAACGGTGTTTCGCGTTACCGGGACGCCGAGAGACTGGTGGCACTGGCCCGACAGTTCGGGCCCGACTGTATCCACGCATCCGACATGTGGCTGGGCAACTATCTCCATTGGCTGCGGTGGCGGTTGCGAGTGCCTTCGGTAGTGCACGTCCGGGGGCCGGTGACTTGGCGGGGGATATGGAAGCACCGCCTGTTTGCCGCGACCGGCCTGATTTCGATTTCGGAGAGGGTCACTCGTACGTTACGGGCGGCGTGTCTCGGCGCTGACCGAATCGTTCAAATCGAGGATGCGGTCGACGTGGAGCATTTCCGCCCGCTGACCGCCCGAGATCCGGAAGCAATCGAACCGGCGGGATCGCGTCCCCCTCTGAACATCGGCCTGGTAGGGCGCATCGAGCCGGCCAAACGCCAGTTGGAGTTCGTCCGCATCGCCTCGGAGGCGAAGCGGCAATGGCCCGGACGGGTGCGTTTCGTGCTGGTCGGAGAGGTCCGCAATGAGAGCTACGGCGCTCGCGTGAAGCATTTGGCTGAGGCCGAGGGGCTAAATGGAGATCTGGTCCTTACCGGCAGACGAGACGACATGCCGAGCGTGTTGAATTCGCTCGATATCCTGGTGAGCCTGTCGGGCGGGTCGGTGATGTATGAAGCGATGAGCTGTGGGCTCTGCATGGTCTCGGCGGGATTTACCAGGCGGGGCCAGTCGATCCATCTGCGCGACGGTGAGACGGGCGTGGTCACCCCGACGGCCGATCCGATCACGGTCGCCCGCATTCTTGGCGATCTCATCCAACGTCCGGACCGGCGGCGAACGCTCGGCGTCGCACCCAGAGACCACGCCGAGCGGCGGCTCTCCCATGTAGCGATGGCGAGGCGGACGATGGCGTTTTACGATCGCCTGCTCGGCGGTCGGTTGCGGTAGGGGAGCGGGGTAGTCTTTCCTTCGAGCGGCGCAAGAGGAAGGCCCCTGTCGCAGGAGGACACGAAGGTATTTGCCAGTGCTTGTGTCGTGTCAGCCGAAATACCCGCCTGCTGCTCACAGGGGCCTAACAGAGTTATTCGTGGCTCTTTCCTTTTGTTCCTAGCCGCCCCGTGCGTGGCCTGGTGTCCAACCCGATGTGTACGCAACATCAAAAAGGGCGACGCCGGTTTTGGCTAAGAGGACCTTGCTGGTCTTCAGCTTCGAGCCACCGTTTTTGAACTTGTCCACCAGAAAGAATCGGCCAGAGAGCGACAATTTCTTGAGTGCTTTTCCTCCTCGAACCGCCCTTTTTTCCGCGGCTGAAAAA
>CAZTGH010000397.1:0-5165 GCA_964612985.1 uncultured Pirellulales bacterium
TCAACGAGAAGCTGCGCGACCGCAGCGTCCGCATCGTGATGGACGTCACGGGTCTCTCCAGACCGAAGGCCCGAGCCCTGCTGGTGCAGGCGGACGGCCGGGTCAAGCCGGCGCTGGTCATGCACTTTCGCGCCGTTGACCTGGATCGGGCGCTGGAGATCCTCAAGGAGAATCGTGAATTGTTGCGACCGTCTATTGCGGAGGGGACAGCATCGCCATAACGTCCAGAAACAAATTGCGTCTGCTTTCCTTGCTGCTGCCGGTGTTCGTCCTGGCCCCGACGGCTCTGGCGCAAGGCGAAGGCGCCGCGCTCTCATCCGTCGATGCGGCGCTGGACGAGATCGCCCGCAATTTCACCGCCTGGGATTGGGCGGTCATCGTTCTCTACCTCGTCTTCACGACCGTCCTGGGTGGGGTGCTGGCAGGGCGGCAGGCGTCGATCAAGGACTTCTTCCTGGGCGGACGCCGATTGCCCTGGCCCGCCGTCTGTGGCTCGATCATCGCCACAGAACTCTCGGCCGCGACCTTCCTCATCGCCCCCGCCCTGGTCTTCTCCCAGGGGGGCGACATGACCTACATCCAACTGGCCTTCGGCACCATCGGCGCCCGCTTCGTGATCGGTTATCTCTTCATTCCCGTCTACTATCGACGCGAGATCTACTCGCCCTACGAGTATATGGGCGACCAGCTTGGGCCCCGCGTGCGGAACATCACCACGGTCCTCTTCATGATCGGAGGCATTCTTGCCCAGGGCGCCCGCGTCTACATCGCCGCCAAGGCCCTCCAGGTCATCACCGGCACCGACACCGCGACCTCCATCGTCATCATCGGCATCGTCTCCGTGGGCTGGACCATCATGGGCGGCATCACCACCGTCATCTGGACCGATGCGATTCAGTGCCTGCTGTTCACGCTGGGCGCGATCGCAGCTTTGCTCTTCGCGGCTACGACGGTCGACGGCGGTCTCTCGACCATCATTTCCGAGGCCTACCAGGCCGGCAAGCTGCGGACGATCAACCTGAGCTTCGACCCCAAGCAGACCTACACTCTCTGGTGCGGGATCATCGGGCTCGGCGTGCTCACTCTCGCCTCCCACGGGACCGATCAGCTCATGGTGCAGCGCATGTTCACCTGTCGCAGCGCCAAAGACGCCCGCAAGGCGGTCATCTGGTCGGGCCTCTCGCAACTGCTCACCTATCTGCTGCTGTTCGTCGGCGCTGCGATCTTCATCTACTACCGTCATGTTCCGCTCTCGCCCGCCGAGCAGACAGTCGTTGCCGACGACTCGATGAAGATCTTCGCCATCTATATCGTCGATGTGATGCCCCCGGTCTTGTCGGGCCTATTGATGGCGGCTATCTTCGCCGCCGCGATCTCGACGCTCGATTCGCTCCTGGCGGCCCTGTCCCAGGCCACGATCTCACTGCTCTATAAGCCCTTGATCCGTCCTGTTGCCTCCGACCGTCACTACGTCTGCGCCTCGCGCTGGATCGTGCTCGTCTGGGGCATCCTGCTGACCGCCTTCGCTATCTACTGCGACGTGATCGCCCGCTCGTACGCCGACCTGCTCCAGTTCGCCCTGGCGATGGCTGCCTACACCTACGGCGCCCTGCTGGGCACCTTTCTGCTGGCCTTTCTGCCCACGAACCGTGACGACCGGGGCCTGATGTGGGGCGTCCCGCTCTCGATGCTGACGGTCTTCGCGCTGAACTGGCACCAGAAAGTCCCGCAGATCATCGTCGTGGTCGCCTCGGTCGTCCTGCTGATCCAGGCGGTCCGCCACCTCCGCGCCGAGCCCCTCAAGATTGTCTACGTGGCCCTGGCGATCGCATTGCTGCTGACGATCAGCCTGGGTGTCGTCGGCCACACTCCCGAAGGCGAGCCCGTGCATATCACCCTCGCCTGGCCCTGGCATTTCCCGATCGGCACCGCCATCACCCTGGCTCTGGGGTACCTGGTCGGAAACAAGAGATCCAAAGGGCCTACCTCGGCGTAGGAACTTCGACCGGCGCCGGCCCCGAACCCCCGGTTTTCGGGCGGGAAGGATGGGGATCTGACTCGGATTTCCACGAATGAATCTGGGCAATATGTGGTATAATGGCGGCCATGGACAAGAACGAACTCAAATCGATCCGCGGCTTTTTGGCCGTCGTCGGCACGGATGCGGATGGGCCCCGTGATGGTGCGGTGCTTTCCGATCGATTATCGGAACTGTCCCGGATCATCCACCGGCTGATGAAGGAGCGGCTTGGTACCGCCAATCTGCGGGCCAAGGTCCATATGGCGACGCTGGAGCGCAGGGCCAGACGCTGCCGCCGGAAAATCGAGGCGAACCTGGGCAACAGACACGCCTCACGGTAGCGCGTCCCGGCTGCGATCGCGACCGGCCAAACTCGGGGGACAAGGAGGTGAAATGCTCTGGAAATGGATGTCGTCGGTCGCCCTGTTGGTGGCAATGGCTGCTGCTGCGCCTTCCAAGGCGGTGCTGCTGGACGAGGCGCGGCAGCGTACGGGAGACCTGCGGCTCGGCACCTACGCCACGTCCCACCAGGTCGAGCGGCTGGCGACCGACGAGGGCTTTCGCCGGGAGGTCTGGGAAGCGCTCGAACGGATGGGGATCACCAGGCTCTACCTGGAGGTCTATCGCAGCGGGCATACCGTACCCCCCGAGCAGCTCATCCAGGTGCGCGACTGGCTCCAGGACCGGGACATCGACGTGGTTGGTGGCATCGCCACCGTCCCGGGCGGCGACGTCGGCGTCCGCCAGCAAGGCCCGCTCGGCTGGTTCAACTGGCAGAACCCAAAGACGCAGCGCGACCTTCGGCGCATCATCCGCGCCAGCGCTCCCGTTTTCGACACCTTCATCGTCGACGACTTCCTCTGCACAGGGGATATCAGCGCCGAATCGGAACAGGCCAAAGGCGACCGCTCCTGGGGCCAATACCGCCGCGACCTGCTCACCGAACTGGCAACGTCTATCTTCCTCGCGCCCGCCAAGGAGGCCAATCCCGACATCACCGTGATCGTCAAGTTCCCTCAGTGGCACGATCGCTTCTTCCTGTTTGGATACGACACCGAGACGTTTCCGCGCCTGTTCGATCGGGTCTGGGTGGGCACTGAGACGCGGGGGCGTAACACGCAGCGGTTCGGGTTCGTGCAGCCCTACGAGGGTTTCATCAATTACCGTTGGCTGGCCGATATCGCGGGCGACAAGATCGGCGGCGCCTGGTTCGACCACGGCGACTGCGCCGAGCACGATTTCCTCGATCAGGCGTACACCAGCGTGCTGGCCGGAGCGCCGGAACTGGTGTTCTTCAACCTGGGTGATCTCATGGCAGGCCATCCGGACCACGCCAAGGTTGCGAGCCAATTCGCGCGACTGGCGGATCTGGCTGCCTTTGTACGGAACCATCCGGTCACAGGCGTGCCTGCGTACAAGCCGCCCAACAGCGATCCCGCCGGCGACATGTATCTGCTGGATTTCCTTGGCATGCTGGGCATCCCGCTGGTCCCGGTGCATGAATTCCCGAGCGAATCGCCGGTCATCTTCCTGCCCGCCCAAGCCGCTGCCGATCCCGATCTGGGCGAATACGTCCGAGAGGCCCGGGCGCGAGGCACGCATCTGATCGTCACGACGAACCTGCTGCTCGCCTGGCCCGAAGGACGTGAACTTGCCGCTGCTGTCCATGTCGACCCCGACTTCACCTCGGCTCCCATGCGAGCGGTCCATCGCACCGGGACGGGCGACATTGACATCGACCTGGAAGCGCCGATCGAAGTGACGCCAGAGCCGGGCGACGTGGTCTGCGCGGATGGAGCCCGCCAACTGTTGCTGTTACGCACGGCAGGCAACGTGTCTCTGCTGAACACGCACACCTATAGCCAAGCGGATTTCGACGCTGTGGGTGAAGTCCTGCTATGTCCGCGACCTCTGGGCTTGCTCGATTTGGATGGACCTGCATTGACGGCGTTCCGCATGGCGTTTACCGGCGGCAAGCGTCCGGCTTTCGAAGGCCCGGCGTCCGTTACCTGGCATCCCTTTGCCGAGACCGACGCGGTCGATGGCGTTCTCCAGAATTTCAACGACGGGGCGGTCGAGGTCACCCTGACGGTGCCGCCGGACCGCATGCACCGGATCGACCGCTTCTCAGGGATGCCCCTGAGAACGCGGGCCGACCGGGTGAACGGCGCGGTTCGCCTGACGTTCACCCTGCCGGCCCGGGATCGAATCTGGATCGCATCCCACGCAGCGAGGTAGAATCAAGAATCAGAAGATGCGACGGTAAATGTGGCAGTAGGGCGTCTTCTGCGTCTTGTTGTAGTAGTCCTGGTGATAGTCCTCCGCCGGCCAGAATCTGCTCGCAGGCGTAACGGCTGTCTTGACGTCGTATCCCTTCTCCCGCAGCGTCTGCACCAGCCTCTCGGCAACCTGCTTCTGCTCGTCGCTGAGATAAAAGACCTCGGAACGATACTGCCTGCCGATATCCGGCCCCTGCCGATTCAACTGCGTGAAATCGTGCGTTTCGAAAAAGAGCTTCGCCAGCGTCTCGTAATTGGTCTTCGTCGGATCGTACACGACCTCGACCGCCTCGGCATGCCCCGTCTTGTCGGTGCACACCTGCTTGTAAGTCGGGTTGTCCACATGCCCCCCAGTGTAGCCGACGGTCGTGGAGATCACGCCGGGGGCGCGCTGGAGGTGATACTCGGTTCCCCAGAAACAGCCCGAGGCGAAGATGGCCCGCTCGGTCCTGGGCTCCGCCTTGACTCGGGCGTTCCGTTCGTCGGCCGAGACAAAATCCATCGAGATCGAGTTGACGCAATACCGCGTATTCTTGGGCGTCAACTGCTCGCCCTGGAAGACGTGCCCGAGGTGCCCGCCGCAGTGATTGCAGAGGATCTCCGTTCGCATCCCGTCGGCATCGGGTTGCCACGTGACCGCGCCGGGGATCTGGTCGTCGAAGCTGGGCCAGCCGCAGTGCGATCGGAATTTCGAGGACGATTCGAACAGCTCCGCCCCGCACCGCTTGCAGGTGTAGACGCCCGTCTCAAAAAAGTCGGTATACTTGCCGGTGAACGGTCGTTCGGTCCCCTTATGGAGAATCACGCGTTCTTCTTCGGCGGTCAGTTCGTTGTACATGGTTTCCTCTCGATAAAACGCCAGTTTG
>CAZTGH010000398.1:0-5159 GCA_964612985.1 uncultured Pirellulales bacterium
AGCTTTCTCCATTTTGTCATCCCGAGCGGAGCAACGCGGAGTCGAGGGATCTGGCTGCGGCGAAGTCAGTCCCCTGCCATGAGTATGGCCCCTCTGAACCGTTGCGTGCCGGATAGCGTCGCGAAACGCGGGCGGTAGCCCATTCGGCGCCAGATTCCTCCATTCCGCTCCGCTCCAGTCGGAATGACAATGAGCATGGCGCGGATGTGCATGCCACCGCATTCCGACCGCACCCCATCCTGCTCCCTTCGATCCGATTCACCCGTCGCTGTTGCCGTCGCCCTCATAGCGACTGCCCACGACGAGGGCGCGCACGTCCTCGGGATTCAGGGCGGGGGCACGGATGAGCAGGGTCCGCCCGTCGGGTTGGCAGGTCTGCATGACGCCCAGCGCCAGGTCGTTTCCCCGTCGGTCGGCCAGGGCAACGAGCCGACCGATAGGGGCGTGCGCCGGCGCGGGCCCGGCGGTGCGCACGGCTACGCGGTCCAGATCGACCGCGTGCACCGGCGCATCGCGAAAGTACTGTTCGAACCGCCGCTGGCGGTGCAGCCGTCTCTGAGCAGCAGACTTGAACGCGATCCCCTTCGGCGCTTCAATCAGATCCACGCCCGCAGCATCATCAGGCAGCCCGCCCAGAAAGGCATCCAGTTCGTCCCCGCGTCGGATCGCCACAACCCGGTCGGGTCGTAGCAGCCGCACCACCGATCAGGACCACCTCCGCTGCCGCCGCAGCCGCCTGCACGCAGACCGCCATCGCCACCGCCAGTTGCAGCAGATGCCCCACCGGAGTCACATCGCCCACGAACGCGATTCCCTCCGCCTCCGCCGCCGACGGATCAGGTTGCTCCTCGCTCAGTCGCGCCCAGCCGACGGCAGCAGGGGGGCCGATGTGCGATTGCCCCACGTCCGCATCCACCACCGCCACCGTCCGCTCGCGGACCAGGCGCTTCGCCAACTCCGCCAGCAGCGTCGTCTTGCCCGTGTCCGTTGCCCCGAGAAACAGCCAGACCCCCTCGACTGCCCGCCCGGCATCCAATAATCCGTCCACCTGTGCCATCCATGCCTCCTTCCCCGCATTGTCCCCGACATCGCCCCAAACGCAAGAGCCAACCGCCGCCGATATTCCCATTGCTCCCGCTTCCCCACGGACGTAGAATCTCCTCTGTGGTGCCCGGTACGTGCGCACGACGATTCGCCATGTGACCGCTCTGCGATATGCCCGTTCGTAGTGTGCTCGTAAGAGCATACCCGTTCGTAGTGTGCTCGTAAGAGCATACATCACGTCAAGGCCGGAGCGCTACGATCGATAATGGCCCAGTATGACGTGACCAACCACGCAGCCGCCACAAACAAAGGGAGACATACCATGCACCGAACGACCTTGTTGCTGATCGCGATCGTAGCCATGTTGGCGGTGTGCGGTTCCGCCGCCGAACCCTGGTATGGGTTGCACGTGCTCAACTATGGCACCGATGCCGCCATCGCCGAGCTGGGCGAACAGGTCCCCGCACTGGCCAGGATGGGCATCAACGTCCTGATCCTCGAGATCAACTACAGCTTCGCCTACGAATCCCATCCCGAACTCCGCAGCGGCGCCAACCCGGTAACGCGCGAAGCGGCGCGCCAGCTCGTGGACACCTGCCGCACCCATGGCGTCCGACTGATCCCCCAGTTCTCCTGCCTCGGACACCAATCCTGGGCCAAGACCACCTTCCCGCTGCTCACGAAATACCCCGAACTGGACCTGACCCCCGGCGCCTTCCCCGACAACGAAGGCATTTACTGCCGCGAGTGGGACCCGCTGAACCCCAAGGTCTACGAGATCGTCCTGCCCATGCTCGATGAACTGCTCGACGCCTTCGATGCGGACGCCATGCACGTCGGCATGGACGAAGTCTTCCTGATCGGCTCCGAACATTCGCCCTCGACCAAGGGCAAAGACCCCGCCCAGGTCTTCGCCAAGGCGGTCAACGATCTCCACGCCCACCTCGTCGGCAAGCGGAACGTCGAAATGCTCATGTGGGGTGACCGCTTCATCGACGGCAAAGCCACCGGCTATGGCAAATGGGAAGCCTCCGAGTGCGGCACCGCGCCCGCCATCGACCTGGTCCCCAAGGACATCATCCTCTGCGACTGGCATTATGGCCAACGCGACACCTACCCCTCGGTGCCGATGTTCATCGAGAAGGGCTTCCGCGTCTGGCCCGCCGGATGGAACAAGGTCGACGCCACCACCGCCCTGATCGAGTACAGCCAGACGATCGACAGCCCGAAGATGCTGGGCCATCTCTTCACCACCTGGAGCGGACGCAAGAACTGGACCGAGTTCGCCCCCCTGGTCGAGGGCCTCAAGCGCCTCCAGCCCGCCAGATAATTACATGCTGAGCGAAGCAAAGCACCTCCCCTCCGTGCTGGGCCCGCCGTCATTCGAAAGCGCCCGCACCTTGCACACTGCCGCCCTCGACGCTACAATTCACCCGCCCGAAGACCGAGGTCTCTTGGCCTGGCATCAATGGAAGGAAGAAGGAGTGCCCGATGAGCATGCATAGTCTGTCGTCTCTGGTCGTCTTGCTGGCCCTGGCCGCCGCCCCCGCTCGCGGCGCCGCCCGCGACGAAGTGACGTTGCGCCCGCCGGCGGTCCCGCTGGTTGCCTGCGATCCGTATTTCAGCGTCTGGTCCTTCGCCGACCGCCTGACCGACGAGGCCACCCGCCACTGGACGGGCCATAAGCACTCCCTGACCGGCCTGATCCGCATCGACGACAAGACCTACCGCCTGATCGGCGACACCCCCGAGGACGTCCCCGCCCTCAGCCAGACCTCCCTCGAAGTCCTGCCCACCCGCACGATCTACACCTTCGAGGGCGCCGGCGCCGAGGTCACGCTGACCTTCATGACGCCCACCTTGCCCGAAGACATCGACATTCTCTCCCGCCCCGTGACCTATGTCATGTGGGACGTCCGCGCCGCCGACGGCAAATCGCACGACGTGCGCCTCTACTTCAGCAGCAGCGCCGAACTGACCGTCAACGTCCCCGAGCAGAAGGTCCTCTGGTCCCGCCCCAAGATCGACGACCTCCTCGTCGTCCAGATGGGCACCGAGGACCAGCCCATCCTCGAAAAGCGGGGCGACAACATCCGCATCGACTGGGGCTATCTCTACACCGCTGCCCCTCAGGACGCCTCCACTGCAATCGGCTCGCACGACGCCTGCACCCGGGCCTTCCGCCAAAACGGTTCGCTGCCCGGCGCCGACGACACCCGCATGCCCCGCGCCGCCAGCGACGATATGCCCGTCGCCGCCTTCGCCTTCGACCTCGGACAGGTCAAGAACCGTCCCGCCTCCCGCTGGCTGATGCTCGCCTACGACGATCTCTATTCGATCAACTACTTCGGACAGAAGCTCCGTCCCTACTGGCGACGCAACGGCGCTGAAGCCGCCGACCTGCTCCAGGCCGGCGCCGCCGAGTACCGCGCGCTTACTCGGCGCTGCCGCGATTTCGATCGCGAACTGATGAAGGACCTCGAGCGGGCAGGGGGGCAAAAGTACGCACTGCTCGCCTCCCTCGCCTATCGCCAGTGCTTCGCCGCCGGCAAGTTCGTCGCCGACCGCAACGGGCAGCCCATGTCCTTCTGCAAAGAGAACTTCAGCAACGGGTGCATCGCCACCAGCGACGTCTTCTACCCGATGTCGCCCCAGTTCCTGCTCTTCGGACCGTCGGTCGCCAAGTCCTTCCTTGTCCCCTTCATGAACTACGCCGCCTCCGATCGCTGGCCCTTCCCCTTCGCCCCGCATGACCTCGGCACCTATCCCCACGCCACCGGCCAGGTCTATGGCGGGGGCGAGCGCAGCGAAGAGAACCAGATGCCCGTCGAAGAATCGGGCAACCTGCTCATCCTCATGGGCGCGGTCGCGCAGATGGAGGGCAACGCCGACTTCGCGGGTCTCTACTGGCCGCAGCTCACCGCCTGGGCCGAATACCTCCAGGCCAAAGGCTTCGACCCCGAAAACCAGCTCTGTACCGACGACTTCGCGGGTCACCTCGCCCACAACGTCAACCTCTCCGCCAAGGCCATCTGCGGACTCGCCTCCTATGGCAAACTCTGCGCCATGCGAGGCGACCAGGCCAAAGCCGACGAGTACACCAGTCTCGCCAGACAGTTCGCCCGCCGCTGGATCGAAGAAGCCAAAGATGGCGACCACTACCGCCTCGCCTTCGACAAACCGGGCACCTGGAGCCAGAAATACAACCTCGTCTGGGACGAGATCCTGGGCCTCGACCTCTTCCCCCCCGACGTGCTCCGCACCGAGATGGACTACTACCGCCAGGTGCAGAACCCCTATGGCCTGCCCCTCGACAACCGCTCGCGCTACACCAAGCTCGACTGGGTCCTCTGGACCGCCACGCTGACGGGGCGTCGAGACGACTTCAAGGCCATCGTAGACCCGGTATTCCGCTTTCTCAACGAAACGCCCGACCGCGTCCCCATGACCGACTGGTACTGGACGCACGACGCCAAGTGCCGTGGCTTCCGCGCCCGTCCCGTCGTCGGAGGCGTCTTCCTCCGCATGCTTTACGAGAAACGCACCTGGCGCAAATGGGCCCGCCGCGACCTTACCGATGCCTCAGGATGGGCGCCGCTGCCCAAGCCGCCCAAAGTCGTCACCGCCGTCCCCACCAGCCAGGACGAGCCGCTCACCTGGCGCTACACGACCGAAGAGCCCGCCGGTGATTGGTACGCGGTCGATTACGACGCCTCCTCCTGGAACCAGGGCCCAGGCGGGTTCGGCGCCCCCGGCACTCCCGGCGCCAGCATCGGCACCGTCTGGAGGGGCTCGGACATCTGGCTCCGCCGCGAGTTCACCCTCCCCGAAGGCGCCTGGCACGACCTCCAGTTGTACCTGCACCACGACGAAGACGCCGAGATCTACATCAACGGCGTTCTGGCCCTCCGCACCGCCGGCTTCACCGCCGGCTACAACCCCCGCCGGATGAAACCCGAGGCCCTCGCGACCCTGAAGCCGGGCAAGAACCTCTTCGCCGTCCACTGTCACCAGACCACCGGAGGCCAGTATATCGACGTCGGTCTCATCGACGTCATCCCTAATCAATCATCAATCATCAATCATCAATCCCTCTCCGATCCTTCGCCGGGCCG
>CAZTGH010000399.1:0-5158 GCA_964612985.1 uncultured Pirellulales bacterium
AAAACGGGGGAGGGGGAGGCGGGTTGGGGGTGTGGAAAAAAAGATTTGCATAACTCGTGTTCGGGCGGTAAAATACGGGGGTTAGGAAAGGTCATTTCGGGGATTCCAAGTACGCCGCAGCGTGCATCGTTGATGGAGAATGGTGATTATGGCTGGTATGTTCTATTCGCTGAAAGAAACGGCCGAAAAGCTCGGAAAAACCGAGGACGAGGTGAAGCAACTGGCCGAGGACGGCAAGCTCCGAGAGTTCCGGGACGGCTCGAACCTCCTGTTCAAGATCGAGGAGGTGAATGCGCTGCTGGAGGAGAACCCGGAGATGGGCATCGATCTGGGGCTGGAGCCCGAGGAGGGCGGGGCCAGTACGCAGGAGTTGCTGGGGTTGGAGCCGGTGGGCGAGGAGCCGACGGACGAGTCGGTGGAGGCGGAGGCGGATTTCGGGCTCGAGGAGGAGCCTGTGGCGATGGACGAGACGGCGGACCTCGAATTGGCGCCCGAGGCGGAGGCGACGAGCGAGCTGGATCTGTCCGAGGATTTCACCGAGGAAGAGACGACCGAGGAGACGACGGAAGAGACCGGCGAAGAAGACTTCATGATCGGGCTGGCCGACGAGGAGAAGGAGCCCGCGGCGACCGCGAGCGAGGAGGCGTCGGAGATCTCGCTGGCACCGGAGTCGGGCATTCTGGATACAGACAGCGACATTACGGATATGGATACGGCCTTGACGGGCCAGGGCGTGGACGTGCTGGGGGCATCGGACGCGGACTACGACGTGAGCGACGATTCGCTGGCGGAGACGGTGGGCCCGGCGGGGACGAGCACGGAAGCGTCGCTCGAGGAGATCGAAGACGACGTGAACCTCGACAGCTTCGGCAGCGGGTCGGGGCTATTGGACCTTTCGCTCCAGGCGGACGACACGAGTCTGGGCGGGATTCTGGATGAGATCTACACGGCGGAAGGCGACGAAGGGGCGGCCCCGGCGGGCGAAGGGGACCTGGTCGAGGACATGACGGCGGAGGTCGAGCACGCGGGGGCCGAAGACGAACTGGCGGCGCCGGAGCCGATGGTGGCGGCGCCGACGATCGCACCGACGTTTGCGGAGGCGGCGCCGGATACGCAGAGCAATATGCTGGGGATGCTGCTGTTTCTGCCGCTGCTGGCGCTGCTGTATGCGGCGGTGGTGGTGGTGGCGGCGCAGAGGGGGGTGATGCCTTCGATCCTGGAATCGATCCAGGGGATCGTCTGGTACATCGTCGGCGGCGCGGCGGCGGTGGCGGTGCTGGTGGCGGGCGCTTCGTTCGTGGTCGGCGGCGAAAAGAAGCCCAGGGCGGCGCGGGCTCCGAGGGCCCAGAAGGGCAAGAAGGAAAAGACGGCGAAAGAGAAGAAGGCGAAGAAGGAAAAAGCGCCCAAGGCCGAGAAGCCCAAGAAAGAGAAGAAGGCTCTGTTCGGGAAGAAGAAGGGCTGAGAGAGGCGTCTCGCGGACCTGGTATCTTGCATTTCGTCGCTTGACGCAGGGGGAGGCCGGATGAGCCTCATTTGTGTTGCGAGCGGTTGGTTGGTTTCGTTGGGGCACACCCGTGTACGAGGGACCGGCAACCGTTGCGGTTTCGGAGTACCCCCCGAGGCAGAGAGCGTATGTCACTGAGGTTTCTGGTCACCTTGTATTCGGCGGATCCGAGGGCGCAATCGATTCCGCTGAACGGGTATAAGTATGCGGAGGGGTTGCAGCGTGTCGCCGACGTGACGGTGATCGCGCACCGGCGGGATCGGGAGGGGCTGCTGGCGACGGAACTGCGGGAGCGTCTGCACTTTGCCGGCAGCGAGCGGCTGGCGGATCTGATGCGGGGGATCGGCTGCAAGCTGTTCGAGGGTCGGTGGAACCTGATCTCGCTTTTCGATTTCTGGGACTATCTGTATTTCGATTGGGACTGTCTTCGTGTGGCGCGGAAGCTGCACAGGGAGCGTCCTTTCGACGCGATATTGCGGATGACGCCGACGACGCCGCAGTGGCCCAGCGTGATTTGTCGGGCGGGTGTGCCGGTGGTCAGCGGGCCTCACAATGGCGGGATGACGTGGCCTGAAGGGTTTCGGCATCTGGCGGGTCGCGAGGGCGCGGCGGAGACGCTGCGGTTCTGCGGCAAGGTGATGCACGGGCTGTACCGAGATGTGGACAAGTACGCTCGGATTCTCTGTGCGAACCGGCAGACGGCGGAGCAGTTTGGCGAGAGCGCGCGGGAGCGGATCGTGGAGATTTCCGAGAACGGGGTGGACCGGGTGGCGGAGCCGGCGGAGAACGCGGGGGATGCGACGGAACTGCTGTTCGTGGGGCGGCTGATTCCGTGCCGATGCGTGGACGTGCTGCTGAAGGCGCTGGTGCGTCTTCCCGAGCGGGTGCGGCTGACGATCGTGGGGGACGGTCCGATGCGCGCCGAATGGGAGGCGCTCTCGGAGCGGCTCGGGCTGGGGCAGCGGGTGCGGTTTGCGGGGCAGATCAAGCAGAGCGAGACGTCGGCGTTTCTGGCGAAGGCGGGGGTGTTCGTATTTCCGAGCGTGCGGGATTCGGGCGGGCTGGCGGTGCTGGAGGCGATGTCGTACGGGCTTGCGGTGATTGTGGCGCGGTGGGGCGGGCCCTGGCAGTACGTGGGAGATGAATATGGGATCGGTGTGCCGGTGGGTTCGCCAGAGGAGATGGAGGACGGGCTGGTGGGCTCGATCGAGCGGCTGCTGGGGGATCGGGCGTATGGGCGGGGGCTGGGGCTCAAGGCCCGCGCGCGGATCCAGAACGAGTTTCTGTGGGAGTCGAAGGCGCGGGTGTTTGTGGAGATCGTGCGGGAGACGCTGGAACGGGGCGGGAAAGCGGGGCAGGATTTATGATTTACGATTTTCGATTTACGATTTGGGATTGAGGATTGGCGCGGGCGGGACGCCCGCGACACGGGGGGTGCGATTGATGGTTGATGATTGAATATTGATGATTGGGGAATTGCGAGGGGGTCAGGGGGCGACGGGGTGGTTGTAGACGCGGAGGTCGTCGAGGAGTCCGGAGAAGAAGGATCCGGGG
This sequence comes from uncultured Pirellulales bacterium, assembly GCA_964612985.1. Classification (GTDB taxonomy): domain Bacteria; phylum Planctomycetota; class Phycisphaerae; order Sedimentisphaerales; family Anaerobacaceae; genus Anaerobaca. Next base: position 3,059 of record CAZTGH010000399.1, read on the forward strand.
GTTTGATCGGCGGCGCATCCGATGTAGAGTCCGCCGGAGTTGGGGGCGAGGCCGCCTGGCTGGAGGTCTTCGGCGACGAGGAGACCATCGACGTAGAGGCGGCGGGCGGTTCCGTCGTAGACGAGGGCGATGCGGTGCCAGTCGCCATCGGTGACGGGGGCGTCGGAGTCGAGGGGGCCATCGAAGCGGTCGCGGCCTTCCAGTTCGGTGGCGAGGAATCCGGCGAGGGCGTCGGTGCGGAGCCAACTGGCGCCGTCGGCCTGGGAGAGGATGACCTGTCCTGGGGCGCCGCCCTGGATCCAGGCGAGGACGCTGAAGGGTCCGTCGGCGGGATCGATGACGGCGTCGTCGACGAGGATGTGGTCGTCGTAGCCGTCGAAGGCGAGGGCGCCGTCGAGCATTCCGGCGTCGGGCTGCCAGAAGGGGTCGCCGAGGAGGAGGCCATCTTTGCTGCCGGTGTCGTCGTGGGCCTTGTTGCCGTCGGCTTCGTCGAGGGCCCAGCGCGAGACCAGGGGGGAGCGGGGGACATCGGGGATATCGCAGCGCCAGAATTCGGCGAAGAGTTCAAGGTCGCGTTCGTCGATGGTGCCGTCGCCGGCGGGCAGGGGCGCGATGTCGAGGGCGGGTCGGTTCTGTCCCCAGGCGGCCATGAGGAGATCCAGATCGTTGGCATCGACGATTCCGTTGTCGTCGAAGTCGGGGCTGGCGCGATCGGGGAGGAGTTCGACGTCGAGGCGGGTGGCGGGGCCTTCAGCGACGACGATGTCTTTGAGGCGGCGCGGGACGTATCCGTGCGCGTAGACGATCAGGTTATACGTTCCGGGCAGGAGGATGCGGTGGTAGTCTCCGACGTCGGGATCGGTGAAGACGGGTTGGCTGTTGCCTTCGACGAAGACCTGGGCCCAGAGGGGCTCGGCGGAGCTGCGGTCGGTGACGAGTCCGCGGATGCCAATGTGGGCGGCTTCGAGCAGGGCGAGCATGGACTCGGCGTTGTCGGACCAGAGGGCGGGCAGTTCGTCGGCGGGCAGGACCTGCTGGCTCTTGTGCAGTTCGATGGTCAGCGCGTAGCAGCCGAGGTGGATGTACGCCCAATCCTGGAGGGTGCCGAGGGCGATGAACCAGTCGGCTCCACTGACGATGCCGTCGGGGAAGTCCGTGTTGTTCCACATGGACGGATTGCGTGCGGAATAGCGACGGGAGAGGTCCTGAAAGAGGCGTTCGTCGGGGGTGGCGACGTAGTCGTGGCAATAGGGATAGATGACGAGTTCTTCGCCGGAGTGGAGGTCGGCGGAGAGGACGAAGCTGTTTTGGGCCATCCACTTCATGAGGTGTTGCACCTCGGGTTCGCGGATTAAAGCGGTGAGGGGCCCTCCGTCGAAGCGGCTCAGGCTTCCGTCGGTGAGGGTGGGAAACGCACGGTCGAGGTCGATGCCGTTGGCGTTGTGTCGGTCATCGGAGTCGGGGTTCATGGAGGGGAGGATCCAGATGGCGGTGCGATCGACCAGGTTCGTGATGCGATCGAGCGTGCCATACTCGGTCAGGAGCATGTCGATGAAATAGAGGCACATCTCACGTCCTTCGGGTTCGTTGCCATGGATGGAGGCGCCGTAGCGGAATTCGGGCTCGTCTTCTTCGTCGTCGGGATGGTCGGTGATGAGCAGGGCCCAGAGTTCGCGGCCTCGAGCAGATTGGCCCAGGCTGTGGAGACGGCAGATTTCGGGATAGGCGGCGGCGCAGGCATTCAGCCTGGCGGTGAGGGTGTCGTAGTCGTGATAGACGCCCAGGGCGGCGGATGCACGGAGGGCTGCGGAGAGGGCGAGCAAGAGGACGACGTTCATTCTGTAACGGTTTGACGCGTTCATATCGGCGTATCCTGCTGGACCTTTGCGGCGGGAGCCGATTTGGTCCGATCCCGTCCGGCGGCATTCACGGTTTTGCGACCACGCCCGTGGGCGGGCCCTACACTTCGTGCGACACCCCCATGTGCAGCATCTCCATTATAATCTCGGTTGCGTCGGGGGTTCTACCTTCTGCGGAGATTTTTATGGCTCATCCGGTTTTTGCGTACTTCCTGAGTCAGGCACGCCCGAAACGGGCGTG
>CAZTGH010000400.1:0-5146 GCA_964612985.1 uncultured Pirellulales bacterium
CGAGCTCGAAACGGACCTCGCCCTGGGCCGCGACGTGGAACTGATCGCCCGGAAGAACCTCGACGAATGGCAGCGGCGCTTCGGCACGTGGACCCTCGAAGGCGGCGTGCTTCGCTGCACCGTGGCGGAGGACCACGACGCCGAGTGCCTGGTGTCGCTGCACCACGCGCCCAGCTACGTCCTGAAGACCGACGTGCGGGTGACCGAGGGCACGGGCGCGATCCTGCGCCTGGCGGGCAAGGCCCGTCCGAGCATCGGCTTCTGGGTGAACGCGGCGAAGCCGGCCCTGGTGGGCCTGCTGGTGGCGGCGACCTCGGACGACCAGGCGGCCGAGCGGAAGTTGCAGCCCTTCGCCTTCAAACCCGGCGAATGGTACGCCCTGCGCGCCGTGGTCAACCCCGCCTTCGTCGAGGTGGCCGTCGGCAGGGACTACAAGGTGCGGATGGCGAACAAGCTCGAGGCCGACCCCGCCGGGCTTCAGACCTACGGCTTCCAGGTGAATCCGAAAACGGCCGCGGAGTTCCGGGGATTCTCGGTGCGGGTCCTCCGCGAGCAATAGGCGGCGGGGCGGACGGCCAAGGCTGCAAGGCGTTGCGGCTTGACTGCTTACGGGCCGTGGGGTAGTATTACGGCGGTGCTCCACTTCCTCCAGGCGGAAGTCCCAGGCAATGAGCGTTCGCGACGCGGTCAGTTCCGCCATCTTCTACGCCGGCGTGGCCATCATCTGCTCCCTCCTCATCCGGACAGGCACCACGTACTCGTGGCAGAAGGTGGACGACAAGTTCACCCTCATGGACCCGCGCATCAAGCGCGGCTCACACGTGTGGGTGAACAAGCGGATTCGGCGTCCCGGGGAACTCGCCTACGAGGACATCATCATGTTCGAGCCGCCGCTCGGCAGAGAGCGGCGGTTCCCCAGGGAGTTCGCCCGGGTCATCGGGAAGCCGGGCGACGTGGTCGCGCTCGAGGGCGACGAGCTGCACCGGGCGGAACGCCAGGACGGCGAGCTCGCGCCCAGGCAGCGCATCACCGAGCATTACGTGAAGACCCATCGCCGCCGCATCTCGGTGCCGGAATTCATGGTCCCACGCAACTGCGTGTTCGTGCTGTTCGACGACCGGGGTGAGCGGGTGGATCCGCGCCATTTGATCGTTCCCGCCCGGGCCATCCGCGGGAAGGTTATCGACTAGAGGGAGAGCCAGGTGCTCCGTCTGCTTCGCCTGAGCATCCAGTCCACGGTCGAGCTGGCCGTCACCGCGATCTTCGGCCTCTCGGGCCTCACCATGCTCCTGGGCACCATCGACGAGTACAAGGCCGGCAAGGCCTTCGACCGCGCGATGGACCACTACGCCGCAGACAACACGGAGCTCCTCCACGATGCCCTGGACGAGGCCATGGCGGCGAAGCCCGACTACACGGCGCCACTGGAGGCGAAGGGGAAGCTGCTCATCGACGACGGCCTGATGGGCGACACGGCGAACTTCGGCAAGGCGCTCGAGCTCTTCCAGCGCCTCTACGAGGAGCAGTCGGCCCGTCGCCGCTCCCCCACCCTCCCCGTCTGCATTGGCCGAGCGGTCGCACAACTCGAGTCCGTCATGGCGACCAACCCAGCCGCTCCCGAGCGGCACGCGACCGCGGCCAAGGCCAGGACGCAGCTCGAGGATGCCCAGGAAACCTACCCCGAATCAGGCGACCTCTACGTGAACCTGGCGACGGTCGCTCTCCTGAACGACGACTACGCAACCTGTGAACATCACCTCGCGACGGTCCGCAAGGTGGGCAATATCAGCATCGATGCCCTCCCCTTCCTCTACAATCTCCGGGGGCTCGTCGCGCTCCGGAAAGGCGCGCTCCCGAAAGCCGTGAGCGAATTCGAGAAGGCCACCTGCTTCGCTCCCTTGTGGAACGTGCCCCGCCTGAACCTCGCGGGGGCCTACGCTCAACGCCTCCTGGCGAGCGACCTCCCTCCCGGCGAAGGCCGCCGATATGCGGAGAACGTGAAGGACGTGCTGAGGGACATGAAGGGCGCGGAAGACGCGGCCCCCGACCTGTGCGCCGCTATCTGCCAGAGCCTCGCCATCTACTACGTCAGGAACCAGAGCCCCGAGGCAGCCGTGCGCTACCTCGCCCAGGCCAAGGAGATGGCCGAGCTGGACTGGCACGGCCGCTTCAACAGCGCCGTCGCTTCCTACCTCATCGCGCTGTCCGACAGAGACAGCGGACCGGCTCAGAAGAAGGTTCTCCAGAACGTGCGCGCCGAGCTGCGGACGCTCGTCACGGACCCGCGCGCGCGCAGAGTCAACTCCTTCATGATGGCCTGCATGCTGGGCACCCTCGATGCGCTCCTGGGCGATACGGACACGGCGGTGGATCACTTCGAGCAAGCGGACCAGATCGCCGCGGCGTCGAAGAAGGAACACATCCGCCAGTCCCGACCCCGCATCCAGCGCACCCTGGGGGCGCTCCATCTCCAGGCGAAGCGCTACACGAAGGCCCTCGAGCACCTGAAGCTCTCCACGGCGCTGGCCGAGCAGAAGGACGAGTTGGCCAAGCACCTCGAGATCCTGACCAGCCCGCCCAACGTCGACCGCTTCACGGTGCAGCAGACCGAGATCGCGACGCCGCACGACCTGCGGTTCGGTGCCCGCCTCCTCGCGCCCGCCACTCCGGAGCCCATCGACCCGGAGAAGGTGACGGTGCGGCTCACGAACGCCCTGACGGGCAGGACCGAAACGCCGCCTTTCCGCCTGTTCGAGAACTGCATCCGTGGGGTTATGGTGAATCTGCCGCAAGGCAAGTTCACCCTCGAGGTGCAGTTCACGGATGCCATGGGCAACGTGTCCGAAAAGGCGTCGGAGAGCTTCGCGATCGACCGCGAGCCGCCACGAATCGTCGGCCAGCACCCCGCACCGGGGGCGAAGGTGGCGAAGCTCGACGCCGTCGCCTTCCGCGTCGTGGATGCGGTCAGCACGGTCAACACGGACACCCTCACGGCCACGCTCACGTATCCGAAGGACGCCCCCGTCTCGAACCGATTCCTCGTCCTGCGCGGCAAGTACCAGCTCACCGCAAAGGACAACTCCGTGCGCCGCGGCGATCCCGCGACGCCCGACGTCCGCTGCCCGGTCCCGGATGACCCCGTTCCAGGCCAGTACACGATCACCGTGCGGGTCCAGGACTCGCTGAAGAAGCCCGCGGAGGCATCCTGGTCGTTCACCGTGGCTCCGTAGAGAGGCCGCTCCGATGAAGTGCCCGCGATGCGGAACCGAGAACCCGATCAACCGCCTCTACTGCGACGAGTGCGGGGCCGAGCTCGAGCACGACCTGGCCGACATCCAGGCCAGCGTCGACCGCGAGGTGGTCGACGAACGCAAGAAGGCCAACGCGCGGACCATCCGCTGGTTCCTCGCCCTCTCCTTCCTCCTGTGCATCATCGGGTACTACTTCCGCCGGGCCTATCGGGACCTGCCCGAAAACGAGATCGTGGCCTTCGCCTCCGCCCCTGCCATCTCCATCGAGACGCGCGGCACCGTCGAGAGCGTGCCCTTCGGCATCGGCCTCCCCGAAGCGAAGCCCAACCGGCCGCCGAACCCCCGGCTCGACGAGGCCGCGATCCGGGCGGAGCTCACGGAAGCAGCCCTCGCGCGCCGGCTCGTCCTCGTGCGCCAGAAGAACATCAAGCGCACCGTCGAGGGCCTGCTGGTCGGCGACCTCGTGTTCGACGCGAAGCTGCCCGACCGCGAGGCCCCCTTCCCGATCCACGTGGCCGACGTGCGGCACCTGCGCCCGACGGGCGCGAACGAATGGGAGATCGAGGCCAAAGGCATCTCCAAACCCGTCCGCGTGAGCGTCCCCTCCCCTCAGACCACCCAGGTCCACGTCCTTCTGCGGCGCCCCGACGGCAGCACCGTGAACCAGCCCATGTCACTCACCACCATCGAAGAGATCCGGCCCAAGTAGCTCCCCCTTGATCGCCACGCGGATATGTGGGATCATCGGTGCGCGAGGGAATGGCCCCCGTGCACCCGATGCCTCAGGAGACCGCCATGCGCCGCCTCGTCCTCTGCCTCAGCGTGCTGGCCGCCACGGCTCTCGCCGGCGAGAAGCCGGTGCTCGTCATCCTCGACTTCGAGTCGCCGGACGGCGGGAAGCTGGGGAAGAAGGTGGCGGACAGGCTGATGCGCCGCGCCATCGAGGCCAACACCCACGTGCTGGTGGACCGCGACGACGTGCGCCTGGCCGCGGACGACGCCGGCCTGAAGGTGCGCCACACGGGCAACGAGACCGCGATCCAGGCATTCGCCCGCGATGACCTCGGGGCCCACCTCGTCATGTGGGGCAAGGCCGTCCCACTCGAAGGCAGGGCGTTCCACGTCTACGTCCGCTGCATGAAGACCGAGGGGAAGGCACAGCCTTACCTCGACGTGAACAAGAAGGTGGCCAACTTCGCCGGCGTGGCCAACTTCTACACCGACTTCGAGCCGATCCTGCTCGAGCAGCGCACGACGCTCCGGACCCTCACGCCCGTCGACGAGCAGGCGCGGGCGCGGAACCTCATCCAGAACCCGTCCTTCGAGAAGGGCACGGGCACGCCCAGCGGCTGGTCACCCGTCGACGGGCTCGTGACGTTCTGGATCGACCGCAAGGACGGCAAGGGCAAGTGCCTGATGTGCGAGACGAACGTGCTCGAGAGCCAGGCCCTGCCGTGGATGAAGAAGGTGCGGTCGGGCCAGGCCACGGCCAAGGACGCGCCCGAGCCCATCCCCGTGAAGCCGAACCAGATCTACGCCACCATCGGGGGACTCACCGGCGTCCAGGTCTACAGCCACTTCATCCGCGTGAAGCCCAAGATGCGCTACCGCCTGAGCGTGGACATCAAGGCGAAGTGGGGCGGCATCTTCTTCCCGAAGGCCTTCGTGAAGGGCTACGCCACGCAGACCGACGAGTTCACCACCCAGAAGCGCGAGCTCTACCGCATGTACCTCGCGCTGCGCACCAAGACCCAGGGGAAGGAGTGGGAGACCTTCTCGCGAACCTTCAACCCGACTCTCCGCACGCAGGACGTGAAGGTCATGCAGGTGATGCTCTACTCGTACTGGCCGCTGGGGAAGTACTACTGGGATAACGTGGTCGTGACCGAGGAAGC
>CAZTGH010000401.1:0-5142 GCA_964612985.1 uncultured Pirellulales bacterium
TACATTATCCCCATCATACAATATCCAAGGCGGGATTGTGGTCATTGACTCGTTTCCGAGGCATGCCTCGCCCCTACTTTTGATGGGGTGATTTGGCTGCCCAAGCCCAGCGGACGAGGGCCACGGCCGCGATCAGGGACAGCACGAGCCAGGTAAGGGCGAAGTACTTGCCATTGGCGTCGACGAACCCCACGACCGCCACAAATCCGAGAACGATGAGGAGGAGCCATACGGTGGCGCTAGTGATTGTGACCAGGCGCGCGAGGCGGGCCCGGTCGCGTCGTTTGAGGTCGGCCATGCAACCATTCCTCCATTCGTCCAAGGCGCACCGTGCGGCGTGCGCAGCCTGCGTTTGTAGTGTGCCCGTGAGGGCATACCCACACCTAGCAGCACGGCTGTGAACGATATCGAGACAGCGTCTTACGACGCCACTACGAACGATGCATGACCTGCGCTGGTTTCAGCGGAAGATGACGTCGAAGGGCGCCATCAGGACGACGCTTTCGCTGCGAATCAGCTCGACGCGCTGGAGGGCCTGCAGGAGTGCGTTGGCCCGCTGCGGTTCGGTCTTTCGCAACAGCTCGAGCAGACTCGCCAGGGAGGGGTGCTCGGCCAGCAGGCCGAGGGTGCCTGCGGAGACGTCGCTGGGCCTTCGGCCCTCGCCCGAGTAGTCCTCCATCAGCATCGTGAGGAAGTCCTTGGGCTCGGGGATCACGCGGACCTCGTAGTCGTCGAGCGAGGCCTGGTTCGCGACGTACTCGATCGCCTGATCGAGCCCTCCGATGCGGTCGACGAGTCCGAGTTCGAGGGCCTGTTTGCCGGTGTAGACGCGTCCGCCGGCGATCTCGTCGAGCGGTTTGGTGAGTTTGTCTTTGCGACCAGTGGCGACGTGCTGCTTGAAAACATCGTACACGCTCTGCATGTATCCTTGGAGGATTCGGCGCTGCGACTCGTCGAAGGCATGCTCGCTGCTGAAGAGGTCGGCGTTGGCGCCGCGCTTATAGCCGATCCAGTTGACGCCCAGCTTGTCCCACAGGTCGCTGGTGACGAGCTTTCCGCCGACGACGCCGATCGAAGCGGTGACGGTGATCTCGTCGGCGAAGATGGTGTCGGCGGCACAGGAGATGTAATAGCCTCCGCTGGCGGCCATGTCGCCCATGGAAACGACGAAAGGCTTCTTGGCCATCACTTCCCGCGTCGCGTTGAGGATCACCTCGCTGGCTTCGGCGGACCCACCGGGCGAATCGACGCGCAGGACTACCGCCTTGACGGTGTCGTCGTCCAGCGCGGTATGAAGAGCGTTTCGAACGTCGCCACTGTAGGCGCCGGCAACCTGTCCGAACGGGCTGGGCTGGCTGTACCCGGTGACGATCGCACCTTCGACGTAGACGACGGCGATGCTGGGCTTCCGAGGTTTGGCGGGCGGGTTCATCAACTCGCCCAGCAGTGAGAAGAAGGCGAACGGACTGGAGAGATTGATGGCGGGTTTCTCTTCTTGCCCATAGCGGTTGTCGAATTTGACCGGTTCGGCCAAGTCCTTCTTGACCTGGGCGAGGAAGGCGTCTCGCGTCTGTACCGCATCGACGAGCCCTTTGGCCAGGGCCTGGTCGGCCAGGTAGGGTCCCTCGTCGATCCGCGTTCGCACCTGCTGGGCGGAGAGGTCGCGCGAGGCGGAGATCATCCCCACGAGGCTGGCGTAATAGCTGTCGAGCAGCCAGTTGATGTTCTCGGCGGCCGGGTCGCTGGGACTCGTGCGCGTGAGCATCTCGGCGGCCGATTTATAGTCGCCCATGTGCATGAAATCGGCCTGGACGCCGATCTTGTCGAGCAGTTCCTTGACGTAGAGCGATTCGCCGTAGATGCCGGTCAGCCAGATCATCGACTGGGGCTCGACGCTGAGATAGTCGCCCGCGCTGAGCAGCCCATAGACGAAGGTGCTCATGCTGCCGGTGTGGACGTAGATCTTCTTGCCTTCCTCGCGGATGCCCTGGATGGCCCTGCGGACCTCCTCGAGTTGCCCCAGTCCCAGCGCCATATCGTCGAAGGTCAGCACGACCGCCTCGACCCGCTCATCAGAAGCTGCATCGTCCATCAGGCCGACCAGCTCACGCAGGGAGGTGATCTCTCCGGCGGTGAGCCCGAAGGGATCGACCATGGGCGACTCGCTCAGGACGCCGCTGAGATGAAAATGGGGGACCACCGCCGGTTTGGGCTCGGGCGCATCGGTCGGGTTGGCTGCTGGAGATGCTGTCGGCGCCAGCATCAGCAAGAGCCCCGCAAGGATTGCCACACGCCGCAGTTTCGAAGACTTCATGACCGTTCTCCTTATCGCTCGCTCGAATTCGAATTGTCATCCATGTCCAGACCGCACTCTGTACGCTGCTCCATGCACATAGACGCACCAACCCGGGAGAAAATCAACGAAAATCCGTGGACGGCACAATCGGGTGTCGGAATGGACAGGATGCGACAAGCACGAAGCTCCAAGGCGTCAAATCCGGATCCCCGCGCATCTCCAGACCGACCCCGCTTCGAATTTCCGTTTTGGAGGATTCGGGTGTGTCTCGGATTTCGTGCTTGGGATTTCGAATTTGACGGCGCCAACCGGATCCGCCATCCCCAACGCTGTCGCGTTTGAGGCTGCCATCCGTCATTTTCGGGGTCGGTGGCGTTTGTCTCGGATGTAGATGGAGCGGGAGTGGCCGTCGCCGTGGACGCGTTCGTCGACGTCGAACAGCTTGGTCGCCAGGGCCAGTTCGCGGAGCTTGCTGTAGCCGTAGTTGCGGGGATCGAACTCGGGGGCCTGCTTGGCGATGTTGCTGCCGACGGCCCGCAGGTGGGCCCAGCCGCTCTCGTCGCTGGCCGCTTCCAGGGCACTGCGGAGCAGGGCTACCAGCTTGGTGTCGCCCTTGAGTTCGTTGGCGCCCTTGGGTTTGGCGGCTTGTTCGGTGTCTTCCTCGAAGCGCAGCACCTCGACGTAGATGAACTTATCACAGGCGGAGACGAAGGCCTTGGGGGTCTTGCGTTCGCCGAACCCGTAGACGAGCAGGCCTTCTTCGCGGATGCGCGAGGCCAGACGGGTGAAGTCGCTGTCGCTCGAGACCAGGCAGAACCCGTCGAAGCGGCGGGTGTAGAGCAGGTCCATCGCGTCGATGATCATGGCGGTATCGGTGGCGTTCTTGCCGACCGTGTAGCGGAACTGCTGGATCGGCAGGATCGAGTGCTCCAGCAAGACGGACTTCCATCCGGTAAGGCTGGTGGTGGTCCAGTCGCCATAGATGCGCTTGACGCTGGCGACGCCGTACTTGGCGACTTCCGAGAGCAGGCCGTCGGTGATGGAGGCCTGGGTGTTGTCGGCGTCGATCAGAACGGCCAGCATCGGCTGTGTGGATTTGCTTGGGTCCATTTGGTTTTCCTCTGAGTCCTTTCCGTCGTTCGTGATGGAGTCTTCGGCTAGTTGGTGAGCCTCCCGGCTTCGCCAGCAGAGACGATACGTCCGGGCCTCGGGCAACGCAAGAGAAAAGGAAATTCGACCGGCAGGGAGTGCGGCCGGCAAATGGTGGCAAATTCGGGCTACGGCTCCTGATCGCCACACTTGGGACCGGGCTCTACGCCTCATTTGTCATCTCGACCGGAGCCTCTCTTATCCTGTCACCCTGAGCGGAACGAAGTGGAGTCGAAGGGTCTGGCCGCGAAGAAGTCAGTCGCCCGGCCTGCGTCCGAGCCCTCTGAACCGTTGACGAATCACTGCGTCCCGGATACCACCCCGAAACGCAGACAATAGCCCGTTCGATGCCAGGTTCTTCCATTCCGCTTCGCTCCAGTCGGAATGACAAAGGCATGCGACAGATTCGCTTGTCACCGTATTCCGACCGTATCCAGGGCAAGAGGGCCGCCGGAGCCGGAGCCGCGTCAAAACCGCCGCTAACAGGCGTCGGGCCAGCTACGCGGTGGTCCGGCCGACGAAGGGCGACAGCTCGCGGAGCCGCTCGATGATCTGGGGCATCTTCTCGATCGTGAAGTCCACTTCTTCTTCGGTGTTATACCGGCTGAGGCTGTAGCGGATCGAACCGTGGGCGGACGTGAACGGCACCCCCATGGCGCGCAGCACGTGCGAGGGTTCGAGCGAACCGCTGGTGCAGGCGGAACCGCTGCTGGCGCAGATGCCGAAGCGGTCGAGCATGAGCAGGATGGCCTCGCCCTCGATGTACTCGAAGCTGATGTTGGTCGTGTTGGGCAGACGGCTCTCGGGGTCGCCGTTGATCCGGCTGTCGGGGCAGTTGGCGAGGATGGCGCTTTCGAGCTTGTCGCGCAAGGCCTTGACCCGGGTGTTCTCGTCGTCCATGTACTTGAGCGCCAGCTCGCAGGCCTTGCCGAGTCCGACGATGCCGGGGACGTTTTCGGTTCCGGCGCGACGGCCGCCCTCCTGGTGACCTCCGAGCAGAAACGGTGCAATCCGCGTGCCTTTGCGGACATAGAGCACGCCGACGCCCTTGGGCGCATGGAGCTTGTGGCCCGAGAGGCTCAGCAGGTTGATCGCGTTGTGCGACAGGTCCAGCGGGACTTTGCCGACGATCTGAACCGCATCGGTGTGGAACGTGATGCCGCGGTCGGTCACCATCTGCGCGATCTGCTCGACGGGGAAGATCGTTCCCGTCTCGTTGTTGGCGGCCATGATGGTGACGATGGCGGTGTCGTCGTCGAGTTCGCTCTCGAGTTCGTCGAGATCGAGTCGGCCCTGCTTGTCGACGCCGAGTTCGACCACGTGATAGCCCCGGTTCTCGAGGTCGCGGCAGACCGTCAGGACCGCCGGGTGCTCGACGCGGGTCGTGACGACCTTGCGCCGCTGCGGAACCGCCGCCAGCGTGCCGAGGATGGCGGTGCTGTCGCTTTCGGTGCCACAACTGGTGAAGATGATCTCGCTGGGGTGACAGCCCAGCAGTGCCGCGACCTGCTCGCGGGCCTGGCGGACCTGGATGCCGACCTGCCCGCCGAACGTGTGCATGCTGGAGGGGTTGCCGTAGAGGTCGCAGAAGTACGGCTGCATGGCCTCGAACACCTCGTCGGCCACCCGGGTCGTTGCGTTGTTGTCAAAGTAGATCGTCTTCATGGTCTGCCTACCCTTTGTGAACGTGGCCCTCT
>CAZTGH010000402.1:0-5137 GCA_964612985.1 uncultured Pirellulales bacterium
GGGTCAAACTGGCTCAGTTCGACACTCTCCCAGACCGCGTCGATCTCGTACTTGCGCGGCTTGCGTGAGAAGTTGGCGCGCACGCTCGGCCGCTCGGGTTCGATCGGATCGCCGCTCTCGCCCATCAGGCGGAGATCGAAAAAGCAATCGGAACTGTTACCGAGTGACTGGTTCACCAGTTGGGCGGCTACGACGTTGATCCCTTGCACGAGATACTCGCTCGCATCGACCGTAGCGACGGTGGTGAATTCGTGATTCTCCGAACGATTGTTCGTATAGGCCGTGTGGGGCAGTTCGCTCAAAACGACGTTCTCGCTGGCGACGAGCTTGCCGTTGATCCAGATGTTGACCCCATCGTCGTACATCGCTTCGACTCGCAGCGTCCCGATCTCATTGAGGTCGCTGACCTGGAACTGCTTGCGGACGTAGAACGTCGAATAGCGCCCGCGCATGTCCGGCAGGTTCGTCGCGATGAAGGCTTCGCCGTAGCCGATGGGCGCGGTGCCGGACAGCCATGCGTCGTCGTCAAAGCCGCGCTGCCGCCAAACACTCACAGGTGACGAAGGCTCCTCGGTGCCCTTGAAATACTTCCAGACGCCGCCGTCGGGGAGCAACACCTGTCCGGCTGCAACCGGAGGCGGTGGCACGACCGAATAGGGCTCAACCTCGGCGATCCGCCACTTCATGGCCGCGAAGCTCTGGCCGCCTTGCGGATCACTGAACGGGCTCGTCCGGAAGGTCAGCGCGTTGGCAGGGAAATCCTCGGGACCCGTGGCGATCACCGTCGGCGTGGCCGGGATGGAGCCGTCGGCGGCCTTTCGGTTCATGTGGCCGGCGCGTTCGTCGAGGTAGTCCTTCATCACCTGGACCATGCCCTCGAAACTGCGCGTGTAACCCCGGCTGGCGGCCTCCGCATAGAAGCGCCCCTGCCCCGCCTTGTGGCTGGCCGGCTGATTGAGGTACGTCGGGTAGGCGCCGTCGCCGACCGCCCAATGATAGTCCCACATGGCACGATCCGCGTCGACCATGGAGAGGCTCGCGGTCGGGTCGTCGATAATGCCGGCGTATTCGTCGATCAGTTGCCCGGTCTGGTCGGGATTCCACAGCAGGTCGATGATCTCGCGCAGGCGGTTCTTGTTCTCCATGCGGATCGTGCTGTGACCGAGGATGCCGTTACGGCTCCACGGGTCGCTCGGGTCGTTGCTGCCGTAGTAGGTGGTCCAGGTCAGGTCGAGGTCCCAGGGCAGTTGCCACCAGCGGTCGGTCAGCGGGTGATGGTAGAGGAACCAGTTCTTGCCGGTGATGTCGCCGTGATGGACCGCCTGGTAGACGGCGTAGTAGCCGTAGTAAGCGTCAAGGTTGGCGTTGGCCAGCCACCACGCCTCCGAGGCGCCCGAGGATTGGCCGAGGAACGCGTTGAGATCGGACTGGTCGGTGGGCTGTGTGGGTCCCTGGTTGTTGGTCTCTCGATTGGCGTTGTCCATCTTGAAGAGGTTGCCATCGGGCAGTTCGTGCTCGTCGAGGAAGCGACCGTCCATCTGTTCGATGGTCATGTAGAGGCCCCAGAAATCGCCGTCGTACTGGGTGCCGCCGGAGGTCAGGGGCGCGTGCGCAGCGTTGCGCGTTCCGTCCTCGTGCGGTTCGTCGATGATGCGGAAGTGGACGTAGTTCGTCTTCGGGGCGGGACAGTCGACCATGTTGAAGAGGCGGAAGGAGAGGGCTTCGAACATACCCTGTTCGCCGCGCTGGCCGAAACTGCCTTGCTGGATACAGGCCGAGAAGTTGAGCTTGTCCCATTTCGTGGCGTACTTGTTGCCGTAATCGTCGCGGGCCTGGAAGGCGTGGCCTCGGAGGAAGTCGAACTTCCACATATTTTTGCCCATGGCGTAGCGCCAGACACCGCCTCGGGCGCGATAGCGGATGTGGTCGTAGACGACGCCGTCGTAGACGAGCGTGCCGCGCCAGCGGTAATCGCTGCCGCCGTACTTCGAGAGCCAGGTGCACTGCTCGACATCGGACTTCGTGCTGATCAGATGGTAGGTGGGCAGGCTGCACATGACGCTGGCGGGAAAGGTGACGACCGGGGTCACACCGGGCCGGACCGCTCCGCGCCATGCGGGGACGCCGTCGTAAACGAAGTAGGCGAAGTTGGGTTGCGGATCGTCGCCGTAGGGCGCTTCGCGGATCGCGCCGGTGGGATCGATCGCTACGATTTTGTAGCGGATCAGCCGGCGGTGGGTCTGCAAATCGGCCGGTAGTTGGATCGTATAGATGTCGTCGCCGGCGACGGCGTCCCCGGCCAGGCCATCGTCGTGCATATCGACGAAGGTCCACTCGTTGTCGTAGCGGACGTCGTCGATGCCGATGTAGTCGCCTGGCTCGACGACCTGATAGAACGCCTGGACCGTGGCCAGTCCGTCGACGTCGGTGACCTTGGCGGTAATCGTCACGGGCTCGCGCGACGTGGGCTGCTCGGGACGGTGTTCGACCTGGCGGATGTAGGGAGGTACGGTCTCGGCCAGAACCTCCATGTTGGGAAAGCCCGGCGTCGGGGCGGCGGCGCTCCAACTGCCTCCCAGGTCGTTGTCGAGGGCGGGATTGACCAGTTGCAGCGATTGGCCCTTGCCCGGCTGATTCGCGGGCACCGGGTCGCCCACCATCGGCCAGGGGAAGCCCAGCTTGTAGTCCACTTCGTCGACGATCTGGCCGTCGGCGTCGCGGAGTACGATTCGTTCGCCCTCGTTGCTGAGCTTGCCGGCGTAGGCGCCGACCGCTTTGTGGGTGGGCAGGTTGACCCGCAGGATGCTCCACTTGGCCAGCAACTCGTCCAGATCCTGCGCAACGACAACGTATCCATCGGCCGGCAGCATCGTGCGAGGCGGGAACGTATAGGCGACGCCATCGCTGAAGGACCAGCCGGAGATGTCGATGTCGGTTGGCCCCGGATTGTGCAGCTCGATGAATTCCACAAGCTCGGTCTTCACATCCGGGTCTGTGTGCAACTCGTTGATGACCACGACCCCAGCCCCCTGAGCCGAGACCGAGGACACCAGAGCCAGAACAACCATGAACAAGAGGGAACTCGAAACGTCGGTCATGTCACCTTCCACCTTCGAACGCGCGCTTTCCACTACCCGCGGACGGGCCGCTCACACCATGTCGGCCGCTCTCCAATACCTAGCCGCCTGCACGCGGGACCCTAGGATACAACCGGCGGGATCCTCATTCGGCTCGCCGCCCCCTCCGCCAATCAGGACCGGGCAGACGTTCCACACTCATCTTAACAAATCCCCACACTCAAAGTCAACGAAGCGCAACTTCCCATCTCAAAAGGCTTTACCTTCTCATGGCAGGCCCCCGCAAACAGGCGGTCGATTTGGCTGGCACCGAAAAGGAGTACGCGTTACCATCCTCTTGGGCGGGTCGGCGGAGGTCGGCGCGCAGCATTCGTTCACATGGATTGACGAAATCAGGGGCGTTGCATGCGACAGATCGGTCGACTGGAAGACGAAATGCAGGCCAGACGATTCGGGGATTTTCTCTACAGCCGCAAGATTGAGAATCAGGTGGAACCGACCGCCGCGGGCGGTTGGGTGATCTGGGTCGTCGACGAATCTCACCTGGAGGAGGCCGTGGATCTGTTCGAGCGTTTCGCTGCCAGGCCCGATGACCCGATGTTCGTCCAAGGCGCCGGTCACGGCGCCCGGCAGCGTCATCGCCAAGAGCAAGCGCACACCCCCAAGCGCGCCCGCATCGTGGACGCGCGAACCGCGTTCTACAGGCCGCCCGTCGGCTACGGGACCCTGACGATCACCCTGATCGTTATCAGCGTCGTGGTGACGCTTGTGGTCCTTCTGGGCGGCAATGATCGCCTCCGCTGGCTCCTGTCCATTAGCGAACACTCGCCTATGAACCGATTCGCTGAGCATTTGCCCGAGATCCGCCATGGCCAGATCTGGCGGCTGTTCACCCCCATGTTCCTGCACTTCGGCCCGCTGCACATCATCTTCAACATGCTCTGGCTCCGCGATCTGGGCAGCATGATCGAGACGCGGAAAGGGACCTGGACCTTGCTGGCGCTGGTGCTGGTGATTTCGGCCATCTCGAATCTCGGTCAGTATTTCGTCAGCGGACCGAGTTTCGGAGGCATGTCCGGCGTGGTCTTCGGACTGCTCGGCTACATCTGGATGCAGGGCAAATTCGACCCCGCTTCCGGCCTGGAACTGCACCCGCAGACCGTCATGCTCATGATCGGATGGTTCTTCCTGGGCCTGACCGGTATGATCGGCAATATCGCCAATACCGCCCACGGCGTCGGCGCCGTCGTGGGGATTACCTGGGGCTTTCTCGCCGCCCACTGGAGTATCTGGCGCCGGCACCATCGGTGAAAGGAATTCGCATGAAAGCCAGGATATTCGTCAGTCTGGGACTGCTGGCCGTCGTCGGTGGCTGGGCCGAAGCCGGCCATGAACGGATGTTCGACTTGCCCCGGGCCCCCGCCCCACTGTTCCGCGATCCCATCTGGGACGGCGCCGCCGACCCCGCGCCGGTCTGGAACCACCAGGCGGGAGAATGGTGGGTCTATTACACCCAGCGACGCGCCACGCTCCAGCCCAACGAAGGCGTCCAGTTCTGCCATGGCTCCGCCATTGGCATCGCCGCCTCCAAAGATGGCCGGCAGTGGCGCTACCTGGGCACCTGTCAGGGCGATCAGGGGCTCAGCGATCCGGTCGCCAACGACTGTAGCTGGTGGGCGCCGGGTGTGCTCCACCACGACGGGCTCTATCACATGTACGTCTCGTGGGTCGACGGCATCTACACCGAATGGGTCGGCAAGCGCTTCATCAAGCACTTCACCAGCGCCGACGGCAAGACCTGGACGTATCAATCCACCCTCGATCTATCCTCCGACCGCTGCATCGATGCCTGCATCTATCGCGCGGGCGCAAAATGGTGCATGCTTTACAAGGATGAGGTCCACGGATCGCATTCCTATCTCGCCCAGAGCAACAATCTCTATCGCTGGACCGTGACGGGACCGGCGGTCACCGACGTCAGTCACGAGGCGCCGTTCGTCTGGCGATGGCACGATGCCTACTGGCTCATCGTCGATTCCTGGCAACGCGGCATTCGCGTC
>CAZTGH010000403.1:0-5097 GCA_964612985.1 uncultured Pirellulales bacterium
CGGTGGCGCCGGTGTCGTGGAGGGGGTCGGCGGGGTTCTCGTGGGTGAGGAGGATGGCTTCGGTGTCGGGGACGCATTCGATGAGAGCCATGCCTTTTTCGGGACCGAGGACGCTGACGGCGGTGGCGAGGGCGTCGGCGGTGGTGGCGTCGGGGGCGAGGATGGTGACGCTGGCGAGGGCGTCGGCGCCCCTTCCCGAGCGCGTGTCCATGATGTGGCTGTGCCGCTGGCCCTTCACGGTGGTGAAGCGGCGGTAGTCGCCACTGGTGGTGACCGCTCGGTCCAGGACATTCAAGACGAACAAGGGCTTGCCCGGAGCGAGGTCGTCGGGTCCGACGCTCGGGTCCTGCAAACCCACCCGCCAGGTCTGCTGGCCCTGGGGCGGTCTGCCGAAACAGCGGATGTCGCCACCGATGTCGATCATCCCCCCCACCGCTCCGGCAGCCTTCATGGCATCGACGGACCGGTCGATCGCGAAGCCCTTGGCGATTCCGCCCAAGTCGATCTGCATGCCCTCGACGGCAAAACGCACGGTGTGCGCGTTCGGATCGAGCAGGAGTTTCTCGTAACCGACCTTGCTTCGGGCCTCGGCAATCTGGGCGTCAGTGGGCGGCGTATCGGTAGTGGCGGCCTGGCGCCAGAGCTGGCCCAGGGCACCGATGGTCACGTCGAATGCACCATCAGACAGTTCGCTGAAGTGTTTCGCCTGGGCGAGGACTTCGAAGGTGGCCTCGTCCACCTGGACGGGCTGCTCGTAGGCCTGGGCGTTGATCCTATTCAATTCGGATTCGGGGCGGTGATAGCTCATCAATTCGTCGACACGTTGCTGGGCGTCGAAGGCAGCGGCGATGGCGTTTCTGGCGATCTCTTCGTTCGGGGCGATCGCGACCGCGCGGGAGAACGTCCCCATGATGACTTTGTATCCGCTGTCGACCTGGACGGTCTGCGGGGCTCTTCGCCCGACGAAAAGGAGGGCTACGAGCAGCAGACCTGCGACGCCGGCGGCGATCCAACGACCCGTGTTCTTCATGCTGTCCTCGTGAATGTTCGGCGGCAAGGCGTGCACGCCATCTATCGTGAATACGTCAAGCCCAGTATAATAGCCGCATGACAGACAGAAAGATAGAGAGATTGGCCGACCGGGTGGAACGGGAGTTTCTGCCGTTTGTGCGCCGGCCCGCGCGGTATATCGGCGGTGAGATCAACCAGATCCGCAAGGACCTCGATCGGTGCGAGCTGGCGGTGGCCTTGTGCTTTCCCGACGTATACGAGGTGGCCATGTCCAATACGGGACTGGCTTTGATGTACCACATTCTCAACGGCATGGAGAACGTGGCGGCTGAGCGGGTCTTCAGTCCCTGGACCGACGCCGAGGCGCTTCTGCGCGAGAAGAAGATCCCGCTGTTCAGCCTCGAATCGAAGGCGTCGCTGGCGAGTTTCGATGTGGTCGGGTTCAGTCTGAGCAATGAACTGTGCTATACGAACGTGCTGAACATGCTGGATCTGGCGGGTCTGGCGGTTCGGCGGCAGCAGCGGTCGCCCAGCGATCCTTTGATTATCGCGGGGGGCGGGATGGCGAACTGCTGCGAGCCGGTGGCGGACTTCATCGACCTGTTCGTGCTGGGCGAGGGCGAGGAGGCGGTGGTCGAACTGGCGCATCTTCTGCTGTCCGCCCAGGAAGCGGGACAGACGAACGAGGAGATCTTGCGCGAAGCGGCCCGGCGGTTCGACTGGGCTTATGTCCCCCAGTTCTACGAATTCGAGTACGAGGATTCGCGCATCACACAGTTCAAGGCCCGTGAGGAGACGTTGCCGACGCGGTTCAACAACGCCGTGGTGATGGACTTCGAGAATGCGCCGGTTTCCACGCGACCGATTGTGCCGTTTGCCGAGGCGGTGCACGAGCGTGTGAGCATCGAGATCATGCGGGGGTGTCCGGGGCGATGCCGATTCTGCCAGGCGAGTTTCTGCCGGCGTCCCATCCGCACACGCAGCGTCGAGAAGATCTTCGAACTGGCCAAAGCGTCCCAGGAGGCAACCGGATTCGACACGGTGAGTTTGTTGAGCTTGTCGAGCGCGGATTACCCTCACCTGGAAGAACTCGTCGCTCGACTGAAAGGCTACTTCGAGGACAGGCGAGTGGGTCTTTCGGTGCCCAGCCTGCGTGTCGACCAGCAGCTTCACCTGCTGCCGAAGTATTTCACGAGCGTGCGAAAGAGCGGGCTGACCCTTGCGGTGGAAGCGGCCAGCGAGAACTTGCGGCAGATCATCAACAAGCCGTTGAAGGACGACGATCTGTTCGCGGCGGTCGAGGCGGCGTATCAGTCGGGTTGGCAGAAGCTGAAGCTGTACTTCATGGTCGGTCTTCCGGGCGAGAGTCTCGACGACGTCAAGGCCATCGTCGATCTGTCCGACCGACTGGCACAACTTCGCAAGGCGGTGGATCGTCGGACGGCTCATCTGAACGTCACCGTCAGTTGGTTCGTGCCGAAGCCACATACGCCGCTGGGGTGGTTCGCGCAGCGACCGCGCGAATACTTCGAGGAAGCACGAGCCCTGATTATCGACGAGAAGCTGCGGCGTCGCGCCAACTACCTACGGTTCAAGTTCCACGATATCGAGCGGAGCCTGCTCGAATCGGCGATCGGGCGCGGAGACCGACGTTGCGGTCAGGTAATCGAGACCGCCTGGCGGGACGGCGCTCGCTTCGATCTGTGGGACGAATGTTTCGACGTGGAGCGGTGGCAGGCGGCTTTTGCGGGGGCGGGCATGGATCTGGAATCGGCGGCGCGGCGAACGTTCGAACCCGACCAGCGCCTGCCCTGGGAACATCTCGGGGGTCCCGACAAGGCGCACCTTCTGGGGCACTATCGCGAGGCGATTCGTTCCATGTGAGCCCCCCACCGCCATGCCCTTGCCGGCTCAACCGTTCGACACAATGTCCGAAAACGTTGTCGGGCGCGGGGCCGTCTGTGTGCAGGGCCCGGGAGGACGCATCGGTAGCGCGCCTCGATTGCGACGGCGACGGCGGGCACGCCACACAAACGTAAGCTTCGTTTTTAGCAGCACTTACAGAGACCTCCTTGTCTTGATCGTCTACTAAGGCTCTGTGAGTGCGCGGGTCGCCGGATATGACCCTGGGTTCCTGTTCTTGGAGATGGTGAAATGACACGGGCGAGATGCCGATGAACCGAACAATGGTACTAGATAAACAGAGAAACCGATGAGCCGACCGATCGCGGACAGAGATCAGGAGGGAGTGAACCATGCGAAACGGCAGAGCCATTCTACTCGTTGAAGACGACACCATCGATGCGATGACGGTCAAGAGAGCGTTCAAGGAACTGAAGGTAACCAATCCCCTGGCCCACAGCCTCAACGGAGAAGAGGCGCTGGAGTATCTACGACAGAAAGGGAACGAACCTCCGTGCGTCATTCTTCTGGATCTGAACATGCCGAAGATGAACGGGGTGGAGTTTCTCAAGATCGTCAAAGGCGACCTGTCCCTCAAGAAGATCCCGGTGGTAGTCCTGACGACCTCGAACGAAGAACGTGACATCGTCGAGAGTTTCAAGCTGGGGGTCGCGGGATACATCATCAAGCCGGTGGACTACCGGAAGTTCGTCGAGGCCATCCGAACGATCGATCTCTACTGGACGCTGAGCGAATTGCCCGACGCGGAATCCGTGGCTCAAGCGACGCGCGGCCAGAACGCTGTCGCGGCGCACGGATGCTACGGCGCGGACCCTGTCGCAGGCAGACCCCAGGGCCGATAATCCACGCTCCAACGGCGGCAAATCGCTTATGTGAGGCTAAACGCGACCTGGAACGGGATCACTGGGCGTCCGACAGCGCGGACGGTTGCGGCGCTCGCTTCGTTCTCTTCTTCCCGCCTTCCTCCCCGGTCTTCTCAACAATTCGGCGCGGTTGTGTCCTTGACGATGGCACGAGACGGCCTATACTGTCACACAACCTTCCGGCGGGTCCTTGACCCGAACCGATTTTCAAGAAGGCACAAACAAGAACCGCCGACCCAGCATGGGGCACAGCGGATTCGTCTCGACGTTACAGCGCCCGTGGCGCGATATGTTCTTCTCACACAACCAGGGAGTATGCTATGGCAAGGAAGACGGCAATCACCGTGACGCTCATCGCAATCGTGTTAAATTCGGCCGCTTGGGCTCAGGGTGGCTCAGGGCTGGCCGACGAGAACGCTCAACTCCGCGACCGCGTTGAGAACCTGGAGAAGCAGGTCCAGGAGCTGGCGGGCGTCGAGGGGGACGCGGGATCGGAGCGGAAGTCTCTGTGGTCGAATCTGGACGTTCAGTTCTACGGGTACATCAAGGGCGATGCCGCCTACGACAACTCGCGGACCACCAGCGGCAACTACGTCGTGTGGGTCGACAACGAAGAGGACCAGAGCAACGACGACGAGTTCAACCTGACGGCCAACGAGACGCGCCTGGGCGTCATGATCCGCGGTCCCAAGGGCGAGGGGATGGAGACGAGCGGGCAGGTGGAGTTCGACTTCTTCGGCAGCGGTGCGGCGGAGAACAAGGCCAAGATCCAGATGCGTCACGCGTATCTCCAGGTGGAATGGCCCGCGGACGGGCTGGGCCTGCTGGCCGGTCAGACGTGGGACGTCATCAGCCCGTTGAATCCATCGACCCTGAACTACACCGTGCTGTGGGACGCGGGCAACATCGGTTACCGGCGCCCTCAGATCCGTCTGACCAAGAGCGTTTTGCTCAGCGGCAATACCTCGGTGAAATTCGAGGGGGCAATCAGTCGGACTATCGGGCGGAACGTCGGCGTTGCCGGAATCAACTCGGAGTCGGGTGAGGACGCGGGATTTCCGACCGTTCAGGGGCGTGTTTCGGCCACATTCCCGTGGCTGCCGGCCGGCGCCACCACCATCGGTGTCTCGGGCCACCGGGGGCAGGAGGAATACGACATCGACGACAGCGGCAGAGACCGGGATTTCGACTCGTGGTCGCTCAACCTGGACATCTTACAGCCGATCACCGACTGGATGGCGTTCAAGGCGGAGCTGTTCCGGGGCGAGAACCTGGAGACACGAGGAAGGTCAGCGGCGTG
>CAZTGH010000404.1:0-5090 GCA_964612985.1 uncultured Pirellulales bacterium
TCGCCGGCGATGCACACGCCCACTTTCGTTTCGAGCGAATCGGCCAGTTCGCGAGCCTTGCCCGTCAACTCGAATGTAGCCGGATGAATCACGCCGTCGCCGCTGTGTTCGGCGACGACCCAGACCTCGCCCTGGAAGGCGGGGTCCGCCAGGCTGAAACCATTGAGCATGTCCTCCAGAGCCTTCTTGTGGAACGCTCCGCCGGCCTTTTCAATGATCTTCTCTCTCGTTTCCTCCGGGGTCTTGCGGACATCATCGATTTTCATGTCCTTGAGGATGTTCGTCAGGATATCGTAATCATCCTGCTCTTTCTTCGTTGCCTCATAGGGCCTTTCCAGAAGGCTCTTGCGGCGAGCGGGCAGGACGTACGGTCCCGGCCCCTCTTCGGCCTTGCCGTTCTCGCCATTGCTGCTCTGGAAGCTCTCGACGATGACCTTCGCCAGGGATTGGACGTCTTTGATCTCCTGGCACTTGCGCGAACTCTTGCCGGGCGGGAAAACGCGAATCACGGCCGTTTTGGATCCTTTGGCCCCGATGTGCGTCGCCTCTTTGATGTCATCGGCGCCCCATTTGATCACGTCGATCCGGTTGCCCCAGCGCGTGCCGGCGAACGTCGCAAACAACGGATATTCGTACTTGGCGACAGTGATGACGGCGGGCATCTTCTTGGTGGCCACCGTCTGGCTGCCGCCGCTGATGATACGCGTAAATTCAAATCGTTTTTTCTTGTACTCGGCATCGGTGGCGTACGCAATACAGGGCACTTCCAGCTCTTCGGCGATCTGGCCGGGCACCTGAGCGGTGTCGCCGTCGACCGACTGCATGCCGGCCACCACGAAGTAGTCGTCGCCGCACTTGAGGATCTCTTTGACGATACGACGGATGGCATGGGCCAGCGGATTGGCCGTCGCCCACGTATCGGCGCCGCCCAGCGAGCGGTCCGTCAGGAGCACCACCTGGTCGGCCGCGCGGGCCAGGCTGTAGCGGAGCACCTCTTCCGCCATCGGCGGGCCCATCGTCAGCGCGATGATGCGGGCCTTGTCGTCGCCGCTGATCTGCTTCATGTACTTGGCGAATCCGAGCGCCTGGGCGTCCAGTTCGTTGATCACGTTGGCCAGCCGCGACCGCACGAGCGTGCCCGTCTCCGGGTCGAAGGCGTTGTCGGTGATCTGCGAGACGTCAGGGACCTGCTTGACGAGAACGATGTAGTCACTCATAGACCGTTTTCCCCAAAGAAAAGAAACACTCCCAGCATCGGGGTTTTTCGAGCATTCACCAGACGTGCGACGCGCGCCGGCAGCGAGCCCACAGCGTGCTTCAGGGACCAAAGATCGTCCAAGGTTACACGACCACCATCAATGCTACTGGTAGTAAATGTCGCATAATAGGGATATGTTACAGGCCTGTCAACCCCAAACGCCAATTCCTGCCCGGCTGGGTGCGGTCGGCAAATGGTGGTGCGTTCGGGCTATGCCTTATGATCGGCATGCTGGGGACTGGCCTGCCCTCGCTTTGTCATCTCGACCGGGGCTTTTCTTGCCTGTCACCCTGAGTTGACCAGCGGCGGGGCCGCGATGGTGGGACAGAACATCAATGCATCGCGTGAATTGCTCATGACGGTCATCTGTATCATCGCCGGACTTCTGCAAAAATGGACAGTAGGCCTATATTCTTAGGAGCAGAACGAAGTGGAGTCGAAGGGTCTGGCCGCGAGGAAGTCAGGCCCCCTGCCTCGGGTCTGGGCCCTTCGAGCCGTTGCGTGCCGGATACCGCCGCAAAAGGCGAGCAATACCCCATTCGGTGCCAGATTCCGCCATTGCCCCGTTCGACTTCGCTCAGGGCTAAAGGCTTCGCTCCAGTCGGAATGACAATGCGTATGCGTCCGACACCAGTGCCACGGAATATCGACCACATCCTCCGGCTCCCAAACCCTCAGAAAAGGGGAATTTCCGCCTATCTGTCGTTCGTAGCGGCATCGCGATTGCCCAACTCGGGAAAAGGCAGAAACGAGGGCCTTTCCGGCGGCTCGGCTGCTGGTGGCCCGGCAGGCCCCCAGGCCGCGAGGGGCTGGGCCTGTCCGCAGTCGGGACAGGGAATCGCCCTGTAGGCGGTGCCACAATGGGGGCACACCTCCTGCTCGGCGACCATGTCAAACGGATTCTGGCAACGACCACAGGTCCAGAATGCGCCGACCGGCGGTACCGTCTGACAGGCCGGACAGGAATACTCCCCGTGGCGCGGCCCGCGAGCGGCGCGCACCATCCGCACTGCTTGTCGCAATCCGTTCCAGCAGTTCAGAAGGATAAACACGCCCAGGATGCCGAGCCATACCATCCGCCCATGAACGGCCCATATCAGCAGTCCGACAATGCCAACCAAACCGATGGCCGTCGCAACCATCAGGCTCCAGGCCCGCCCGAGGACGAACCATAGCAGCGATCGCAGGATCTGACCGCCGTCCAGCGGATAGATCGGCAGAAGATTGAAGACCAGCAGGAGGATATTGATAATCACAATCGCCTGGAGCAGTTCCAGCAGATTCGGCGCAGTTACCGCCCATCCCATATGCCCGGCAACAAGCACCGTTAGGAAAAACACGGGCAGTAGAACCGCGTTGACCAGCGGCCCGGCCGCGATGCTCCACAGCGTCGCGCCCGGCCTCTGCGGCGCATCCACGTAGGCAACACCCCCCAGGGGCCACAGGACAATGCGATCGGCACGCCCGCCCACCTGACGACACGCCAGCGAATGGCCGAACTCGTGCAGCAGGACAATGGCGAACAGTGCCAGGTACTCCAGTACATTCCACGTCATCGACGAATAGCGTCCCGCCCGATGCTGAATCCCGAAATAGGCGACGAGAAACCATGACCAGTGCAGGAAGAGCTCGATTCCCGCCAGGCGGAATAAGCGAATCGATCCTTGGTTTGTCGGTGTCATGCCTCTCCGATCCGTTGAACGCATGTGGAGGAGGTTATTCTAGGGCACATACCGTGCAGAAGCAAAAGGTTTTCAAACACTTGTCACGGAGATGGGGGGGCAGATACACTTCCAGGCTTCTGTACGTACTCGCGGAACGCTGCGGCCATGATCTGCTCTTCGGACCAGTCGCCTCGCGAAAACGTCCCGGCCACGCGTCCCGCGGAAAGCACCATAATCCGATCGGAAATCGCCATCAATTCCTTCAGATCCGACGAGACGAAGAGGATGGCCTTGCCCTGCCTGGCCAGCAAGGTCAGCATGCGATAGATCTCGAATTTCGCACCGACGTCGATTCCTCGTGTCGGCTCGTCGAAAATGAGGACGTCGCAGTCGCGATACAGCCATTTGGCGATCACCACTTTCTGTTGATTTCCGCCGCTGAGTTGCCCGACGGCCTGTTCCGGCGAAGAACAGCGAACATCCAGGGAATCCACGTACCGCCTGGCCACCGCTTTCTCGCGAACGCCGCGGAGCCAGCCCAGCGAGCTGACCTCTCTTAGATACGTGATAGAGATGTTAGCACGGATCGGCAGAGGCAGGAATAGTCCCTGTTCCTTGCGGTCTTCGGTGAGCAGCGCCATGCCGAGCCGAACCGCGTCGCGGGGCCGCCGAATTCTGGCTGGTTCGCTGCTGCCGTGGAGAAAGACTTGGCCCGCTTCGGACGCATCGGCGCCGAAGATCAGACGCATCGTCTCGGTCCGACCCGATCCCATCAGGCCCGCCACGCCCAGAATCTCGCCGCGATAGGCCTCGAAGGAAACGTCCCGCACCGTCGGCCCGGCTCGCAGACCCGCCACGCGAAGGGCCAGATCTCCCCGTCGCCTTTCCCCGACTGCCAACGCATTTGCATCCAGATCCCGTCCGACCATCAGGCGGATCACATCATCCGCCTTCAGTCCCCTGGTCGCGCGAGTGGTCACGACCTTGCCGTCCCGCAACACCGTGACACGATCGGCGATATGGAGCACCTCCTCGATCCGATGCGAGATGTAGAGGATTCCCACCCCGTCGGCCTTAAGCCTGGCAATCTGGGCAAACAGCAACTCCACCTCGCTGTCGGTCAGCGACGCGGTGGGTTCATCCAGTGCCAGGATGCGGCATCGCCTCGACAGCCCCGCCGCAATCTCCACCATCTGCTGTTGCCCTACCCCCAGCGACCCAACGGGCGTCGAGGGATCGATCTGCGAGAGCCCTACCGGATCCATGACCGCGCGGGCAGATTGGTTCAGGGCCCGGTAATCGATGAAACCGAGCCGATGGGGCAGACGTTCGATGAAGATGTTCTCCGCAACCGTCAAGCTGGGAATGAGGTTCAACTCCTGCATCACCATGCGGACGCCCCAAGCCTCCGCCTGGCGTCGCCCCCCGGGGCTGTAGGGCTGACCTGCAAAATGCATCTGCCCGGCGTCGGGAGTCTCGATCCCCGCGATGATCCGCGTCAGCGTGCTCTTGCCCGCTCCGTTCTCGCCGACCAGGGCGTGGACCTCACCCGCTCGCACCTCCAGGCCCGCCTGCGAAATCGCCTGAACGCCCGGGAAGGCCTTGTCGATGCCCGAAACGGCCAATAAAACGTCGTTCTCAGATGCCATCAGTCGAGCGTTTCGGCGGTCACCAGATCGACGGGGGTCTCCTTGTCGGCAGGCGTCGCCTTGCCCGCCAGAATATCGAGAGCATATTGAATGCCATAGAGCGCCAGCTTGTCGCCATGCTGATCGACGGTGCAGAGAATCTTGCCCTCCTTCAGGAGGCGCTGCACCGCTGCGATGTTGTCGAAACCCACCACATAGACATCATCCGACTTGCCCGCGTCACGCAGGGCCGCCACGGCGCCCAACGCCATGCTGTCGTTGGCACAGAGCAAGGCTTTGAGGTCGGGGTACTTGTTGATCAGCGCCGAGGCAATGGGCTGGGCCTTGTCCGTCTCCCAATAGCCGGTCTGGGAGGAAACGATGTCCATGCTGCTTCCGATCATGGCCTCCTCAAACCCTGCCTTGCGCTGGATGCCGTTGAAGGCGTTCGGCGCGCCCTCGATGATCGCGACCTTGTCGCCTGGATTGAGACGGGCTGCCAGGTAGACGCCCGCCAGCTTGGCCCCCTTATGATTGTCC
>CAZTGH010000405.1:0-5087 GCA_964612985.1 uncultured Pirellulales bacterium
ACGATCTCCAGCGACTCCAACGCGCCACCTGGGGCCGTCTGGGCTATGGCGTCGAAGAGACCCCCTAGCAAAACGCCCATCGCCGAAACGAGGTGAACCCATGCCCCATAGCCCGACAAACCCCCGATCCGTCCCAATCATCAATCATCAATAATCAATCCCCACCCCTCCCCTCGATCCGATACAGGTGCGTCTTCGTCCGAATCAGCAGCGCGTCGCCGTCGAATGCGGGTGTCGCCATGCAGCCCGCGTTGAGCATATTCGTCGCGACGACCTCGAACCGCCGCGCCGCCCTGAAGACCGTCGAACTGCCATCCTGGTTGAAGCTGTAGATATTGCCGTCGGCATACAGCAGCGACGCCGCGTGGTCGCCTCGAATGCGGTCCTTCCAGACCTGTTCGCCCGTCCCCGCGTCCAAGCACACCACGATCCCCGTATCGTTGATTGTAAAGAGCAGATCCTCTACCAGCGCAGGCGAAGGCGTCCTCGGCACCGTCCGCGCCGTCTTCCACAGCACGTGGCTGTCGGTCACATCGCCCGAGCCCTCGACACGAATCGCCATCAGCTCCGTCCTGCCGAAGCCGCTGATCATATAGGCGACGCCGTCCTGGTACACCGGCCCCGCCGCCCCCGAAAACGCAGGCGTCTGCACCTTCCACAACTCGCGCCCCGTCGCGGGATCATAACCATAAAGCGCCTTGGCCCCCACGCTCAGCATCTGCCTTTTCCCCCCCGCCTCGACGATCAAAGGCGTCGAATAGGCCTTCCGCAGATCGCCCTCGTCGCGTGGCTTACCGTCGGCGTCCAGATCGTTCCACTCCGCCGTTCGGTCCGTCTTCCACACCGTCCGCCCCGTCGCCTTCTCCAGCGCCACCAGATACTGCACGTCCACGCCGTCCATCGTCAGGATCAGCAAATCCTCAAACAGAATCGGCGACGAACCTGGCCCGCGATAGTGCCGGCACCGCAGGTCCTCCCGCTTCCACAGCACCTCGAACGTCCCCGCATCCAGACACGCCGTGCCGTAACTGCCGAAGTGCACGTACACCCGCCCCCGCTCGATGACAGGCGTAGGCGATGCATACCCGTTCAGCGGATTCCCCAGAGGCTCGGGGGTCTCCGCGTGAAAGACCCGCTCGTTGAATCGGATCGCCCCCGACTCCGCATCGACGCAGATCGCAAAGAAATCATGCCCCTCTTCCGTGGCAGTCGTCAGCCAGACCTGCCCATCCATCACCACCGGACTCGACCAGCCGAGGTGCGGGATCGCCGTCTTCCATACGACGTTCTCCGTCTCGCTCCACCGCACCGTCACTCCCAGCCGCTCCCCGCTGTCCGGCGCCGTCGCCAGGCCGTCGCCCGAAGGCCCACGGAACTGCGGCCAATCGGCCCAGCCCGTCCCCGCCACCATCAAGATAATGCCAAAGAACCACCCTGGACACACCACCCGCTTATACGCTGCTGCCACGATCCCATTCCTCAAAGAGTCTCGTTAAAACAAGGGCTTCAGCCACACGTCATCCAAGAGAACGCCTGAAGCGACGTCCTTGACCTCAAGAGAATCTACGGATTCAAAATCTTCAGCGCATTGCCCCGGTACACCTTCTCCAGCAGCGCATCGCTCAACGCAAAGCCATACAAAGGCCAATGATAGCTGAAATGCCGCCAGTCGTAGAAATGTTCGTCCGCCGACTCCAGAATGCGAAACGTCATCTTGTACATCTCGGGGCTGAACGACATGTCGGTCCCGTACACGAGCCGGTCCTGGTATTTCTCATAGAACGCCGCCGTGAAGCGCGGGATCGCCGCCGTCTCCGCATACCGCGCCGAGATATCGGCATACAGATTCGGATACGCGTCGAACAGCGCGCCCAGTCGATTCAGATCGTGCGAACAATTCGCGAAATGACACACGACGAACGTCGTCTTCGGATGCCGCTTCACCGCCCGTTCGAGAATATCGATCATGCCCGCATGCCCCACAATGTCCCGCTGATTGTCCAGACGCCACTTGTACGCGTTCATCAACCCGTCGTTCGTCGCATCCATCGGCTCGTACATCCAGTACGGATCCGCCACGTGGATGTTGACCGGCATCTTCAACTCGGCGCACTTGGCCAGCAGCGGATCCATCCGCTCGTCGTCCAGGTGCATCCCCCACGCCTTCGTCGGCCGACAGTAGAACAAGCCCTTGCCCTTGTCGCCCAGCTCGCCCACGCCCCGCGCGCCCTTGTCGTAGCAGCGCTGAAGCTCCTTCACCGCCGCCGGACCGAAACCGGGCTCATCGTATCCGGTATAATCGAATCCGCACCACAGCTCGAACCGATCCGGATACTTCGCATACAGCGCCACCAGATCATCGAACTCCTTGCCCGTCGCCATCGTCAGCACGATCGCCTTGGCGATCCCGTGCTCGTCCATCACGCGCACCCAGCGATCCACCTGCTCCGGCGTCTTCGCGTACGCGTGCGCGTGCATGTCGATCGCCGGATACCGCGCCTTCCCTACCTCCGTCTTTGGAATCCTGTACACCGAGCGCGGACGATAGTCCTTCAGCCGAAGCGTTTCGACAGAACCCTCCTCCGCTGCCGCCGAATCCCACGTAACAAACCACACCACGCACAGCACCACCACGATCGCACGCTTCATAATCCTTCTCCTTTCACGCCCGCCCATCGCTTCATTCCATGCATCTCCTTTCCCCATCGGCAGATGCGAGGAGCCCTGACCACACCGGTCCGGACCTGCCCCAGACTCTACCCTTTCCCGCTCCGCCGAACAAGCTCTCTCTCGATCCAAAAGCGCGTAGTGACACGTAGGCAAATCCCCTGATTCCATTTTGAGGAATTTCCTAATGGTGATTCCTGTAACGCTGCCCTACCATCCATGCGCGTTGACGTTACCCGCCGTCGCGGGCGGATCGTGCGGAACAAGTGCCCTGCTGTAGACAGGGCCGACCAAATAGGAGTGGGCAGAACGACAAGCAGACCCCCTTGGATCGACTACCGAGCGCGCCAAACGGCAGGCCGCCCCCAGTCGGGCTATAAAGCTGTCCTGTCAGAAAGCGGGGCTATATGATGCAACATGGACGTCATCACATCTTCTACGCCAACGGCGATCTGACGAGCACGGATGCCGTTCAGGCGACCCTCGACCGCGCCGGCATATCCGTCGCGTACTTCGCAGACACCCAAGCCTGCCTGCGGTCCATTCACGACGGCGGTTGCCAACTGCTGGTCACCAACGTTCCCGACCCGGCCGGCGAAGGGCTCGAACTGCTGACCAACGTCCGGCGCTTCGCGCCGTGGTTGCCGATCATCATGCTGGTCGAGCCTGGACGCATCGATGTCGCCGTCCAGGCCATGAAGGCCGGCGCCACCGATTGTATCGAGCGCCCGCCTGCCGAAAGTCGTCTGCTCTCAGCGGTCAACCGCGCCCTGCGGCGCATAGACGACCGTGCGCCATCCAAACCGCTGACGGAAGCCGAACAGTCCGTCCTCCATCTCGTCCTGGAGGGCAAGACGAACGGAGAGATCGCCGCCGAACTCCACCGGTCCCGACGAACCGTCGAGGTCCACCGCGCCAACATCATGACCAAGCTCGGCGCCCGACACATCGTCGACCTCGTGCGAAACGCCGCCCTCGCCGGCCTCATGACCCCCTGAACCCGTGCTTACCCCCCTCTCGTCATCCTGAGTTGACCAGCGGCGCCGCGATGGTGGGAGAGAACATCAATGCATCGCGTGAATTGCTCATGACGGTCATCTTAGCATCGCTGGACTTCTGCAAAAATGGGCATTAGGCCTATATTCTTCAAGGAAATCGGTTTCACGATTTCCTTGGAGAATGACGGAAGTCGGGTACAACCAAGTCTTGGGGTTTGAGAAGGAAGAGCCAAGAACGAGGCTCTTCCTTCCCAAAGTAGGCCTAATGTCCATTTTTGTAGAAGTCCACGCACCCGCCATGTGCGATTGCCTCGTCGCTCGTCGCCCCCATGTTCCTAGGAGCGCCAACGAAGGACCTCCGCCCCGAACAAAACGGCCCTCTCACCCCCTTGTCATCCGGAGCACCAGCGAAGGATCTCTCCCGAGCCCGCCAAAGGATCACCCGCACCTCCCGACAAACGGATCGCTGCCATCTCCCGCGCCGCTACGACTTCATCTCCGCCTGCGTCCCCTTCGACCCGAACGACTGCACCAGGAACGAAATGAACACGCACAGCAACCCCGCGAGCACGAGGATCGCCGCCAGGATCACCAGTACCAGCGCCGGCGTCGCCACCCGTGGATGGATCGCGGTAAAGCAGATCCCGACCACCATCGACAGCACCCCCAGCAGGATCAGCTTGCTCGGCACCGAGCGCACCGCCAGCACGATCAGCAGGCTCAACACCACGAACACCCCCGCCGTAATCAGAAACGTCGGCATCACCACATCCGGATGCAGATAACTCCCAGGCATCGGTTGCATATCCATTCTCCCAATCCAGGTTTCACGAACCGTTTTCACCACTATACCCCGCCCTACCCCAGCCGGCAAACCGAATCGCTCTTTGTCTCGTCCGCCCCCGCCGGTACAATGCAGACCAACAGGGCGATCGTAACGCGATTGGCCGCCGACCTCGCCCCGACCCTGTTCGTAGTGGCGTCGTAAGACGCTGTCGCTGACACAAGGACAGACGAATGCTCTCCAGACGCACCTCCCGAAAGCACGCCGGACACGCCGCCCCCGCACTGGCGCACACCGCCAAGCCGGCCCGCCACCGCCCCAACCTCCTGCTGATCCTCGCCGACGACTGCACCCGTCGCGACCTGCCCCTCTATGGCGGACGCAACGCCGCCATGCCCCACC
The DNA here is from genome assembly GCA_964612985.1 of uncultured Pirellulales bacterium. Classification (GTDB taxonomy): domain Bacteria; phylum Planctomycetota; class Phycisphaerae; order Sedimentisphaerales; family Anaerobacaceae; genus Anaerobaca. Next base: position 4,852 of record CAZTGH010000405.1, read on the forward strand.
TCGACCACCTCGCCTCCGAGGGTCTCGTCTTCGACCACGCCTACGTCACTTCCGCCATGTGCCAGCCCTGCCGCGCCGAGCTTTACACCGGTCTCTTCCCCATGCGCAACGGCTGCGCCTACGACCTCGTCAAACGTTACATGCACCGCCCCGCCGAAGAGCTGTACGACACCGCCCAGGACCCCTACGAAATGACCAACCTCGCCGACGACGAGAAACTCGCCCCCGTCAAGACC
>CAZTGH010000406.1:0-5080 GCA_964612985.1 uncultured Pirellulales bacterium
CCCGATAGACCAGCGCCTGCCGCAACCGCGGATGGTCCGTCGTCACCACGAGAAAGACGCCGGGATGAACGCCGCCGATACCGTAGTCCACCACGCCCGCGCGGTTCAGCACGCCGCCATGGTCCTTCATCGCGAACGTCGTGTTGAGCTTGTCCCGGCTCGTACGCGGACCGTGCATCCCCCGCACGTCGGGCACCAGGCCCGTTGCATTCGAGACCGCCGCCATCTCGATCATCGTCTTGCTGCCGTCCACGAACTCGATCAGCATATTGGGATTCAGCCCCCTCCGCGCCGCCTCCTTCGCCCAGGCCTCGTCCGTCGGCTTGGCGTGGCGATCCAGCGGATTGTTCTTGCCCTTGCCTGCCGCCACGATGGTGAAGCCCAACGAATCGGCAAAGTCGTACAGCTCCTTGCATGCCGCCGGCTCGTCGCCTGCCGCCAACGCATACAGCACCCCCTTCCGCTCCGCATACCAGCTCAGCAGAGGTCCGACCGTGATATCCGTCTCGACGTTCATCATCGCCAGTTGCTGCCCGTGCCGCGCCGCCAGCATCGCCGCCTGCGCCCCCACCTCGGGCACCCCCGTCGCCTCGAGCATCACCTCCACCTGCTTCATCGCAGTGACCACGCGAAAATCGCTCGTGCACACCCGCTGGCCTGCCGCCACCGCCGAATCCGCCTCCGCCGCCGAATCCGCCTCCACCACCTCGCCCTCGAGCCCCGCGATGCCGAACGCCTCTCGCGCCCGCGACAGATCCACATCCGCAATCACGCAGATATCGATCCCCTTCATCATCGTGACCTGGGCGACCACGTCGACGCCCATCTGCCCCGCCCCGATCAGCCCGATCCGCACGGGATTGCCCTGTTCGTGTCGTCCCTGAAGTTCCGTGTTCAAACCAATCATGATCTAGTCTTTCTCACTGGAGATAAGCACCTTCAATGCGTCGCCCGCCGCCGCCGTCTGGTACGCCTGGCCGGTCTCGCTCAGTGCAAACATATGCGTGATAATCTTATCGGCCGGCAGCGTCCTGTCCGCCAGCCGGTCGAGTGCCTGTCGATGGACGCGCGGATGATACGAAAACGTCCCGAGGACCTCGATCTCGCCGTAGTGGATCTTGTTGCCGTCCAGGGTGGTCATCGGATGGGCCTTGGGCAGCCCGCCAAAGAGCAGGACCTTGCCCCCCTTGCGCACCATGTCCACGCCCTGCCGCTGCGTCTGGGCCACCGGGTTGGCGCAGATCACGATGTCGGCGCCCAGCCCTTCGGTGAACTCCCTCACCCGCGCGACCACGTCCTCGCTGGCCGCATCGAGAATCAGGTCCGGATCGAACCGCGCCGCCAGTTCCCGACGCGTCGGATGGCACTCCGTTACCACGGTCCGCGCGCCGCGCGACCTGGCCACCGCCACGTGCAGACAACCGATCGGCCCCGCTCCCAGAATCACTACCGTGTCGTCCCTGCTGGTGCCCGCCCGGTCGTGCGTCGCCAGCACCGAACAGCTCGGTTCGGAGATCGCCGCATGCGCAAAGCTCAATCCCTCCGGCATGCGATTGACGATCCCGTCTTCCAGAATCTGCGCCGTCAGCGCCATCTGCTCGGCCATCCCACCGGGAAAGCCCGGCGTGATCCCCACGAATTGCAGCCGGTCGCAAAGATTGTATCGCTCCCGCTTGCAGTAATAGCACTGCCCGCAATGCACGTCCGGCGCGATCGCCAGACGATCGCCCACCTTGAACCGCGTGCACCCCTCGTCGACCGCGATCACCACGCCCGACACCTCGTGCCCCGGAGTCACCCCGCCCGAACCCGCCGGAGGCCCTTCCTTCCACCGGCGCAAATCGGACCCACAGATCCCGCACGCCTTGACCGCCAGAACCAGCCCCCCCTTCGGAACCTCCGGCTCCGCCACCTCGCGTATCTCGATCGTCTGTGCCGCCGTCAAAAATGCCGCTTTCATCCTGTTCCTCAATCCAATGTCACCTTATCGAAATCGTACCACAGCCATACCGCCATCTCCCCCGCCCCTCGGTTCGACCAGACGCAATACGGAATGGCCTTCAGTATGCGCTCCCGTTGCACCAGCCCATTACCCTCCTGCTCAAGGGCGAAAACCTTCCCCTCAATGACGCCCACCCCGCCCAGCAGATCGCGCCGGTACGCCCACGTCAGATGCGCATCATCGGGCACGAGAAGGTTGAGTGCCCTGCCCTGATGATCGATCCCCTCGGCGCAGTACACGATCGGCCCGCGCTGCAAAGCGATTTTGCCTGCATTGGTCTGGATCAGCGGATGGCTGACGACCCTCCGAACCGACATCGGCAGCGCGAGATCGATCCTGTCTCCCGACCGCCAGGTCCTCGTGATCGGCACGAAACCCTTCTCCAACCGCACAGCGACAGCCTGCTGATTGACTGCCAGCTCGGGCGCAGCCTCGCATGGGTCCCGGAAACGATAGAGATCGCTCGGCACCGCCTCGTTCCGCGCCCAGCCCGGAACACGGACGCGAACCGTAAACCGCCGAGGCGCCTCCAGCTCGAACCGCACGCGAACCCGCCCGTCCCAGGGATAGTCCGTCTCCTGGACGAGCGTCACCGGTCCGCCAGCCACCCGCACCCTGCCCCGGCTCGCAACAAACAGGTTCACATACAGATCTTCGCCCCGCGTCGCATAGACGAAACCGGGAGTCTGTGGCAGGTAGCGCGCCAGGTTCGGAGGACAACACGCACACGGAAACCATTCCTTGCGCGTCGCGGAAGCCTCTCGATACGTGCCCTCCGCATCCGCCGGACACCAGCCCAGATTAAACCGATACGTCCCGTCGGATTCGAGCGGACAGGCATAGAAATATCGATCGCCGGACAGCGATACCCCCGCCAGGAGGTTGTTGTACACCGTCCGCTCGACCACATCGATATACCGTGCATCGCCATGCAGTTTGAACATCCGCAGCGCCCACATCGGAAAGCTGATCGCCGCGCAAATCTCGCTGTACGCCGTTCGATTCGGCAAGTCATACGGCGCACCGAAACCTTCGTTCGAATGCTCGGATCCGATCCCCCCGGTGATGTACATCTTGTGACAGATCACATCCTGCCAGAGCCGGTCCAGAGCGCGAACGTAATCCGGACGGTCGAGATAGTACGCCAGGTCGGCCGCTCCCGAGTACAGATACGTCGCACGCGGCGCCTGCCCCACCGCCTCCACCTGTTCGACAAACGGTTGGTGATCCTGATGAAAGGCACCGTAGAGATCGTGCCCTTCCGCGTTGCCGCGCTGGTCGACAAAGAACTCCGACAACCGCAGGTATTTCTCGTCCTGCGTCGCCTCATGCAGTCGCACCAGGGCCGTCTCGATTTCCTCATGCCCGGGCACCCCCATATTCCGCCCCGGACCGAACCGCCGGGCGATCAGGTCCGCTTTCTTCACCGCCACGTTCAGGAACGTCCTCTTGCCCGTCGCCCGATAGTGAGCCACCGCCGCTTCGAACAGGTGGCCCGCTGTGTACAGTTCCAGATCTCCGCGTAGATTGGCCCAGTATGGATGGGCGTCGGGGTCCTGGCGATGCCGCCACATCGTATAGGTGTTCAGATAACCATCGTCGCCCTGTGCCGCCGCAATCGCGTCGATGATCTCATCGAGCCGCCGATCCAGCGCCGCATCATTCTGCGTCATCAAGCTGTACGAAGCAGCCTCGATCGCTTTGTATACGAAATTGTCCCAGTTGAGCAAGCCGACGCGCGGCTCCTCCTTCCGTCCGGCTGCCTTCGCAAAATTATCGATCGCCCCGGTCCGCCGGCACATCTCGAGATTGTGCGGAATGGTCACCCTGCGATTCGTTTCGAGGCGGGGCGCCAGAAACGAATCCGCAAGCCTGACATCCGCCAGAGGAACGAACGTCATCCGCTCGCCCGATGCCCTCGTCACCGAAGCGACCATCGTCAGGCAGGCCAACCCTGCAACGTACACATGGAAATGATGCCTCATCGTCCCTGTTTCTCCGCTTCGATCTTGACGCCGACGGCGCCGCCCGGATGCGTATGGCCGAACTGCTCCTTGCTGTAACCCCGCAGTTCGAGCAGCAGCACGCACAGCACGTCGCACGCCGCACCGTTCATCAGCGAACTGCCCGTCGCGATCATCCCGTACGGATCGGCGCTCTCCGGCGCCGTCACCTGAACCACCGCATCGCTGAGCCTGCCCAGCGTCGAGTCAGGCTTCTCGGTATGCGCGATGATCCGCGCCCCGCGATCCTTGGCAATCTGCGCGAACGTGTTGATCTCCGTGCTCTGTCCGCCTTTCGAAATGATGTAGACGATATCCTTGTCGCTGATCGCCCCGGCGCCGCCGTGAATCGAGTTGGCCGCACTGATGAAGAGCGCAGGCGTCCCGCAACAGGCCAGCAGATGGGCGAATCGCTGCGCCATCGCACAGCTCGTCCCCGCCCCCGCCGTCAGGATGTGCCCATCGCATTCGAGCATCATCCGCGCCGCCTTCACAAAGTCGGCGTTCAACTGCTCCTTCAGTGCCGCCACCGCACTCGCCTCGGTCGCCACGACCTCGCGCGCCCGCGCCACCATCCGTTCGATCGTAGGTTCTGCCATATCGGTATTCCCGTGGGTGGTTACTCTTTCTCGAGGATCAACACGAAGTCCTGCTCGGCCTCACTGGTGGCCTCCAGGGTGTTCTTGCCGTGAACGACCTTCGCCTCGCGGTATTCATTCTCGATCGGGTCGAACCATCGCCCGCGATACCGCAGGTTCAGCGGATTGCTCACCTTGATCGTCTGCCGGACCGGAAGATACGCGACGATGCTCTCGTGGTCGTCCGTCTTCGCCACCGCAATGAAGTGGTTGTACGTCTCGTCCCCGGGCTGTTCCAGCAGCAACTCCGGACACGGACGATACCGCCACCATGGCAGCGTCTGCATCATCCGCGACAGATAGCCGATCTGCACGCTGCCCGGAAACTGGATCGACTTGAACCAGGGCGTGACCCCCGAGCCGTTGCCATGATTGAGAATGTCCTCGCCCGATGTTCTTCCACCGCTGCTCGTACTCGTCGACGTAGCGCCCGTCCC
>CAZTGH010000407.1:0-5077 GCA_964612985.1 uncultured Pirellulales bacterium
GCGAACTGATATCGAAGGGGGTGCCCCCTTTATAGCTCCGGTCCTGATCGGTGATCGTGTACATGCGAATCTTGTGCAGAAAGGCTTTCAGTTCCTCTTCGCTTCGTTCTTGCTGCACTCGCCAGATGGCCTGGGCAAGGGTGTTGCCGCCTCCCCAGGCCTGTATCCATATGGGACGGCTATCATCTTCACCAGCACTTTGAATAATCAAGTTACTTCCGGCCGAATCATTCTCTGCGCCGATGTGGTTTTGACCTCTCGTCTTGCTTCCCATCGCGACACGGGATCTCAAATAGTCTGGACTGGGCCAGTATCCAATCTGCTGTCGGGATTCGTCGGACAGGAACTCCGTCTGTCCGGAGCGTTTGCGCAGGTTCGGCAGGTCCTTCTCGTAGGCGTCAATCACGTTGTGGATCAGATCGAGACTGTCCGCAGTCGCTTGGGAGTAGCTCCAGCCGGTGGTGGCCACCAGACCTTCGATTTCGAAGAGATCGGCATGAACCAGCAGGCGAATCATCGACTCCATATCATCGGGTTCATGATGGGCCGGTGAGATGTCCGTCAACACGATCATACGCGGTTTGAGCGGAGCGGCCGGGGCGGTGGTATGCAGCCCCAGGCAAAACAGCAAGCACAAGAGTACATAGCGGCACTTCATAATCATGGTTTCTCCTTCGGGCCTCTTTTCGTTTAATCTTCACTACTGCTGTCTTTCAGCTCGTCGACTGAGGCTCTCCCTCATCGGTGACTCACACACCAGTCTGCCCGTTCTTTGAACTCCGCCTGGTAATCGGGACGCCACCTGGAGATACTCGACCTGCCGGGGCCGTCAACATAGTGATTTGTATCGGGCTTGCGTTTGTATTGTCCACCCCAACCGGGCTGGGTGGGATCTTCGGGGTTGTTGATCCCGCGATTTGCGCTGACGAGATACAGGAACGTGGGCGAGTCCCCTTCGCAGACGCCTGTGCATCCCATGCCTTCGTGCGGATAGATTTCACAGAGAGGGCCGTGGTTGTGGCGAATGTTCTCGTTGACCCAAGCAAGGTCCGAGATCGGATCGCGCCCACCAAACATGCCCTGATAGGTTTTCAGCGACTCGATAATGAACAACTCGGGAACTTCCTCCATGAGCCACCCGTGCGTGGCGTCCTGGTAAGCAATCAGAAAGATACGGAGCTTGCTGAGAAAAGCCCTGAATTCTTCCTCGCTGCGATCGTTTCGAACCCTCCAAATGGCCTGGGAAACCTCACGCGGCGTGCCCCAGACACCAATCCATAGCGGTCGTGCATCCGGTTTATCTGCGGCGGCAATAATCGCGTTCGAGGCTTCGCTGTCCTTGCCCTCACCAATAATGTCCATCACGGGCTGGGTTTTGCTTCCCCATTTGATGCTAAGACCATGATTGTTACCCAAGCCTTCGTAGGTGACAGAACGCAGGTAGTCAGCCGTAGGATAGTCAGGATCATGGGACTTCAAATTCTCATACACCATCTCGTACCGGTCAAGCACGTCCAGCATATGTGATTTGTGAGCTTCCATGGCAAAGGTGCCTGCCGCGGCAATCATCGCTTCGATGTCAAATTCGTTGGCATACAACAGGAAACGGACCATCGACTGCATGTCGTCAGGATCGCTTTTCTGCGTGTTGGGTACATCATCGCCACCCTTGACAACGCCGATGGGCGGAAAGTCCGAAGACATGACCACACGCAGTCTGCTGGCTGGGGGGATCACAGCGCCTGGCAAGGACTGAGCGTGTTTGCGAATCTCATCGGCACACAGGGCACCCCGCCCCCCCACCGGGCTGCCGAACAACTGCAGGTCGCGGATCTCTCCGCGGAACTGGCGATCGAGGCCGTAGCTCCGCATGGTTTCGTTGAAGTTGCCGATCACCAACGAACCGATATCGCGGCCTACGGGACCTGCGTTGTAGGAGGTTCTTCGATCGAGACGAATCGCGCTCGGCCTGGGGGCGTCCAGAGGCTCGCCAAAGTACCAACTTACGTTGGCCTCGGGCGCCATCGAGTTGTAGCTCACCGCGAAATACGTCCACTTGCCCACCTGCAGCTTGCCCGGCGAGCTGTCGTTGCGAACCGAGTCCGGCCATTCATTGACGGCCAGACGCAATCGACCATCGCTGTGGCAAACAAGATCGATGCCGGATCCACTGCCCTTCAGACAAAACAGAATTCGATTGCCGCCGCTGCCGACTTCCAGGCTCTCGGGCTTCAACCATCCCATTACGGTGAACGAGCGCAGCCCGCGCAGATCATCCAGCGGGCCCTTCCCCACTTGCACCCAGCCCCAGGGCTCCCCGTCGGGCAGGTGAAAGGAGCCGCCGCGGCCACGACGGGCGGTGCCCTCCAGGGTCACCGCAGGCCTTTCGTTCCCCTCGGGCAGGCCGACGCGCAGAAATGGGGCCGTGACGTCCTGCTCCACCGCAACCGTTTGAAACGCCTGGGCACTGCTTCCCTCCGCATCCGTCACCGTCAGCGTCACCGTGTAAAGGCCGGACTTCTGGAATACATGCGTGGGATTGGTTTCCCGGCTCGTCGTGCCATCCCCAAAATCCCATCGGGCTCGTCCGCCCGCGGCGCTGACGAACGCCACCTTCAACGGCGGCGGACCTTCGCTTACGGACGCCTCGATTCTCGCCTCGGGGCGCAGCTTCTCGCCGGGTCCATAGGGCGTGAATCGATAGACCTGGTCCGGTTTTGGCGGGGAAATGGTGAAGCTCCCAGGGGAAGCGGTACCCGCCGGGGTCACGGTCATATCCCAAGGATCGATACGATCGACCTTGTACGGACGTGTACCTGAGAGACCAATCGTTCTCGCGGACTGGCTTTGACAATACAGCAGGTAATACTCACCTTCCTTGGCAAGCACAAACGTTCCCTTGCCATCGCCGAGCGGCTCGAGTTCGTGAAACGCGGGCGCTTCGGCCATGAAGTCCTTGAGCCACTGAATGCGTTTGGGGCTTTCGCCGTGCAGCACCCCACCCTTGGCCCACCAGAGAATGTCCTGCGGGTGCTTGTAGGTTTCGCCATGCCCGACGTAGCAGCCGCTGAGCGTACCCAGCCAGAAGCGCTGGGTCATCTCCCGGGCGGTGATGTTTCCCCAACCCTGCGGTATGTTGCCCTCGTATTTGCACTCATCGTAGAGGACCGGTTTACGGTATTGCGTACGGTACTCGACGCCGCCGTTCATATTCGAGGTCTGGAGACTGGCGTGCGTGACCCAGTCCTTCGTGTGGTCATACCATATGCTGCCGTTGTGAATGCCGCGCAGACGCTGATGCGGGTCTTCCTTTTGCAGAATCGAGAAGAACCGGTCCCAGTCCTCCATGGTTTTGACGCCGCGATGCCGGGAATCGAGGTCACTCATGAAATCGTATTCATTGGCGAGCGACCACCAGACATTGCGAAATGCCGAAAGCCGTGCGATGCAATAGCGCAGATAGCGGTCATCCTGCGCATCACTCATCTGTTTGAATCCCCACCGGTCGTAGGGATGCCAGAGAATGAGGTCTGCTTCGATTCCCAGCCGCTGGAGATCCACAATGCGCTTTTCGAAATGGCGCCAGAATGTCGGGTCGGGTCGGCTGAAATCGAAGTCGCCCTCGGCACCCTTCTGGAATGCAAAGAACTCCGGCTCGTTCTGGTTGTAGGCATAGCTCTTGGGAAAGACGCAGAAGCGGATCTTGTTGAACGGCGAGGTGGCCAGCGTCTCAAGCGTCTGCACCTGCAATTCACGGGTTTGATGCACCCAGGCGTAGCACGTCGTGCCGAACTGGTGATAGGGTGTGCCGTCGGCATAGCGCAGGTAGAACGTATTGAAAACCTCGATGGGGCCGTGGTTGTCGCCTGTGGGCGCCGTAGCGGTGAACGCGCCGGTCTTGCCATTCAACTCCGCAACGGTGCTTTGGGTTTCGTAGCGCCACTGCCCCTCAGCGGGTGGACTGAAGCGGACCTTGTATGTTTCACCTCCGTCCCAGAAGCCAGGTACCATAACACGCCGATCGCCCTGGCTGAAGGTGGCCGACACCTGCACGTCGAGATAGGGATTGCCTGATGTCGGCCCGGTAAGGGTGATCTCAAAGACGTCCCAGCGTTCAATCGTGCTGTTGACTGTTGCGCCTTGCCCCGGCGTAGGGTTGAGGAGCAAGGTTGCACACAAACATAGCGACACGAGTGTCAGGCCGCAGGCGTGAAGTCGAGTCATTTTACCTTTCCTTTTTTTTTTGCACGATAGGAGAATAGAAGCGAAAGGGGCTGTGAGCACCGGTCACAGCCCCTCCACATTCACAGAACTTTGATGAAAACGCCGATTGCCCCAAATTTCCTCATACGGCTTAGAATGGCCTATGTATCGGCTCCGTCAGACCGGCCAGTCCTGCGATCTCGGCGGGTGAGAGCCCCCGGTCGTAGATGCGGACCTCGTCGACGAAGCCAGGGAAGAAATTCGTGTTGTCTTGGCGCTTGCCGATGTGAACCTGTCCGGGTGGAACCACATCCGCTGCGGCTACGGCCTCACTGCCGATCCGCACTCCATCCCCATACCAGGCAACGCTCTGGCCATCAAAGGTGGCGGCCAAATGATGCCACTCCAGATCGATCGGGATGATATCCTGTTCCCATCCGTAGCGATGCAAACCATAGTAGCCCAGCGTGGTCGTGCCGGTGTTGCCGACGCATTCTATATCGAAGTGCCCGCCGTTGCCGCTGGGACCGGTGAAACCGAAGACATCGGTCCATGCCGCGACGTCGGTTCTGTCGGCTTTGGCCCAGCCGGAGATGGTCCGAGGCGCACCTTCGGCAATTCCTACGTCGGCAATGACGACGTGGTCATCGGCGCCGTCGAGGCTTATGGCCTGACCGTCCAGGCCTGCGGCATAGGTCGGACCACCGGTGGCTACACCATCGTGTCCATTTCCGGAGGCGTCGGCAACGTTGCCATTTAGAGCATAGTAAGCCACCAAGCCTTCGGTGCTCGGCTCCACCGGCGTGATGTACTCGGGCGTCAGCGGATACAGTCGGATGTCGTCGATGTAGACCACGCCCGAGGCCCCGGCGCC
>CAZTGH010000408.1:0-5062 GCA_964612985.1 uncultured Pirellulales bacterium
ACGGTCGGGACAGCCCGAGCAGTGTGGGGGTGTTTCTGATCTGGCAGCAGCCGCACCCGACTTACTACGCGGAGTTGTGTTATCGTGCGCATGGCGATCGAGCGACCTTGGAACGATACCGTGATATCGTGTTCGAGACCGCCGAGTTCATGGCGTCGTATCCCGTGTGGGACGAAGAAGGGCAGCGGTACGTATTGGGACCGGCGTTGATCCCGGCCCAGGAAAGCTATGGACGGTATCGGCGGACCACATTGAATCCGACCTTCGAACTGGCCTACTGGCACTGGGCACTGGAGACGGCGCAGAAATGGCGGCAGAGGCTCGGGCTGGAGCGGGATGCGCAATGGGATCGCGTGATCGACCACCTTTCGCGTCCGACGATCCGCGACGGGGTCTATACAGGGATCGAGACCGAACCCTATACGATTCTGGAGGACCATCCTTCGATGCTCTGCGCGCTGGGCGTTCTTCCGCAGACGCCTCTGATCGATCCGGCGGTGATGCGGCGTACGCTCGACTATGTGATGACGGAGTGGGACTGGCCCAGCACATGGGGCTGGGACTATCCCGTGATGGCGATGACCGCTGCTCGCGTGGGGCAGCCCGAGAAGGCGATCGATGCGCTGTTTGCCGATGCGCAGAAGAACCGCTACCTGGCCAACGGGCACAACTACCAGTCGGCCCGGCTTCCGGTATATCTGCCGGGCAATGGCGGGCTGCTGGCGGCAGTGGCGATGATGGCGGCGGGCTGGGAGGGCGGTCCCGATCGGCCTTCGCCCGGCTTTCCGAGCGACGGCACCTGGAACGTTCGCTGGGAGGGGCTGCGGCGCATGCCTTGATCGAGGAGAGGGCACCCGATATCCTCTGTGCAGGACAATCCCTCAATATGAAGTGGACCTATGCAAAAATGGACAGTAGGCCTGCTGTCCATTTCTGCAGAAGTCTACTATGAAGAAGGAGAGCATGACCATGCGACATGTGCATGTTTGTAGTGGTCTCGATGGCATCGGGATAAGACGCTACCTTCGAATTCTTACAGTGGTTCTCGGTGTGTATGCCCTTACGGGCACACTACGAACGGCGGTCTGCGACGCCGGGACGAGGCGGACCGAGCGTTTCCATGCCGACTGGCGATTTGCCAAAGGTGAGCAGCGGGAAGATGTCGTCCAGGCGGAGTTCGACGATTCCGGCTGGCAGGCGGTGCGCGTGCCGCACGACTGGGCGATCTCCGGGCCGTTCGATCCGCAGGAGAACGGCTATGCCGGCAAGCTGCCCTGGCGAGGGGTAGGCTGGTATCGCAGGACATTCCAGCTCGATGAGGCCGATCGGGGGCGACGCGTGTACTTCGATTTCGATGGCGTGATGGCCTTTCCGAAGGTATTTGTCAACGGCCAACTGGCGGGCGAATGGGATTACGGGTACATGGCCTTTCGCGTTGACGCCACTCCATACCTGAAGTTCGGTCAGGACAACGTGATCGTCGTTCAGGCGGATACGCGGCGCTGGGGCACGCGCTGGTATCCCGGCGCGGGGATCTACCGTCCGGTGACGATGACGATCTGCGATCCGGTGCACGTGGCGCACTGGGGGACCTACGTGACGACGCCTCAGGTTGCAGACGATGCGGCGACGGTGCGCGTCCGTTCGACGATCGACAATTATCTGGATGCCGATGCGGAAGTGACGGTGGAGATCACCGTGTTCGATCCGAAAGGCAAGGTGGTGACGAAAGGGCAGAAGAGGGGCGCTGCCCCGGCGGGCGGTTCCTGTGAGGTGGATCAATCGTTCGAGATCGAAGAACCGCAGCGGTGGGATGTTACCCATCCGAACCTGTACAAGGCCAGGACGGTGGTCCGTGCGAACGGCAAGGTGGTCGATGAGACCGAGACCTTGTTCGGCATTCGTACATTCGAGTTCACGGCCGACGACGGGTTTCATCTCAACGGGCGCCGGGTGCAGCTCTATGGGGTGAACCTGCACCACGATCACGGGCCGCTGGGCGCCGCCTTCTATCGGCGGGCGATGGAGCGGCAGCTCGAGATCATGAAAGAGATGGGCGTCAACGCGCTGCGGACCAGTCACAACCCGCCGGCGGCTGAGGTGATCGAACTGTGCGACCGCATGGGGATCGTGGTTTGGGACGAGGCGTTCGACAAGTGGGATCATACCGCGGGGCGGCAGCGGGGCGAGCCTCCGCTGAAAGAGTTTGCCGAGCGGCAGCTTCGCCACCTGGTGATGCGCGATCGCAACAGCCCCAGCGTGGTGCTCTGGTCGATCGGCAATGAGATCGGCGCCGGTGGCGAAGGCGTGACACCCGAGCGGGTCGAGTTCATGAGTGAGGTCGTCCGCAGGTACGATCCGACCCGCCCGGTAGGGATGGGGTGCCACATCCCGGGCATGGTCTTCGAACCCAATTTGGACGCGCTGGACCTGACCGGGTGGAACTACGCGCGGCGCTATGCGAATTACCGCGAGAAGTACCCCGACAAACCGATCCTCTACAGCGAATCGGCGTCGACGCTGAGCACGCGCGGGTTCTATGATTTTCCGCTGCCGACCACCAAGACGGATTATGCCGATGAGGAATTGCAGGTCTGTTCGTACGATCTGAACGCGGCGGCCTGGTCGGACATCCCCGACGCGGAGTTCAAGCTGATGGTGGACGACCGCTTCGTGGCCGGTGAGTTCGTCTGGACGGGGTTCGATTATATCGGCGAGCCGACGCCGTTCAGCCAGGAGGCTCGGAGCTCGTACTTCGGCATCGTCGATCTGTGCGGCATTCCGAAGGACCGCTTCTATCTTTACCGGAGCCACTGGCGGCCTGAGGAGACGACGGTGCACCTTCTGCCTCATTGGAACTGGCCCGACCGCGTCGGTCAGAACGTGCCGGTGTTCGTCTACACCAACGGCGATTCGGCGGAGCTGTTTCTCAACGGCAAGTCGCTGGGCCGTCGGGAGAAGGGCGTTGTTCCCAAGCGGCCTGCGAATTTCGCGAAGGGCCAGGACGTGACGGTCAGTTCCAGCGAGACGGGTCACCCGGCGGTGGATGCCACCGATGGCGACCGCTCCACGCGGTGGTGCGCGAGCAGCGGCAACGCCGATCAGTGGCTTCAGGTCGACCTGGGCCAAACGCGGCCGATCGGCTACCTGGCGATCGAGTTCGAACGTGAAGAGAAACTGTACGGCTACGAGATTCAGACTTCATCCGATGGCAGTACCTGGCGGACCATCGTCAGCAAGCCCACCAGCCGACAACCTCGGTGGGGCGGTCCCAAGCGGATTTTTCACAGCACTGAAGCGCAGGGGCGCTACGTGCGTATCGTGTTCCAGCAGATGCGCGAGAATGCCTGGGCGAGCATTGCCGAGTTCAGCGTCTATCCCGAACCGGTCGAGTCGGATTACTACGACGTGACCTATTCATACCGGCTGCGCTGGAACGATGTGACGTATGAGCCAGGGGAATTGAAGGCGGTGGCCTACAAGGCAGGCAAGCGGATCGGCGAGGCAACCATGCGCACCGCGGGCGAGCCGGCCACCATTCGCCTGACGCCCGATCGGACGCAGTTGTCGGCCAGCGGAGAGGACCTGGCATACGTATTGGTCGAGGCGCTGGACGAGGAAGGCACGCTCTGCCCGCTGGCGGACAACGTCGTGAAATTCGAAATTGAAGGGGCCGCCGAGATCGCCGGCATCGGCAACGGCAATCCGCTCTTGCTGGAACCGTTCCAGGACGAAAGTCATGCGCTGTTTCACGGCAAGGCCATGCTGATTCTTCGCACGATGGAAGGTCGGGATGGGCCGATTCGTGTCACCGCTCGTTCGGTCGGACTCGAAGAGGGGCAGGCACATCTCCGCGCCGCCCGCTGACAACCCACAGGTGCAGGCCCCTACGGCTGCCCGCGCAAGAATGGAGTGTACGATGAGAATACGCCTGTATCGCCTGGCAATGGTGCTGACGGTTCTTGTCAGCAGTACGGGTCTGGCCCTGGAGGCCCCCATCACGATTGCCTTGGCTGGCACGGTCTCCGAACACAAGTCGTCGTTGCAGGAGCTGGACCCGCAATGGCCTTCCGACTGGTCCTCCTACGACTACCTCGTCGTGGAACGGATGCGTGCAACGGAGGCCTGCAGGAGGTCTTGCCTGGCAGCGAGCGGAGGAGCAGGAAAGACATCATGATGACAGGACTGACTCGTACGACCGCACGGATATCGCTCGTCTTGCTGACGCTGGCGGTGGCGGGTGTCCATGGCCGGCGGCAGATGGAGTGGCTGGACCGGGGTGTGGTCGCCGTCCCGATGGCGGACGGCAAGATCTACATCGGATGGCGGATGCTGGGCACCGAGCCGGAATCCATCGCGTTCAACGTCTATCGCAATGGTTCGCGAGTCAATGCCGAGCCGATTGTGGACTCGACCAATTTCGTTGACGACCCTGGAACGAGCGACACGACCTACACGGTTCGCGCCGTCATCGATGGCGCCGAGAGCGCCCCGTCCTCTCCTGCGACGGTGTGGGAGCGGAACTATCTGACGATTCCGCTTCAGACGCCGGAAGGATACCGGCCCAACGACGCGTCTGTCGGCGACCTCGACGGCGACGGCGCCTATGAAATCGTGCTGCACCAGGCGGGTCGGAGCAGGGATAATGCCTCGCGGGGCACGACCGATCCGCCCATCCTCGAAGCGTATCGCCTGGATGGTACCTTCCTCTGGCGGATCAACCTCGGCAGGAATATCCGCGAGGGGGCTCACTATACCCAGTTCATGGTCTACGACCTCGACGGCGACGGATGTGCGGAAGTGGCCTGCAAGACAGCCGACGGCACCACCGATGGAACGGGCAAGGTGATTGGCGATGCCGACGCGGACTGGGTCAACCAGGACGGCAAGGTCCTGGACGGTCCGGAGTTCTTCACGATCTTCAACGGGCGAACGGGCGCTGCGCTGGCGACCGCCGATTATATTCCTCCCCGAGGTGACGTGAGTGGTTGGGGTGGTGTCGGCGGTAACGGAGGCAACGACAGCAACGGCAACCGGGCGGATCGCATGCTCGCCTGTGTCG
>CAZTGH010000409.1:0-5045 GCA_964612985.1 uncultured Pirellulales bacterium
ACAGGTAGCGACAAATGTGATCGGCTGATAGGTGCGGAGCCGGTCGAGTACGAACCCTTTCGCGCCGAGCATCAGGCGTGGCTGGACCCCTTTGCGACGTTCGTGGCGGTGCGGCGGCATCTGAAAGGTCGGCTCTGGTGCGACTGGCCGGCGGGGCTGAGGGACCGCAAGGCCAAGGCGCTGGGCGAGGTCAAGAGCGAACTGGCGGATGCGATCGAGCGGGAACGCTTCCTGCAATTCGTTTTCTATCGGCAGTATCTCGACTTGCAGCGCTACTGTCACGAGCAGGGGATCCAGGTGATCGGGGACGTGCCGATCTATGTGGCGTACGACAGTGCCGACGTCTGGTCGAATCCAGAGGTGTTCAAGCTGCGGCGGGACAAGAAGCCGAAATTCATCGCGGGGGTGCCACCCGATTATTTCAGCAAGACCGGGCAACTGTGGGGCAATCCGGTGTACGATTGGGAGTACTGCGAGCAGACGGGCTTTGCGTGGTGGATGCAGCGGATCAAGCACAACTTGCTGCTGTTCGATCTGGTCCGCATCGATCATTTCCGCGGACTGGTAGGCTACTGGGAGGTGCCGGCCGGGCACAAGAATGCGATGCACGGCAAGTGGGTCAAGGCGCCGAGCGAGAGTTTCTTTACGACGCTGTTTCGGCAGATCCCGTTTGCGGCGATTTTTGCGGAGGACCTGGGGCACATCACGGCCGACGTGCGGGAGGCGGTGACGAAGTATCAGTTTCCGTGCATGCGGGTGCTGCAATTTGCGTTCAGCGGGGACCCGAAGCGGAACATTCATATGCCGCACCACCATGTTCCGAATGCGATCGTCTACACGGGGACGCACGACAACAACACGACGCGGGGGTGGTTCGAGAACGAGATGAAGGGATCGGCGCGCAAGCGGATTTACGAATACCTGGGGCACCAGTCGGCGGCCAAGGACATCTCGTGGGACCTGATGCGGGTGGCGATGTCGTCGGTGGCGCGTCTGGTGATCCTCCCGATGCAGGACGTGCTGTCGCTGGGGGCGGCGGCGCGGATGAATTATCCGGCCAAGTCGACGGGCAACTGGTTCTGGCGGATGCGGGACGGGCAACTGAACGGGCGACTAGCGAAGCGGCTGAAAGACCTGACGATCACCTGCGGTCGGTTGTAGGTGCCCGATTCCTCCACTGCCCTACGCGACTTCGCTCCGAAGAACATAGGTCCCGCGGGCGAATACGCAGGAGCGCATAACGGGTGAGTGGACTTTTGCAGAAATGGACAGTAGGCCTGTTCTTCTTCAAGGAAATCGGTTTTTCCGATTTCCTTGAAGGCGGGTGGAGCAGAGACAGGCATCTCGCTAATGCGAGCATACCTCTCTCAAGCGGGCGTCTGGGCGGCGGCCTGGTTGACGAGGAACAGGACGGCCATGCGGATGGCGAGGCCATTGGTGACCTGGCGAAGGATGACGCTGTTCTGTCCGTCGGCGACTTCACTTTCCATCTCGAGTCCGCGATTGATCGGGCCGGGGTGCATGACCAGGATGTCGGGTTTGGCTCGTTTCATGCGGTCGACGGTGAGGCCGAAGTAGCGCGAATATTCACGGATGGAGGGGAAGGGATTGCCTCCAAGGCGTTCGAACTGGATACGAAGCATGTTGACCACGTCGACCTTTTCGATGACCTCATCGAGCGAGTAGCTGATGTTGACGGGCAGGCGTCCGGCGTCGGGCGGGATCAGCGTGGGCGGGCCGACCAGCGTGACTTCGGCGCCGAGCTTGGTCAAGGCCCACATGTCGCTGCGGGCGACGCGGGAATGGGCGATGTCGCCGACGATGGCGATCTTGAGGCCTTCGAGGGAACCTCTCATCTGGCGGATGGTGTAGACGTCGAGCAGGGCCTGGGTGGGGTGCTCGCAGAAGCCGTCGCCGGCATTGACGACGCAGGCGTCGATGTTCTTGCTGAGCAGCTTGGGCGCGCCGGCGGCGTTGTGTCGGATGACGACGATATCGACGCCCATCGCTTCGAGGTTGCGTGCGGTGTCGAGCAGGGTTTCGCCCTTGCTGACGGCGCTGCTCTTCTTGGTGAATTCGATGACGTCGGCGCTGAGGCGGCCGGCGGCCAAGGCAAAGCTGGTGCGCGTGCGGGTGCTGTCCTCGAAGAAGAGGTTGACCACGACCTTGCCGCGGAGGGGCGGGGCCTTCTTGACCGAGCGCGTACTGATCTGCTCGAAGCCCTGGGCGGTTTCGAAGATGTGAATGATTTCGTCGGCGCTGAGGTCCCGCAGCCCGATGAGGTGCTTGCGGTGCCACCTGAACTGCTTGCCTTTTTTCATCATTGCCATCGTTGGGTTGTGCCGTCTGCTGGCGCCATGGTGAGTGTGTCGCTCCACGATGTTAAGGATGCGGTTCATGGTCCCTACTCGACTACCACCTCGTCTTTTCCGTCCGATTCGATCAGGCTGACCTGGACGGCCTGTCCCGGTTGGACCTGGGCCTCATAGCCGACATAATCGGCCTGAATGGGAAATTCCCTTCCGGCTCGCTCCACGAGGACCGCCAGGCGAATGGCCTTGGGTCGGCCCAGGTCGATGAGGGCCGAGAGGGCGGCGCGGACGGAGCGTCCGGTATGGAGGACGTCATCGATCAGGATGACGGTCTTGTCGTCGATGTTGAAGCCGATTTCCGTGGTTCGCACCACCGGTTGACCGGTGCTGTGGGGTGCGTTGAGATCGTCGCGGTAGAGGGTGATATCGAGGGTGCCGCAGGGGATGGAGGTGGCGAGGCGGTCGGAAAGACGGGCGGCGAGGCGCTGGGCGAGGATCTCGCCTCGACTGCGAACTCCGATAATCACGGGGTTTTCCGTGCCCGGGATCTGATCGGCGATTTCCTCGGTCAGCTTGCGGAGGGTCGTCTCGATCTGCTCGGCGTTCAGGATTACCTTCATAGCAGCGGTCCAGTCTAAATCCGGTTCCACACGGTTGTTGCGGCGACTATACCACCGGTGCGGCCGGTACGCAAGAGGGCACGAACAAGAGTTTTTGAAATCTGCTTCCCAGCATTGGCAGCGGGGGTATACTGCGGGGTGAAGCTGGAATTTGCTTGAAATCGGGGCCGGGTTTTGCTATCATGAGCCCAGTCGCACGGAGGGCTGAGCCACGCGTAAGGGAAGTTGAGCGTTGGGGGTGTGATGGCGTGCCGGAGAGCGGTTCCGATCCCGTCATAGGTTTCACGATGCGAAAGACAGTGGAAAGAGCAGCCATCCTGGTTCGAAGATTATGGGTCGTTGGCCTGCTGGTGACGGTCTTGACCGGCACCGAGGCGGCGATGGCCCAGGATCCGTCGCTGTTGCAACCACAAGGTCTCGACTACGTCGGGATCTACGCCCTTCGCCAGCTCGATCCGGCTCTGACGGGCGAGGGGGTGCGTTTCGGGGTCCTGTGCCGCAGCGTGACGTATCAGGACGGCGAGCCTCAGAACGACTATCAGCCAAACCTCAAGCATGCCTGCTTCCAGACCGCGAAGGTGCGTTCGTACGACAAAGGCCTGATGGCGCCGGGGGTATCGTCGCATTCGACGGCGATCTGCTCGATTTTATTCGGAGAGGATGCCGAGGCGTCGACGCCGTTCCTGGGGCCGTTCTTCTACCAGGGTGTGGTGCCGGCGGCGGAGGGGCACGTGTACGAGTACTTCTACTTCGGCGAGCAGCACCTCTTCACGCAGACCGCTCCGGCGGTCGACGTGATCACTGCCAGCTTCGGTTTTCAGTTCGAGAACTGGTGGACGCGGGGCATCGAGTCGTTGGCCGAGCATGCGGGGCTGCCGGTTGTCGCGAGCGTCGGCAATGGGACCAACGCGTCCGACCCGCCGCTGTATCCGGGAGCGGGCTCGAACGCGATCGGTGTCGGCGTGGTCAGCTCGGTAAAGACGGGCGACCCGGTGACCGACCTGATGCACTTCGCGCTGGCGTATCCGGAGCAATCGACGCTGGGGCCGACGGAAGACGGGCGATGCAAGCCGGACCTGGTGGCGCCGGGCAACTGCGTGGTGGCCGGTGCGACCGACGATCGAAGTTATGCGATGTCGGGCGACTGGTCGAGCTATGCTACTCCGGTAACGGCGGGTGTGGTGGGGCTGCTGGTTCAGGCGGCCAAGGCGGACCAAAGTCTTCGTCCGGCGATCTCAGCGGACGGCGGTAACTGTGCGATCAAGGCAATCCTGATGAGTTCAGCCACGAAACTGCCGTTCTGGCACAAGGGTCGGCTGACCACCGAGGATGACCGCGAAGAGCCGCTGGATTTCGTCCAGGGCGCCGGGATGGTCAACGCGGTGGGCGCCTATCGGTTGCTGACGGCGGGGCGGGTCCAGCCGGGGACGGTGGCGGCGATGGGATGGGACTTGAACCAGCTTGAACGGGCTCAGAACCTGCCGCAGATCTACCGCTTCACGGTCGATGAGTCGGCGGGCAAGATGCTTACGGCCACACTGGTGTGGAATCGGCACTACAGCGAATCGTTTCCGTTCGACCGCGTACCAGGCACCGACAGTGACCTGCGCATCGAAGTCTGGGCGATCGATCCGGAAGATTCCAGCAATGATTCGCTGCTCGATGTCTGCGACAGCAAGGTCGACAACGTCGAACACATTCACGTGCAGATGCTGCCGGAGTACCGCGTGTACGAGATCGTGGTTTCGTTTGCAGATGCCGACATGGAGATGGCCCATCCGTTCGAGCGGTATGGACTGGCCTGGAGGGTGGGGGACAAGCCGGCGGCGGACAGCATTCTGTGGCACGATTTGAATGCCGACGGGATCGTCGATGAGGCGGACGTCCGGATTTTCCTGGCCAATCGCGAACTCGGACTGACGTCGCCCGATGCTTATGTGATCGGTGACATCAACATGGATGGAGTGATCGACAGCGCCGATCAGGAGAGTCTGGCGGCCAATCACAATCGCAAGGCCGAGTGGCGTGCGGAGATGGTCACGAACTAGCGTTTTCTCCGGATCGCGGCGGGCCTGCCGTCGGAAGAGGCAATCTCTGCGAATCCTATCATGAA
>CAZTGH010000410.1:0-917 GCA_964612985.1 uncultured Pirellulales bacterium
AGCTTCAACTGCACGGGCCAGTGCCCCAGTTGCGAGGCAGCGGGCGCAACGTCCTCCGCATCGCTCGCGCCCTTGGGCTTGGCGACGTCGAACTGCTGCAACGCCAGGCCCGGACAGGTGAACCCCACATCGGATTTCTTCTTCTCTCGGGCCAGGTACTCGTTGGTCGCCTCTTCGTCGAACTCGGCGGCTTCCCGCTGTTCGATCGTGATCGCGTCCTGCGGGCAGTGCCCCAGACAGGCGCCGAGCCCATCGCAGTAGGTTTCGCTGACCAGTTTGGCCTTGCCGTTGATGATCTTGATGGCGCCTTCGGCGCAGGCGGTGACGCACTGGCCGCAGCCGTCGCATTTTTCTTCGTCGATCTTGACTATATTTCGTACTGCCATAAGAGTCTCCGAGGAAGAACCCGGTTTGATCGATGGCGGATTCTTCGGCTGCGCTCCACCCAGGCTTACACGGGTGGAGCGCAGGTATCGTTATGCCTGCCACCGCCTCGCGCCTAGCGTGCGAGGGTGGCGGCGATATCGTCTTTCACTTCGCCGATCGGCTTGATGTCGAACTTCTCGACGAGCACGTTCAGCACGTCCGGCGTGATGAAGGCCGGCAGGGTCGGTCCCAGACGGATGTCTTTGACGCCCAGGTGCAGGAGGGTCAGCAGAATCGCCACTGCCTTCTGCTCGAACCACGAGAGAATCAGCGACAGCGGCAGGTCGTTGACGGCGCAGTCGAAGGCGTCCGCCAGCGCCAGCGCGATCTTCACCGCCGAATACGAGTCGTTGCACTGCCCGACGTCCAGCAGGCGGGGCAGGCCCTCGATGTCCCCGAATTCGAGCTTGTTAAATCGGTACTTGCCGCAGGCCAGCGTCATGATCACGCAGTCGTCGGGCACCTGCTCGGCGAACTCGGTGTAGTAGTTG
>CAZTGH010000410.1:927-4992 GCA_964612985.1 uncultured Pirellulales bacterium
GCCGATCAGGTAGAAGTGGCGGATTTTTCCGTCCTTGACCAGGTCGATCACCTTGCCGGCCGCCTGCATCACGGCGTTGCGTCCGAAGCCAACGGTGATGTGCTTGGCCGGGGCGTCGGCGGTAAAGCCCGGCTGGGCCAGGGCCAATTCGATCACCGGCGCGAAGTTGCGGTCGTCGATGTGCTTGACGTCCGGCCAGCCCACCAGACCCAGCGTGAACACGCGGTCCTTGTAGCTGTCCTTCGGCGGCATCAGGCAGTTCGTCGTCATGACGATCGGGCCGGGGAACTCGTCGAACTCGGTCCGCTGCCGCTGCCAGGCGCCGCCGTAGTTGCCCGCCAGGTGCTTGTACTTCTTCAGGCCCGGGTAGGCGTTGCAGGGCAGCATCTCGCCATGCGTGTACACGTTGATCCCGGTGCCCTCGGTCTGCTGGAGCAGCTCGTCGAGGTCGCGCAGGTCGTGGCCCGAAACCAGGATGCACTTGCCCTTGACCGGGGTGATGCGCACCTGGGTGGGCTCGGGGTGCCCGTAGGCGTCGGTGTTGGCGGCATCGAGCAGTTCCATCGCCCGAAGGTTGATCTCGCCCGTCTTGAGGGCCTTGCCGAGTAGTTCATTGACGTCGGTCGGTCCGGTGGTCAGGTAGTCGAGCATCTCGTGGAAGTCGGCATAGAGCTGCGGGTCGTCCTTGCCGAGGATCTCGGCGTGGTCCACGTAGGCGGCGGCGCCCTTGAGACCATAGACGATCAGTTCCTGCACGCCGGCGGCCGTGCCTCCGAGCTTGTCGATCCACTTCGTGATCGAGACTTCCTGTGCCTTGGCGAGCTGACCTTCAATGTCCTCGGTGCCTTCCCACCATCGCACCGGGCAGGAGAAGCTCTCGGGTGTCTGGCCGGCCTGCTGCGCCGCCTTCCCGTACAGCGCCTGCGCCTTGCTCTTGATCGTCGCCGCTTCCTGGAGGAACGCCCCGAACCAGCGGAGATCGAAGTTCACGTTCGTCACCGTGCTGAACAGCGCCTTGATCATGAACACGTCCACCGTCCGCTCCCTCGCGCCCAGCCGATGCGCCCGCGACGCGTACCGCGCGATGTCCTTCGTGGCGTACACCAGCAAATCCTGCAGCGCCGCCGTCTCCGGGTTCTTCCCGCAGACTCCCATCGTTGTACATCCCGTGCCCTTCGCCGTTTGCTCGCACTGATAACAGAACATACTCGATCTCCTTTTACTGATATGTACATTGGCCTACTGGTTGGTATCGGTCGGGTTGCCGTCCCCGCGGGAGAGGGGTCTACAGCAACCGGGTGGTTTCGGTCGGGCGTGGCGTCTTGACCACCAGCACCCGCAGGACTTCGTCGCTTTCGTTATGCCAGGTGTGGGGAATCCGAGCCGGGCTATCGATCAGCGTGTCGGGCCCGACCTCCTGCCGTTCGTCGCCGATCTCGACCACGCCCCGCCCCTGGAGCACGTAGAAGAACACGTCCACGGGCGTGATGTGCTTCTTGAGCGATTCGCCCGGTTTCAGCGTGATGTGCATGGCCTGGGCGTGCTCGCTGTCGTGCAGCTTGCTCACCGCGACCTGGTGCGGATTCGGAATCGTCGGTGCCGCTTTGGCGTCGATCGTCTGCATGGGTAGTCTTCTCCTTCTCGTTTGGTCTAGCGGATCATGATCAACAGCATTTTGAAGCGTTGGGCGGCCACCACGGAGTGGGGCACGTTGGCGGGCATGATTACCAGTTCGCCCGTCCTGACGTCGACCCCTTCGCCTCCGATCACCAGGTGCCCCTGGCCATCCACGACCTGCACGACGGCGTCGTAGGGCGAGGTATGCTCGCTGAGCTTCTGGCCCTGGTCGAAGGCGAACAACGTGATCGTCCCGCTGCTCTTATCCAGGATGGTCTTGCTCACGATCGAATCCTCGGCATAGCCGGTGAGCGCTGCCAAAGATTCTGCCTTGCCCAGACACGCGTCCAACAGCACCGTCTGCTTCGTTCGTTCGGTCATGTTCGCCTCCCTCGGCGTTGGGCGGTTTTGGCCGCCGGCTTTCGATTCTCTGCCAGTTCGCTCAGCGTTACGCCACCGAGATACTGATCCATCTGCTCCTGAAGCTCTTCCATGCGGACCCGAATCGGACAGCTTTCCTGTCGCTCGCAGACGCCGTCGCCGAGCAGACAGCGGTTGAGCCTGAGCGGCCCCTGGATCGTTTCGATCACCTCCCGCAGCGCCACCTCCTGTGGCGAGCGACCGAGCCGGAACCCGCCCTTGGGGCCCATGTCGCTTTCCACCAGTCCTGCACTGTGCAGCTTCTGCATCAGTTTGCAGGCCAGTTGGTACGACACGCCTTCTTCTTCCGACAGCACACGGGTAGATACGGCTGCGTCGCCGTACCGGTGCGCCAGATTCACCACCAGACGCAGGGCGTAATCCGTATTTCTTCTCAGGATGTCCATTCGCTCTCACCTAGCTCGGTCGTCATAAGGCGGCCTCACACGGGCCACTGGTCTATCTAGGACGAATATAGTCTTACTTAGGCGAAGGTGCAACAGGAAAAAGAAAAAAACGCGAAATTTCTCGCCAAGCCGTTCGATGCGGCGAAACCGGGGTCTGCTCGCCGCCATACTGCCTGCTGGAGCCTGAGGTCGGGCTCACGGTAACAATCGTGGTCCGTTGCCCTCGACATAGGCCTGCACCAGTTGTTGCGCCTTCTCGCGCGTCGAAACATCCGGATACTGCGGCGGCGCGGTTACGCCTTGGCGGGCCAGCAGACGCGTGGCTTCGAGCCGGGCCTGCTGGGCCAGGTTGGCCGCTTCGCCCAGGATGCGGGTCGACTCCTGGGGCGAATGGAAGCCCATACCGTTGTTGGAAGAGACATAGTCCCAGCGGAACTGCGCGCGGCGCAGCTTCATTCTCGTCTCGCGCAGGTCGTCGTCGCTGACGCCCGCCTGGGCGGCCGCGGCCACATCGAAATGCGCATGTACCAGCGCCTCCTCGGCCTGTAACATGATCGCGCTGACCTTGTCCTGGATGCTCGTGACGCGCATTTCGATGTCCTCTTCGCTCCAGCGATGGCAGACAGCGCAACTGTTGGCGATGTTCAGCAGCGGACTCTGCACGTGGTGATCGGTGAACTTGACGCCGCCTTCCGTGCGATAGGGCATGTGGCAGTCGGCGCAGGAGACACCGCGAAAGGAATGGACGCCCGTCAGGTACAGTTCGTAGTCCGGATGCTGGGCCTTGACGATCGGCGTGCCCGAAATCGCGTGGACGTAATCGGTAAATTCCAGGCCGTCGTAGTACGCCAGCATCTCGTCCACCGTCGTGCCCTTCGCCCACGGAAACACCAGGTAGTTCTTCATCCCCTCCGATTCGTCCGTCCGGAAGTAATACTCGACATGGCATTGGGCACATACGAGAGATCGCATCTCCTGGTGGGTCGCTTCGTTGATGTCGCGCCCCATCGCCTGGAACGCTTCCAAGAGGGCAGGGCGGGTGATCCGCAGGCGCAGCGTGTTCGGATCGTGGCAGTCCTGGCAACCGATGGGGTGCGATATTTCGTCTTTGAGATCGTGGAAGTTTGCCGCGTAGAATTCCTTGATGCCCATCTGGTCCATCAGGCGGGGGACGTCCGTGCTCTTGCAGGTCCAGCAGGTCCCGGCGTTGAAGGGGCGGATCAGGCGGGCGGTGGCGTTGGCATCCACCACAGACCAGTAATGTCCTCGTGCCTGGAGATACTCCTTGCTGAACCCGTAACCGGCGAAAAGCACGACCTGCAGCGGATCGATTTCGAGGTAATCTCGAGGAATGGCCCCGCCGTATTCGGTCCGCGTGTCGGTGATCCGCGTTCGCATGTACGATTCGTATTGCAGCGGATAGTTCTGTCCCCAGACGGCATTGTCCGGCTCCCACTCGGGCAGGGGGGTGGCGACAAGGATCGGCCGCTGCGCTTCCCACCGCCGCTCCATGATCGAGACAGCCAGCAGCCCGAGCACCAGCAGCGCTCCGGCGGCCGAGACGAGGAGGGCGGCGCCCGCCCACAGCGGCAATCCCGGCGCTGGGGTCCGATGTCGCTGC
>CAZTGH010000411.1:0-4945 GCA_964612985.1 uncultured Pirellulales bacterium
CCCCACGCCTCCCGCTTTCCCCTTACTGCTTGTCACTTCTCACGCATCGCTTATCGCTTCCAGCCTCCAGTCTCCGGCCTACAGCCCCCCACCTATCACTTGTCACCTGTCACTTATCACCTGTCGCTCCCGTTTATCGCAGCCTGCGGAACGCCGCCGGCGA
The DNA here is from genome assembly GCA_964612985.1 of uncultured Pirellulales bacterium. Taxonomy (GTDB): domain Bacteria; phylum Planctomycetota; class Phycisphaerae; order Sedimentisphaerales; family Anaerobacaceae; genus Anaerobaca. Next base: position 164 of record CAZTGH010000411.1, read on the forward strand.
AAGCCCGAACACCTTCTTGAACGCCCGCGAGAAATGAAACGGATCGCCATACCCCAGTTCGAACGCCACCTGCTTGACGAGCTTGTCGCTCCGCTGCAGCAGCCTTGCGGCCTCCGCCATCTTGAGCTGCGTCAGATACTGATACGGACTCTGGCTGTCGAACCGCTGGAACAGCCGGCACAGATACGCCTCATCCACGTGACACGCCCTGCCGATCTCCTCCAGCGTCCGCAGCCGGGCAAAGTGATCGCGGATAAACGCCCGACAGCTCTGATACGTCGAAAACGCCGCCGTACGATACGAATCCTCGACCAGCCCGCCCTCGGCAATCTTGAGGATCAGCAGCTCCATCAGCTTGGCGCAGATCGCCGGACTCTGCCGGGTCCCCGCCGAGCCGTTGGCGATCAGATCGTCAAACACCCGCAGGACCGCATCGGGCGCCCCCACCCGAATCGCCGTCCCCGGCCCCAGATTGTGGTTGGCCAGCGCCTGGCCCGCCGACGACCCCGTGAAGTCGACAAAATATTTCACCAGCGGATCGGCTGTATCGGTCGTAATCACGTGACCGACCCCCGGCCCATAAGTGAACACGCTGCCCGGCAACAGCCCCACCGTCCGCCCCGTCAGTGCCAGCGTGCCCCGCCCCCGCGCCACGAACTCGATCGAATGGAACGGAAAATCCCGCCGGTCGATCCGGTAGTCCGCCCCGCAGTGCTCCCGACCGCCACACACCACCGCCAGAGGCTCGCCCGCGCTGCCTAGCGCGTCCAGATAGAACCGATCCGCCTCCAGCACCTGCTGCGAGAAGAACGTCGGCACGCTCCCCGTGTCTCGAATCTCCTGGCCCATGGCTCTCAGTCAAGAATCATCATGCAATGGACAAGATTTGACATTTGCACGTGACACAACCCGTATTATACTACCCGACGAAACACCTGAGAAGTCAATTTGGTACAGGCACGCAAGGAGCCCGTTCGTAGTGGCGTCGTAAGACGCTACACCCCGTCGTGGCACCGCCGGCCCTCACGGACCCGCTGTCGGAACCGGAGCATGCCGGCGCCGCGCGGTCGTCCTGTACCCGCAAGGAGCGTATGTGCAGACGTTTGGGTATACCATTCCCGAGCCACTGAGATCTCTGAGTGCCAGACGCAAAGTTCGCCCAGGGCATCGCCGGACGAACTCGCCAGACCCTCGGCAGCGCCCGCTCCCGACGGACCGCCATTCACGGTCCTTCGCCGGGCTCGTAAGGACATAGGTTGGAGGGACAGTTAGGCAAGACCACATAACCGTCGATTGGAATGATACGTATGGGGGCCTCCCCTGACGTGTTGGTGCTCTATCCGACCGTGGCGGACCCGCCGCTGTCGAACTCCTGAGAACGTAGGTCTGACGAGCGAAGAGGCAGCAGGACATAACAGATGCGTGGACTTCTGCGATGATACAGATGCCAGCTATGAGCGATGCACGCGATGCGTTGATGTTCTGCCCCACAATCGCGGCGCCGCCGCTGGCGGACTCAGGAGCGACACTGCGCCGAGAGCCGGCAACGCGACGCCCGTGATAGCTGCACAAGACGCAACGAACGGACCATCGCCCCACCAGGAAAGGAAAGACAAGATGGCAGGCAAAGACAACCCGACAGCGGCATCGGTACTCAACAAGGACGATCTCATCGTGGTCGGCGGCGCCGGAGGCTTCATCGCCGGCGCCCTCGTGCGCTACTTCCACGACCAGGGCTTCACCCGCATCCGTGCCATCGACAAGAAGCCCCTGCCCCAGTGGTACCAGCGCACCCCCGGCGTCGAGTGCCTCTGCCTGGACCTCAGCGACCCCGACAACTGCGAACGCGCCTGCCAGGACGCCGTCGAGGTCTACAACCTCGCCGCCGACATGGGCGGTATGGGCTTCATCGAACGCTTCCGCATCGAATGCCTCCGCAGCATCCTGATCAACACCCACATGATCGAGGCCGCCTGGCGCGCCGGCGCGAAACGCTACTTCTTCTCCTCCTCCGCCTGCGTCTACAACACCGATCTCCAGAAGGACCCCAACGTCCGGGCCCTCAAGGAATCCGACGCCTACCCGGCCATGGCCGAACGAGGCTACGGCTGGGAAAAACTCATCTCCGAAATGTTCTGCCAGGAATACTGGGCCGAACGAAACTTCGAAACCCACATCGCCCGCTTCCACAACGTTTACGGCGCTTTCGGAACGTTCGATGGGGGGCGGGAGAAGGCGCCGGCGGCGCTGTGTCGGAAGGTGATCGAGTGCAAGGACCAGGGGACCGACGAGGTGGTGATCTGGGGGGACGGAAGGCAGACGCGGAGTTTCATGTACATCGACGACTGCGTGGTGGGGATCGACCTGATCATGCACTGCGCCGAACTGATCGCGACGCCGATCAACCTGGGGTCGGACCAGTTGATCTCGATCGAGGAGCTGATGCTTCTGGCGGAGAAGATCGGGGGGGTGACGCTCAAGCACGTCCATGATCTGAACGCGCCGAAAGGGGTAGCGGGAAGGAACAGCGACAATACGTTCATCCGGCAGGTGCTCGGCTGGGCGCCCAGCACGCCGCTGGAAGACGGGCTCCGCGCGACGTACGCTTGGATCGAACAACAGTACTACGATCGCAAGGCGGGCAAACCCACGGTCAGTTGACCGCGGGTGAGCGAGTCCATGCCGATGTCACGTCCGTACGATCGGAACATGAACGAAGCAGACCGACCCGACGTTACCGACGTCGCAGGCATGGTCCCGTAGTGCCTGACATGGGCGGCGGGTGGATTGAGAGGCGGTGTCCTGGACATACGCCATTGGGGGCGTGAGCGAAGGGTTGCGGGGGTGACGGGGGGTGGTAGAATGGGGTTATGAAAGCAGCAGATAGAACAGAGATTACGGACGTGGTGGGGAAGCTGCCCTATCGGATTGCGCTGGCGGGCGGGTGGATCGATCAGCCGTTCGCGTCGCGGGAGAATCCGCGCGCGCCTGGGTCGATGGTGGTGGTGGCGGTGGAGCCTGAGTTTCGGTGGATGGACCGGGCGGGGATCTGCGGCAGTACGCGGCAGATCGCGCTGGAGCTGTGGGGCGGGGCGCTGCCCGAGCGGGAGCCTGCGGAGCTGGTGCGCGAGCTGTATGCGGCGGAGAACGAAGGGCGGGCGGAGCCTTCGGGGTCGCAGGATATGATCGGGCTGATCTATCCGGGGGTGAGTCGGCTGGATTACGACTACGGCGTGCACGGGGGGCTCTTTCCGGCCCATATCGAATCGAACAACGAGGCGGCGGTGGCGGCGTGGCTGGAGGGGGTGTTGCACGTTCTGCCGGTGGCGCCTCGGCCCGACGGGTACAACCCGCTGGAGACGAAGAATCTGGAGCCGGCGTGGATCGGGCGGCTGGGGGAGTCGGGGCGGGAGTGCTACGAGGGGATTGTCACGCGGGATATCGGTCGGCTGGGCGAATCGATGAACGAGTGCATGCGGTGCTGGGAGGCCATTCTGCCGGGTACGGTGCGGCACCCGACGCTGCGCGTGGATCTGATGGAGCTGCTCGAATACTATCAGGGGCGGTATCCGGGCGCGATGTACTCGGGGTGCGGGGGCGGGTACCTGTTTGTGGTCTCCGAAGAGGCGGTCCCCGGCTCGTTCGGCATCCGGGTGCGGATCAAGGGCTCATAACGGGGGGGCGATGCATCGTCGCGATTTGCGGGGCGTTCGATGATCTGCGGTCGCGGGATATTCGGTTCGGGCAGTAGGAGCGGCGGTACATCGTCGGGGCGATCCGGTACGTGAGGCGGGCGCTGGTTTCGAGCGGTTCGGGCTGGATGGATGCGGCAGCGTAGGTCGAGCAGACTTGGCGTGATATGTACGCCGGGGATGAGGATGGGGACAAGGCTGAGAAGCGGGTGTTTTGTGCGCGGCACGGGGGGTGTATGTCGTGCCCAAACGGGCTGCTGAGGGCCGGGCTGGCCCGGCGGGAGAGCACGCATGTGTGCGAAATCTGACCGGTGTTGCAGGCATCTGCCCCCTGCATGCCTTCCTCGCGGTCGGGGTGTTGCCTTGTGCTCAGACAAACGGTATAAGGAGAGGTCGTATGGCGGCCATAGCCCCGAAAGAGACGGCTGATTTCATCAACCACTGCGTGGCGCTGGCGACGAAAGTCCTGGCGCTGCCGGCGGAACACGTCTGCCTGGACTACGATCCGGAGGCGGACGTGCTGTACATGAGCTTCCGCAAGCCACAGGGGGCGACGGAGACGGTCGAGTTCGGCGACGACGTCCTGCTTCGCAAGGACGGCGAAGAAATCGTCGGCCTGACCATTTTGAACGCCAGAAGGCGGTGAGGACATTGCGAGTCAGCGGCTGTCGCTGGTGTAGGAGCGAGGAGATCAGGGAGGTTCTGTCGCGCCTTGGGGGCGCGTTTGAAGGGCGGTCGTACAGTGCTGTGTCGCCGGGATTCTACGAATGTCCGGTCTGTGGGGAGAAGCCGTTCGGTCGCGAGGCGATGCGCAGGATCCAGGAACAGTCCCCCGCCTTCAGGCGGACGCACACGGCGGGACGCATGTAGCAGGTCGAGCGACCCTTCGACAAGCTCGGGGGCAGGCTGGCACTGGCCAAGGAAGGACAGTCCGTTGAGCTACGGCTCTGCCGAGGTGACTTCGTCTATGCGTTGGATTCGGTTCGGTCGGCCAATGATTCTTGTTCCGGGCGGCAATTGGACGTCGAAGTCCTCCGGTGTGAGATCGCAGTTGATCTTGAGGCCGTCTTCTGCTACGGTTGAGGTCAAT
>CAZTGH010000412.1:0-4942 GCA_964612985.1 uncultured Pirellulales bacterium
GTGATGCGGTTGTCAGAACTCGCGTGGGCGTGGAGACGTAGGCGTTGTCGATCGGGATGGGCAAGCGTCGCGAGAGTCCGTCCGTTTCTTGAAGGATCAGGAAAGGAGAAGGCCATGAAGGGGCGCTGTATCAGTTTAATCCTCGTGGTGGCGAACGTTGCCTATGGTGGCATAACGCCGATTTCCGAGTGGCACCACGTCGAGGGGTCGGCGGGATGGGTGGAGGTGGACTCCTACGATCAGTCGGCCGCCTATCCCATCAGTGGAACCGCGTTCGGTCTGGGCTACTCCGGCCACGACGACGTGGTCGTTGCTTCCAGCTCCGCGGGTGTCTATGTGGTCTCGGCGTCGGTTACCGGGTCGATCTTCTCCGGCAGCGCGAGCGCCGCGTCGAGCTATGTTTTCTGGCCGAACTGCGATACGCTCAAAGTCGAGATCGATGGCGCCACGGGCATGTATTCCTGGGACGGCAATCAGGTCCAGTATCGGCTCACGGATCTCACCTCCGGCGGCACGGTTTTCTCGTATTCCACACCGACGAGCCAGGACGATGAGGTTGTACTCGTGAACGAATCCTATTGCGTCGATGTGGATCCAGGGCATGAGTACGAGCTGTTTCTCTCGGCGTCTGCCTCCCAGGGGGATGTCTCAACGACCCGTTCCTGGCTGACGGCGGACGTGACGTGCGTGCCCGCGCCCGGCGCGTTTCTGCTGAGCGCAATCGGTGCCGCCGCGGTTGGTCTGCATCGCCGCACGAGCCGCGGTCACGCCTGACGCGAGATCGGCGCGAGCGGCACAGCTCGCATGCCTGTTTACCGTGCCGGCCATCGATCAGGCAGGCCTCCTCGGCCGGGTCGACGTGGACGTGCATGGCTGCATCGGCAGGCGTCGAAGCGCTGGTCGGTGGTGACGCATTGGCAGGAGAACGTAAGGAGCGAAGGATGACGCGGATCGATGAGATTGCGCCCGATGTGTACCGGATTTCGACGTTTGTGGCGCCGGCGAAGCTGCAATTCAACCAGTTTCTCGTCAAGGACGACGAACCCCTGCTGTTTCACACGGGGATGAACCGACTGTTTCCCTCGGTGCGCGATGCGGTCGCGACGCTGATCGATCCATCGGCGATTCGGTGGATTGCGTTCAGCCACTTCGAGGCGGACGAATGCGGCGCGCTCGCTCCGTGGCAGCGGATGGCGCCGCAGGCGACGGCGCTGTGCAGCTTCGTCGCCAAGAGCGTCAGCGTCGACGACGTTGTGGCGCTGCGTCCGGCTCGGGCGCTGACCGATGGCGAGGTGCTGACGACGGGAAGGCATCGCTTTCGGTTCCTCCAGACGCCTCAGGTGCCTCATGCGTGGGATGCGGGGTTGCTGTTCGACGAGACGACGGGAGTGCTGTTGTGCTCGGATCTGTTCCATCAAAATGGCGACGTCGAGCCGATGACGGAGGCGGACGTGGTGGGTCGGTTCAAGGCCATGCTGATCGAGTACCAGCAGGGGCCTTTCGCCCATTACCTGCCGCTGGCGAGCCACACCGAGGCGACGCTGGACCGCCTGGCGGCGCTCGAGCCCCCCGTGCTGGCGACGATGCACGGCTCGACCTTCGTCGGCGACGGTGCCAAGGCGATCGGCGATCTGAAGCAGGCGATGAGGGAGGTACTGGGCTGAACCAGCGCAGGCGGACCGCGTAGGAACATATGAGGTGATCTTATGAAGCCTGCTGATGAGAATCGTGAGACCGGGCATTTGCAGGAGATGCCGTCCGTCGGTACGGGCAAGGTCGAAGTGATTCACCTGACGGATGACGGCGTGTTTCCCAATAACGATAAGCTGCCCCTGCTGCTCTACCACAACGGTCTGCCTCCCGCCGCGCGGGACGACCCGGCGGTGGTGCGGACGCTGTTCGCAGGGCGTGGCTGGACCGAAAGTTGGATCAACGGCATCTACGATTTCCATCACTACCACAGCACCGCGCACGAGGTGCTGGCAGTCTGCGCGGGGCAGGCGGAGGTGCAGTTCGGCGGGCCCGAGGGCGTTCGGACCAGCGTCTCAGCGGGCGACGTGGTGGTGATCCCGGCGGGTGTGGCGCACAGGAACCTGGGCTCCAGCGATGATTTCACCGTCGTCGGCGCCTATCCCCAGGGCCAGAACTACGACATGTGCTATGGCAAGCAGAGCGAACGTCCCGCTGCCGACGAGAACATCGCCCGCGTGCCCCTGCCCACCTCCGACCCCCTCACCGGCCCCGCCGGCCCCCTCAACCAGCACTGGCACATCTGACCTGCCGCCGGACCGCCGGGCTCTGTTATTGATCTCCGGAGTTGGGTGGTGGGGGTCCCTGCCCTGTGATAATCGAGAATGTGGGTTCGTGCTGTAGCATTGATGTCATGCGCGGTAGGCGGTAGAATGTGCTGCACGAACATGGTCGATGTGGACAGACAAGTTGCGCATTGGCGTCAGGGTGCGGATGAAGACTGGCATGTTGGCGCCAAGCTGGTCGAGGACGGCAGCAGCCGGCATGGGCTGTTCTTCACCCACTTAGCCTTGGAGAAGATGCTCAAGGCACTGGTATGCCGACATACGCAGGATGTTCCGCCTCGGATACACAATCTGGTGCGACTCAGCCAACTGGCGGGCCTGGAGCCCAGTAGTGAGCAGATGGACCTATTGGCAGAGATGAACCAGTTCAACTTGCAAGGGCGTTATCCCGAATCGTTTGCGCCGGTACCCGGGCCCGAAGAGGCGGCCCGCTACCTGGCTCGAGCGCAAGAGGTCATGACATGGCTGACCCGACAATTCTAGAAATCGTGCGGCACTATCTGCGGAATATCGCAGAGCAAGGCATTGCACCGAGCATGGGGGTGCTGTTCGGGTCCTACGCCAGCGGGCGTCCGGGGCGGTGGAGCGATATCGATCTGCTGGTGGTCTCGCCTGCGTTCGATGGGGCGTATTCGCGGGATAGGATCAACTGCCTCTGGCGCGTGGCGGCGCGTACGGACAGCCGGATCGAGCCAATCCCCTGCGGCCAGCGCCAATGGATCGAAGACGCCACCACCCCCATCATCGAGATCGCCCGCCGCGAAGGCATCCAGGTCCTCCCCGACGCCAGCGCATAGGAGAAGTCTCGGTGTCTATGGGGGAAACTTGGGCCGGTGGGTCTGCGCAGACAGAGGGCTTCAGGCTGCGGTTTGAACCGCGTTTGTGTTGTTGCCCAGTAAGGCGAGTGCCCTTTAGGATTGGGCGGACAGGCTCTCGCAACTCTCTTCTTCCGCAAGATTAGGATCCGGCAGAATCATAGGAATGCTGAATTTGATTCGACTCACGGTGGCGTTTTCTGACGAAGTGCCCGTCTCTCCACCAAGTCTCAAGGCATATACTTGGATTCCTGCTCCGCCAGATTTCTCATGCGAGTCGCATGCGGTCACGGCGATGTCAAACTCCACGTTCTTCAGAGGCAGTTTGCTATGCAAGTCGTGTGGTTCCTTTTGGCCGTTTTGGTCATGTTTGAGGACCGTTCTTCCGCGGGGGTTCACCTTTGCACCTCGCCCGTCCCTCTTTGCGAAATCCTGTGCAGCCATGACCCCCGTCATGATTTGTTGCAATGACTCAGACAGAAACGCTGCTATATCCATGTATCTCTCCTTGCCTTCTGGATTTGGGAACTGCCCAGGTGTCAATGCGGTTCTGTGGTACATGCAGGTGGTCGTTGACCAGGAAGCTCTTGCCTTTCGATAGTCTTACGGCGATGGATTGTGTCCTGGGTGTCGCCAGATCCAAGCACTGATTCCACTCACCGGGCTCCAAGAAGCAAATGCCTGTCCGTTTCTTTCGGAGCAATTTCTCAACCGCCAGCCAGCGGTCATAGTGCTTGGTAACCGCATGCCAGTCATCGGAAAATGGTATGAACCCAGGGATTGCCTTCGGAAGGCTGTGGTTTGCACAGACCAGAGCCAAATAGACATCACCTTGTTGTGAGAGTCGGCGTAGGTCATCCAAGTGCCTTGGCTGGAAGGGGAACACCCATTCGACAGACTTGTCGGATTCGGAGAACTTCCCGTGACCCCTGAACTTGGCGTACACCGTAGCGAGGTCGTCCACGGTATAGGCCGACCAGCAATCATCCGCGTCCGTCTCTATCATGCGGAGGGTGATCGGTCGGTCACTTCGGACCAGCTTCGTCAGCAAGGCTCCGTGGTAGAGTTCAAAATCGCGTATGGGCATGATTCGTATGCCTCCACAGAAGTTGCTCTGCTTGCGCCTCACAGATGCGGTCTTCGGTCAGATAGGCTCGCGACTTTAGTTTGAATTTCGGGCGGGGGCGGTCGTCAGGTACGGCGGGAGGATACCCGTTTCTCTGTACCAGTGGACCTGAGGAACCTTCAGGTATGCATCGCAATGAGAATCGCAGGCACGAGGTTGCTTTCTTGCGCGACTCTGGTACGTTCAGGAGAAGATTTCGCGGTCGACCTGGCCCAGGTAGAAGCGGGCGTCGTTGCGCATGAAGTTGAGGACGGTGTCGAGCTGCTGGCCGATGAACTGGGCGTCGTTGCCGACGACGGCGATGCCGATGACGGCGCTGCTGCGGCTGTCCTGCTGGTCGACCTCGGAGACCGAGACGTTGAAGCGGCTCTTGAGCCGGCCGATCACGCTCTTGACGATGCTCCGTTTTTCCTTGAGCGAGGCGATCCCGTGCATGTACATCTGAGCGGTCATCGTTCCGACCAGCATAGGCAGTCTCTCCGAGGCGAGCGGGGGCGCTCGGCCTGCAAATGGCTCCATTTCGATACATGGCAGGATAACAGGGCGGTTTGGGGCGGTCAAGCAGAGGACCAGGCCCTTGCAGGGCCAAACTCGAATATCGAAGCACGAAATTCGAAACAAGCTCGAATAACAAAACCAGAAATGCCAGACCGCCGCATCCTGCGGGCACCTCGACAACGTAAGGG
>CAZTGH010000413.1:0-4911 GCA_964612985.1 uncultured Pirellulales bacterium
GCCTGGATACCGCCCTGAAGCTGCATCGTGAGTGCCTCGACGGCATGGCGACCTTCAAGGAGCTGATCAAGGACATCGACTGCGAGCCCCAGCCGGGCGGCCATACGCGAGCCGACCACCGTCACCTGAGCGCCGGTGTCCAGCATGAACCGGTCTTTGTCAACGGCGCTGCGCGCCCCGTCATACAGATCCACGCTGTGGACGAAGAACAGGCTCTGCGCTGAATTGCCGATGATCACCGACGGAGTCGATGGCGGAAAGTCCGAGGCCAGACCGCCGCCACCGCCGAGGATGTCGTCGATATCCAGACCGCCCCCGAGGCCCATGTCAAATGTCGGGATATACTGCACGCTGATGCCGCCCAACGGCCGCAATTCCAGCGGAATCGTATTGGTGAAGCGCGGCGCGTCAGCGTCGTCCGCCTCGTACAGACGGATGTCCGGCGCGGTGAAGGTCTCCCCGTCTCGCTCAACCGCCCGCGTCGCGTCGTTGCGAATCACCGTCGTGTAATAGACGCTCATCGGTGTGCCGATGGCGGTGGGCAGGTCGGGCAGCGTCCCCGGATTCTGCCCCACCATGATGGCGACGTTGCTCTCGCCCATCATATTCGACGAGTCGAGTTCCAGCGTCTCGGGATCGATCGCCGCCAGACCATCGATGAACAGCGCCAAGGGCTGGCTCACCGAAGCGAAGACCGATCCGGTCACGCCGCTGACCTCGGTTTCGTTGGCTGTGAGCATCCCGGGCGATATGCCGGTCTGCACACCCGCCGCATAGCCCATCACATGGGCGCTGGCCCCGGTGTCGAAAAGCCCGATCACGTAGTCCGTCTGCGGATTCACCCCGCTCGGATAGCTGCCTCGGACCGACGTTTCGACGTCCGCTTCGAATTCGAGTTCCGCTTTGCGACGTGTCGTAACCGAAACCGCAATCCACGGCACGAACCCGTCCACGGGAGGCGATTCGACCACCATCTCGCCTGCCAGGATCGCCGTCGCGCTGCGCGAAGGCTGCGAATAGAGGCTTACGCCATCGGTCGAACGCTCGGCGACCTGCCGGCGCTGCCGCGTGGGAACGGGTCGATCGGCAGGGTAATGGATCCCCTTGATCTGCCGCCCGCCTCCGGCCTGCCAGTCCACATCCTGCCGCTGCCAGTCGTCCGTTGTCGCCCACAGAGCCGACGTCAGGACCCATAAAATAGTGAAAACTCCGATGTATCCCGATCTGCGTAGCGTCCGGGTTGCGATCTGGCTGGTCTTCTTCACGGTGCTGCCCTTTCCAATCTGCACTCCATTCGGTACTCCATTATACCATACCACAGAGTGGCCTGCCGTCCAAAAGACGCCGGGCGGGTGCTCTCTACCCCTGTAGTGCCTTTTCAGGACCCCGGCGCAACGCCCAAAACGAAATCGAGCTACCCACTTGACTTGCCGCCCACCCGCGGTAAGATAGCTCCGCATTGGGCATTTTCGTCCCCGTAGCTCAATTGGATAGAGCGTTGGCCTCCGGAGCCAAAGGTTAGAGGTTCGAATCCTCTCGGGGATATTTCCCGCTTAAATATGTCCTGGATGGTTCTAAGGGGGGTCTTCATTTGACACGCGGTTGGAGCTTCGCGGGGAGTTGGGGATCGCCCTCTAGACAGCCACGCGTGCTCTTGACCGAATTGCGCGTCGAGGCGTCTGTTGCATTGGGCGGCCTGGCGAGAACGCTGTTGGCGGCTTCTCCTTTAGCAGTGGCGTCGGCACGCCATGGGTAAATGACGAGACCGACCCGGCTATCGGTCGGCACCTGCAGCAGGGGGCAGACGGGGTTGATCTGTCGCATCGGGCAGAAGGACCCACTGGCAGAGCGGTGCTGGCAGGCAGCCGTCAGACCCGGTATACTGAGAGAACGTAGCTCAACCAACTTTCGGATCTTTCAGTGTGCAGGAGCCTCTCATGATCAACCGGCGCGATTTCCTTATCTCCACGACCGCAGGAGCCCTCCCGTTGATTTGCAGGACGGCGCGGGCCATGGAAGCGACCGACGTGGCCCCTTTGATCGAGGTCACGTTGCGGGACGCGCACAGGGGCACGCCCGAGATCGACATGAATCTGCTCAACAGCTACGGCTGGCAGGCCGAGCCGGTCCGGGCGTTCTTTGCCGAAGCCCGGGCGCTCTTTGAGAAGAACCCGCAGGGGCGTTTCGCCGGAAACGACGCCCTCCGCGCGGCGGCGGATCGGCACAGCATTACGCATCTCGGAGGGCCTATGCTGGGCCACGTCGGCGAGGATCGCGCCGCTGTCTGGCTGCGCACCGTCAAGCCGTCTCGGGTTCGGGTCGAAGTGAAAGGACCCCAGGGAATCCAGACGTTCGGTCCGGTATCGAGCTCCATTGAGAAGGATCTGGCCGCGGTGGTGCCCCTGGCGGGCCTGCAGCCTGCGACCCGCTACGATTACCAGGTGTTTGTTGATGACCGGCGTCTCCCGCTCCGACAGAAGACCGCGTTTACTACGCTTCCTCGTCCCGAGAAGCGAGGAACGTTCCGACTCGCTTTTGGCGGCGACTTCCACAAGTCGGGCGTCCATAACTTCCACCTCATGCGGCAGATCGTGCAGCGGGGAAATCAGGCGCTCGTCCTGACCGGCGATCTGGCAGTGGATGACCGCAACCATCAGACCGGTCTGCATCGGAGCGACTATCTGTTGCGCGATCTCTCGCCGGCCTGGCAGGCGCTGGCCGCTGTCGTGCCGATCTACGCGACATGGGACGATCACGACTACTTCGACAACGATCTGTCGGGCATTCCGGACGGATTCACGCCCGACGACGTCCGGGCGGTGCGCGAGATATGGACGCAGAACTGGAACAATCCCGCCTATGGCGAGCACGGTGAAGGGATCTATTTCCGTACGCGGATCGGGCCGGCGGACCTGATCATGCTCGATACTCGTTCGCTGAGAAAGAAACAGCGAAAGACATCGAATGCCTATCTTGGCGACCACCAGATGCAGTGGCTCAAGCAGGAATTGCTCCAGTGCGAGGGCCCCTTTGTCGTTGTGAGCAGCGGCACGATGTGGAGCGATTACGTTTCCAACGGCAAAGATTCCTGGGGCGTGTTCGACCCCGCAGGCCGCGAGGAGTTGTTTTCTTTTCTTGAAGAGAACGAGATCCCCGGCGTATTGCTGATCTCCAGCGACCGGCACGGGGCGCGGGGCTTTCGCATCCCGCGTCCTTCCGGATATGACTTCCATGAACTGGAGATCGGCGCGCTCGGCGGCATGACCGGTCCCGGCGCGATGGCGGAAGATGCTTCCACGCAGCTTTTTGGGCGGACCGGCATCAAAGCCTTTGGCGAACTGGAGTTCCATACGGGACTCGCGGATCCCGAGGTGACGTTCCGCCTGGTCGATCAGACCGGGCGTGTGCTGGAGCAGATCTCCTTGCCCCAGAGCAGGTTGACACCGTCTCCTGCGCGGGTAGGATAGAGACATTGTCACGAATACGTCTGGAAGCCTATGGAAAACCTGCTCGAGAGCACGAGCCTGATCCAGCGGGCGTACTGGCTCATCCGGCTCCGCTGGGTCGCCATCGGGGCGCTGGCGGCGGCCACCTTTGTGGCCCGGCGGTTCGTGGGGGTCTCCCTGCCGACCGTGACGCTGTACACCGTCGCCGGCGTGCTGCTGGCCTACAACTTTGTGCTGTACGATCTTCTGCGCTATTGGACGTGGGGCGACCGCCGGCCGTCTGAGAACCGCATCCACAGATTCGTCACATTTCAGATCTCGGCGGACCTGTTCATCCTCGCGACGATCCTCCATTTCTCCGGCGGGATCGAGAATCCGTTCGCCTTTTTCTTTGCGTTCCACATGATGATCGCCAGCATTCTGGGCTCGAAGTGGCAGAGCTATCTCCAGGCCACCTTGGCGGTCGTTCTGTTCGACGGGCTGGTGGTGCTGGAGGCGACCGGCGCGATCCGCCATTATCCCCTGGAGAATTTCGCCGGGCACGGCCTCTATCGGGACTGGCGGTTCGTCCTGGGGACCTTGTTCGTCTTCACGGTGACGCTGTACCTGCTCGTTTACATGACGGCCTCGATCGCCGAGCAACTGCGCAAGCGACAGGCGAACTTCGAGGCGGCCAACGCTCAGTTGCAGGGCAAAGACCAGTTGAAGAACGAGTATGTTCTCCGTCTGACGCACGACATCAAGGGGCACTTGGCCGCGGTCGAAAGCTGTCTCGACATCGTCTTCAGCGAGATGGTCGGTCCGCTCAACGACCGACAGAAGGATCTGGTGGAAAGGGCCTATCGTCGTGCCGCCAAATGCATGGGATTCATCACGGCGCTGTTGAAACTGACCCGAATGAAACTCACGGGCCGGCTTGAAATAGAGCCGTTCTCTCTTCGCAATTGCATCTTCAACTCCCTCGGCTCGGTTCAGAACAGCGCCAAGAGAAAGGCCATTGCGGTCCACCATCAGATCGATCCGGCGGTCGACGAAGTCCCGGGCGAAGCGGTCCTCATCGAGGAGACCATTACGAACATGCTGTTCAATGCGGTCAAATACACGCCCGAGGGTGGACATGTGAATCTGGAGGTCCGGCAGGACGGCGCCTCCGTTCAAGTGAGTGTCCGCGATGACGGAATCGGTGTCCCGGAGGCGGACCTCGCCCACATCTTCGAAGAGTTCTACCGCGCCGACAATGCGCGGGCCATCGAGCGGGATGGGACCGGCCTGGGACTGGCCTTCGCCCGCCAGGTGATCGAGAGGCATGGGGGACGCATCTGGGCGCAGAACAACCCGGACGGCGGCACCACCGTCACCTTCACCCTCCCGCAATCGTCCGCCCACCCCTGAGACGAAACGGCGGAGGGTCCCCCTCTTCAAACCGGGGAAGCGACACGTCGCCGATGGCTGTTTTTCTACGGGA
>CAZTGH010000414.1:0-4898 GCA_964612985.1 uncultured Pirellulales bacterium
AGCAAGCGCCGCCACAAAGCACTTTTCACGCTAATCGACGCTTCCGAGCCCCACGATATTGCAGAAAACCTCGTATTCCACGCCACAGTGTCACATTGACTGGGAAACTGGGCAAGAGCGGCTCGTTTCGAACGTCAATCCGAATAGAAGGTGTGCGGAAACGTCCCATCGGTTACATATTTTTGGCAAGAAGCCAGATGCGGCCTGCCCTGCGGATATCGCAGAGCGCAGACCACCGCCCGTTCGAGCCGGTGGCAATTGCGAGATCTGCAGAAGGGTGAAAGACGGGACTCGAACCCGCGACCCCCAGAACCACAATCTGGTGCTCTAGCCGACTGAGCTACTCTCACCACGAACCACTGCCCCATCATGGCACGGGACAGCCAAAAAAATACCGAATGCGTCGAAAGTTGCCCGACGCATTCGGTATTTTAGCGTGTAGCTCCAGGGTGTCAAGCCCCTCTTGCCACACGATTTCTCTGTTGGCGAGTTCCAGCAGGAATTCGCACGAGCATCAGACGGTCGATCCGGCTCGATCTGCTCGGTCGGCCGCCACAATTCTCCCCTTGCCCTGACGTTACCTGTTCGGGTTCTGCCCCGGGTTCCGGTTGCGACTGCGGTTGCGGTCTTGGTCCTGATCCTGCTGCTGCATCGACTCGGCGCCCTCTCTCTTCCACTTGGGCGCGCCGTCTTCGCCTCGCAATTCAAGCGTCTTGTCGCCACTTTGCAGCTTGGAGGCCATGATCACGGAGCGATCGCGAATCGTCGTCGGACATCCGGTCACCTTGACCTCGTCGCCAGCCCTGAGCCAGAAATCTTCCTGCTGGGCATACCACTGCGGTCCGGCATAAACCGTCACGATCTTATCCTCATCGGTCTTCACCCGCAGACGCAGCCCTTCTCGTACTCCAGCGGCGGGCTGGAACGTCCCGACGCTCTCGATCGTTCCTTCGATCGTTTTGACGTCTTGAGCATCGAACTTCTTGCTGTACTCGCTCTCGGCGTCCCAGGCCTCTTGCGACATCGTTTCGTAATCGTCGGGACTGGTGTATCCGAGAACGACCCAATACGGCTGCTCGTCGAAGCGGCTGTATACTTGCTGGGCATAGGAACGACTGGAGAGGTTCGGCCATTCACCCGGATTGAACGCGATCGCTTCCAGTGTCTCCTGGTCCGCATCCAGGCGGGCATAATTGCGCTGCGACTGCAGGTTCACCGCATTCGAGGGCACCAGCGCGTACTCTTCACCAAAGCCCCAGAAACCGCCCAGCGAGATCACGGTGTAGACCAGATGGCCACCCTGCATCGAGCCGGCGGCGGCATCACTCCGGCCGTATTCCTGCTGCTGAGCCATCTGCTGGCCACCACGGACATTGATCTGATTCTCAATGTTCTCGATACCCTGAATGGACTTGGCGATCTGCTCGGCCTGCTGCTTCTGGTCGTCCTGCTGGACCGAGCCACGCAGCGTAGCGGTGTCTTCGCTAATGGACACCGAAATGTCGGCCTGTGGCAGTTGCTGCTGCAGCTTCTGCTGGACTTGCGCGACCAACTGCTGTCCCCCGCTGCGCTCCCGTTGCCCCCGACGGCCCTGCTGCATTGCGGGGCTGGTTCCCTCAACCGCGACGACAAATTCCTCGATGTTGCCGATATCCTCGCCTTCGTAGTTCTGCACATCCATTCCCGTGAGCTTCGTGACCCGCCGGCGCTGCACGTTTTGGCTTGCCACGGCAGCCTGGTGATCGGTCAACGTCTCCTGATCTCGGGGCGCGTCATCCTGGCGAGGCGAACCATCCTCGTGCATCTCAGTCCCGCTCAGCGATGCCCATTGCGAATCCGGTTCGCTCGGCCACCGATCCTGGTTGAATCCTTCCTTGCCTTCGAGTTGGCTCTTGGTGAGGTTCAAGACACACGAGTCGTCCGCGGTATGCTTCAGAGCAGACCACGGGATTGCGTGCAATGTATCACCGATTCCCCAGACACCCCCCGAGGAGAGAGCAATGTATGAGACCCGCTCGAAGTCGGACGTCAGAACCAGATCATGGATGGTCCCCAGCGCCTCCCCGTCGGCGCCTTTGGCCTCCTGGCCGATCAGCTTGCTCGTCCGTTTGACCATCAGCGTCTGCTGACCCTGCTGGTCTTGCTGTCTTTGCATTTGCTCCTGCGAAGTCTTGTGCTCGTCCTGGTTTTTCGTCTCGTCATACTGGTCATACTGGCCCATGGGATACTGTGCCCAGCCCACAGTTCCGATCAACAGCCCGATCACGCTGACGCCCAGGGCCCACCTCGTCCACATTCTCGTGTTACACATGTCTTGTCTCCCTTACAAACGATTCGCTCTCCATTGGCGGTTCGAGCCAACGCCCACGCGGTCGCTGGTTCTCAACGCGAACTTTTCGATCCTGCCTACAGATCATACGTACGCCCCTTTGAGCGCCTCCGCCATCAGGAGAAGACTGGTTCGTCGGGAGTGGAATGCTCACAAAGCCTTAAGGTACGGAGTAAACCGCCAACCCCCTGCCTCGCGTGCGGAGTTGCCCCAGTGGCAGAACGGAAACGCAGAAGAGAACTCGGTGCAGAAAAGGCGCGAACGGCGCTACCGGATCTCCCGAGGCCGTCGTGGATCGGTCGCCTGCGTCAGGTTTCGCTCCCGCATCCGTTGCTCCGCCTGACGGTCGAGGTAAGCGTTCCAGGCACGATCGAACCTCTCCAGCGAGCCGAAGGAAGTTACGAACTCCGTGAACAACGTGGCCGGACTACGCCGCCCCGGTTTCAGCGTTGCCAGCGTGCGCAGGTAGTGTGTCAGATCTTCGCTTCGTTCGCTGAGGACGAACTGGAAAAGCGCCCAGGCTTGCGCGTAGTGTCGCCGGCTTTGCTCAACATCGAGAGGGCCATGGGCTTCGACGAGAAACCGTCGCAACGGCACCAGTTCCCCCGCCGCATGCGCGTCCAGCACGGCTCGCAACCGCACCGTGCTGCATATGCCGAAGTCCAAAGCCTCGGGGCCTTCAAACTCAAAGCTCGTCGCCAGGCCCTCGGAAATCCAGAAAGGATACATGATGCCGCGCACCTGAAGACCGCTGTTGAACGCGAGTTGATGAGCCAATTCGTGGGTCAGTCGTGGGAACGCAAATCGCTCCGGCCTTCTCGGCATGAGCAGGACGTCCATCTCGCCCTGCGCGCCTGTGGTCAGCAGCGTCTCGGTACCGTCTTGTTCCATCGACTTCGCATGCCAATCCGGGTAGCTGCGGAAATCCGACCGAATCAATGCAACGCGATTGGTGCGGCTCGAGTAATAGCTGGCCAACCACGTCCGTTGCAGCCGATCCACTTTGGCGGCGTACCGCTCAAAGACCTCACGGTCCTCGAAGCATATCCAGACCAGAGGCTGGCCCGAGCCTCTGGTCCCGGGGTCTAACGACGAGAACGCGGCACGGAAACTTTCGCGAGCCCGCTCCAGCACACGGCACACTTCCAGAGCTCCCTGCTCGTTGCCCTCGTGCAATACGACGAAATGCCGGCTGGCCACCGGATCCAACGAGGTGCCCAGCAGTTCATTCAGGCTCTGCGTTTCGCCGAGAGCGGATCGTGGCACGACGCCGTCCAGGGCCAGAGCCGTTTCATTCACTTGGCCATCGCACGGGAGAGACCCACCCCCTGAAACAATCAGCAGAGCGATCACGATCCATCGCTCAACTCTCATCAGCAGGTATTTCCTTAGAGCAGAATAAGCATTTCCCTTATTCTGACATAAGCACAGGGGGCAGTCAACGATAGCATGACCGCATGGGACCAAAAAAAAGGTGCACCGAGCGGACTCGATGCACCCAAAAGACGGCTTTGCACCCCGGATATGGGGCTATTACTTGTTTCTGACCGCTGCCTGCGCAGCCGCCAGGCGGGCGATCGGCACGCGGAATGGCGAGCAGGACACGTAGTTCATGCCCACGCGATGGCAGAAATCGATACTGCTGGGCTCGCCGCCATGCTCGCCGCAGATCCCGACCTTCAGATTCTTGCGGGTCTTGCGACCAAGCTTGGTGCCCATCTCGACGAGCTTGCCCACGCCGGCCTGATCCAGTTTCTGGAACGGATCGTCACTGTAGATGCCCTTGCGAACGTACTCGCCGAGGAACTTGCCGGCGTCGTCGCGGGAGAAGCCCATCGTCATCTGCGTCAGGTCGTTGGTGCCGAAGCTGAAGAACTGGGCCTCCGTGGCGATCTCGTCAGCCGTCAGCGCGGCCCGAGGCACCTCGATCATCGTCCCGACCATGTAGGGGATCTTCGCCTTACGCTCTTTGAAGACCGCGTTGATCTCATCGACGATATCGTCCTTGACGATCTTCAGTTCGGTCACGGTGCCGACCAGCGGAATCATGATCTCGGGCAACACCTTCTTGCCCTTCTTCTTCACGTTGAGAGCCGCTTCGATGATGGCACGACCCTGCATGCGGGCGATCGCCGGGTACGTGATCGACAGACGGCAGCCGCGATGGCCCAACATCGGGTTGAACTCGTGCAGGGCCGCCACCTTGTCCTTGACGATCTTCGGCTTGACGCCCAGACGTCGGGCCATCTCCGCCTGGCTGGCTGCATCCTGCGGCAGGAACTCGTGCAGCGGCGGATCCAGCAGGCGAACCGTCACCGGCAGCCCGGCCATAGCCGTGAAGATGCCCTCGAAGTCGCCGCGCTGCAGCGGCAGCAGCGACTTCAGCGCACCTTCGAACTGCTTCCGGGCCTCGCTGTACTCTTTCTCGATCGCCTTCTTTTCCTTGTCACCGTCGGCAACGGAAATCTTGGTGAGCATGGAGGCGTAGTCGTCGGCCGCCAGAATCATCTGTCGCACCGGCCAGATGCGGTCGCCCTCGAAGAACATATGCTCGGTCCGCGTCAGGCCG
>CAZTGH010000415.1:0-4895 GCA_964612985.1 uncultured Pirellulales bacterium
GAGACAGCGCTGGACTGCCGCCCGGTCAGCATCCTCTGCTCTTTCGATTTCACGGGTGAGCACCGGTACCGCCTCTGCGTCTCCCAGACGAGTGATGGCGTGCAAAGCGGCCCGCTGAACGTCGGCGCTCGTGCTGGACACCAACGGAATCACGTGGGCGAGCATGGTGCGGTCTCCGGTGTCCGCCAACGCAAGGATCACCGGCGGCGCGACAGACGCATCAAATGCATGGAGTCGGCTCGCTACATACTGGAGGGCCGAGCGGTTGTGAGTCTGTCGCACACTGTGGACAGCGGCCCGTTGCAGAGCCGGATCGTCGCTCGACAGAGCCGCGGCCAGGTCCTTCCCTTTGGCGTTCTCATCAGCCCGGTGCGCCGTCAAACCTACGAAGGCAGCGCGACGGACGGATGGCGGGTTGCCAGGAACAAGCAGCGTCTCGTATATCGCGCAGGCGCCCGTGGGATCTCCGGCGTCCGCAAGGCTCTCGGCACACCGGAGCAGGGCATCCGCCCAGGCACTCCTCTCGTGAGTTCCTCGCTGCATGGCAGCCGATCGAACGGCTTCGGTCGCCTGTTTGCCACCGATCTTGCCGAGTGCTTCGATCACGGCGACACTCAATGCGGGATCGTCCTTCTCCAGAAGCCGGGTCAGTCGGCCGACGGCCTGCCGGTCGCGGCGCTGTCCCAGAGAATTAACGACGCCGATCAGGGCCCGCCCCTCCAAACGATCCAAGGCACTTCGCAGGACCGCAAGTGAATCCTCTCCCGGGATGCGCTCCAAGGCGATGCGAGCCGCATGGCCCAGGCGTGGATCGTTGAGGAAGGTCGCGAGTTCCGTGACGTCGCTAGCGGAGCCGATCAATGACATTTGTTCCAGCAGGTAGCTCTTGCAGTCATCCGTCGCTTCGCTCTTGAGCATATCGATCATACGCTGAGTCAGATGCGCCCGCAATCGGGGATATCCGGCAGAAAGCTGGACGAGCTGGTCGATGGGTTCCAGGACTTTCCGGTCGTGCCCGCGCCGATGGTTTTTGAGGTTTTCGAGGGTCGAGGCAACATCAAACGGCACCTGGATGCTCGCATCCCCGGTTGCCGCCCACTGGGTTCCTCGGAGCATCAGCAGACGCCAGACAGGATGGTCCATGGCTGCGACGTCGTGTCCCAGAACGAAATTGAAGCAGCGTCCCTCACCGAATTGCATGGCGAAGGCCACCGGTTCGCTTCGGCCCGAACCCCCGCGTTCCGCTGTTGAATAAGCCCGGACCAATGCGTGGGCAGAAGGCTGGGTCTGCATACGATGCCAAAGCTCATCCGTAAAGCAGAACCCGCGCAGACCCGCCGTAATGGGATGATTCACGTCGGCGACAGACACGTTGAAGCGATGGTATCGACCATGCCCCGTGTCCTGGCCCCAGGTGGCGCCGATGAGCTGTTGAAACTCCGGCCAGGTGGGAAAGCAGGCGGCGGCCCCATGGAAAACCACGAACCCTCGTCCGGACCAGACGAAGTCGAGCAGCGCCCGTTCGGCCTCTTGGCCCCAGGCGCGTTCCGTGCTGGGAAAATTCGTCCAGTTGCTGATGACCACATCGTAGTTGCGCAGCATGGGCCCCGTGCACACACCTGGATCTTCGATCACATCGACGGCAAATACCCCGCTGTCTTCAAGAATGCGCACCAGTGCCGGCGTGGTCTGCCGCCAGTCATGGTTATTGCTGCCGCTGAAAAGTAAGACGCGCATTTCTGCTGGTGTCGACTTAGCCGGTTGAGAATCCTGTCCGTAAACGGAGATGACCGTTCCGGTCAGAACCACCAGGAACGCGCAGATGTAACGTGCGATTCTTGTCATGTGCAGTCCTCTGACAGTCTATGACGCAGTGGGGGAAAGAGCGAGTCGATCAGTCCGCAGGCGTTCCCACCTGGGCCCACTGTTCGAGTCGGGCCACTGAAGTAGCGATGTTCTCCGGGCCGGCAATCTCCAGCGTGGTCGCTTCATCAAAACCGATATCCTGAAGGGCCGTGACGATGGGCGGCAGGTCGATGACCCCATCGCCCAGGGCCACCGTCGCCATGCCGCAACCGAACACGGAGCCGCGTTTCTCTTGCCACTCGCTCTGCATGTCCTTCCAATGGACGTGCTTGATCCGCCGGCCAAAGGTCTTGATGTAATCGAGCGGTTCGCTGCCTCCGAGCCAACTGTTGCCCGTGTCCAGACAGATGCCCACCGTCCGTTCATGTCCCAGCGCTTCCAGCAGTTGGCCCATGTCCTCGACTGAGTCGGTGATTCTGCCGTGCGTCTCCAGGAGCAACCCCACGCCCAGTTCCTCGGCCCAACGGATCGGGGCATAGAGTTTCTCGCAGATGGCGAAGAGGGCCTGCTCGGTTGTCAGGTTTTCTCCGAACCCCGTTTTCGGGTCGCCTTCCGTGGTAATGACGTGCTGGATGCCCAACAAGCTGGCTAGACGAATCGCTTTGATGATCTGATTGGTTCCATAGACGTCGGGGCTGGGCGGATCGAGCAGGTTGGCGTGGGCGCAGAAGGTGGTCAGTTCCACCCCTGCCGCATCGGCCATCTCGCGGATTCTCGCAGGGTGACTGTCCAGGCTGACCGAAGCGGCAAATCCATACTCCACGCCCAGCATTCCGCCGTCATGATTGTCCGTCAGATCGGCGTACCGGATCCCCATCTCCGCAATGGCTTGGAACTGGCGTTTCATCGGGCTGAACGGTTCGACCAGGGCAAAGCAGCCGATACGCATAGGAAAACTCCCTAACAAAAGTCATTCGATACGTCTGTAGCTGATATACACGGATCGGTCGATCGATCCGGAAGTCATTCTAAGAAAATGTCGCCCCGCCATCTGCCAAAGCTCGTCAGTGCGGTATTTTGAACGTCTTATGAATCGGTCCCAAAACCTTCGACGCGGCGGGGAATCGCGAGAAGTCCACCGCACGCGTTTGGACGGATACTTCAGGCTCTTTTCGCTGCGTCAGATCGGCACCTCCGCCGGAAGTCCTTGGGACTGGTGCCCCGGTGGCGACGAAACACCGTGGCGAAGTACTGACTGGAGCCAAAACCACAGGCCAACGCCACATCTGTGATGTTTCGGTCGGGCCGGTCGATCAGCATGCGAGAGGCGGTTTCGACGCGGCAGTGCTCCACGAACTGCGTGGGGGTCATGTTCGTCAGTTGCCGGCAGTAATGGCGGAACCGCGTCTCTGCGAGGCCACAACGTTCGGCCATGGCCTTGAGCGTCCAGGCCCGGCCCAGGCGCTCGGGATTGTGACGTAACTCATCGAGGAACAACTCGACCGTGCGCGAGGTGCTGGACAGCGACGGATCAAGCTCGATCTCGTTGCGGCGCAGCATGTCGAGCATCGCGACGAACAACTCGTTCAACAGCGCGGCCAGCCTGGAAATGCTGCTGCCGTCGCGGTCCGCTTCGATCGCATGCGCGATCCTTTCGAAACAGAAACGCACTTCGCCACTGGCGGGCCAAACCGCCTGCTCGTTGTGACGTAGAAGAATCGTCAGTTCTTCGAGGTCGGGCCTGGTCAGAACGACCCAACCAGGCCATTTCCAGGGTTGATTGGGACGGCGCACCCCGAGATCGAGGATGAGCCAATGCAGGCGGCTGGGAGGCACGTTCGGCTCCCCCACCCGATGGGGCTGCCACGGACGCGTGATCGTCAGATCCCCCGGACGCAGGCTGTACCGTTCCGGACCGACCGCAAAAGGCAGACTGCCGCTCTCGAGAAACGTCAACTCCAGTCCTTCGTTGCGATGCCATTGCAGACCCCAATCCTGGGGTTCCGGCGCATCCCAATAGGCGAGGCTGCGAACCTGTGGCAGCGCGCTGTTGTCAAGCGGTCGGCCCGGATAGGCCCCACGGGCGAAGGCTTTCAACGATACCCGCCCCGCTTCGGCGGCGGCAACCAGGGGCTCACACGTATCGGCATGGTAGGTCTTCTGATCTGCTCTGTAGACGGGAACCCGAGGTCTCATTCCCAACCCCACGATGTTCACGATTCAACAGTGCGTAATTTGGAACGCGCTGTAGCGTTGGCCGATTCGAATGCCCCCCGTATAGCGGATTACACGGCTCTTATCAACAAAGAAATGGCAACGGGACCGCCAAGCAGAACATACCGAAAGCGGGCGGGCCAGTAACCACCTCAGTCCGGATCAAAGACTCCGCCCCACGATTAACACCATGCGAGGCCGTATAAAATTCCGCACTGTTCCAAATAGAACGACAGTCCCCGGTGCAATTCGTACGATAAATACGCTTGAGGGACTGCTCGTCACGGCGGCAGTTGCTCGTCAGGTCTGTAAGACACGCGCGTAGGCAGCGATTTCCGACAACCCGGGAGGAAGTTTGGAATGAAGCAGACCGCTCGACATGATCCATCGATGGGTCTGGCCGGTGGTTTCACCCTGATTGAGCTGCTGGTCGTCATCGCGATCATCGCCCTGCTGATGGCGATTGTCATGCCGTCACTCAACGCGGCCAGGAAATACGCCCAGGGGGTCAGTTGTACCTCCAACGTGCGACAGTTGTCGATCGCCTGGACGATGTATGCCGACGGCAACGACTCGAAGATCGTCGGATCGCAAGTCTGGACGGACCAATGGGTTGCGGAGGACTGGGTGCACCGCCGGGTTCAGAGCGGCGATCCCGGCTATGTTTCCGGGCTGACGGCGCACGAGACGGAACTGGTGGGTATTCGAACGGGAGCCCTGTTTCCTTACGTCAACGACACCAAGGCCTACCACTGTGCCGCCGACCCCGGCTGGCGTAAGAACAAACAGAAAACCGCGTTGGAGACCAAGGAGAGCCCCTATCGCAGCTATGCGATCCAGGACGGACTCAACGGATGGGGGTATTTCGACCAGAA
>CAZTGH010000416.1:0-4870 GCA_964612985.1 uncultured Pirellulales bacterium
AGGGTGTCGTGAAGAACACTTGATTGCCCGTGCCGGATCGGCTATGGTTGAGACGCCGGGCGTGACGGCGGTCGTACCCGCAGCGCCGCGGACAGACGGATGAGCAGGCAAGTGAAGGGAGACTGGACATGAGCGGCAAGACAGCGGGTTTGTTTCTGATGGCCCTGGTGCTGGCGGGCTGTGCGACAGCCGATTCGAACGACACCGAGGACCAGACGTTTGGCGGCGACATCGCCTTCCTCCAGAAGCATACGGAGGTCGTCCTTCTCAAGGACGCCTCCGGAAACGGCCAGGTCGCGGTACTGCCGGCGATGCAGGGACGCGTGATGACCAGCACCGCCGGGGGTTCTGACGGCAGCAGCTTCGGCTGGATCAATCGCGAGTTGATCGCTTCGGGGAAGACCCTCGAACACATGAATCCCTTCGGCGGCGAGGACCGTTTCTGGATCGGCCCCGAGGGCGGACAATTCTCCGTCTTCTTCGCGAAGGGCGTCCCGTTCGATCTGGAGCACTGGCAGACCCCAGCCCCGATCGACACCGAACCCTTTGTTCTGGTCTCCAAATCGCAGGATGTGGCGCGACTGCGAAAGAAAATGACGCTGAAGAACTACTTTGGCACCACGTTCGACCTCCTGGTCGATCGCGACGTCCGCGTGCTCGATCGCGAGCAGGCTCTGGAGAAGTTGGGCGTCTCGCTGGATTCGGGTGTGCAGATGGTGGCGTTCGAGTCAAACAACAAGATGACCAACGTCGGGACCGAGCGCTGGGCCAAGCCGACGGGCCTGTTGTCGATCTGGATCCTGGGCATGTTCAATCCATCGCCCGAGACGACGATCGTCATCCCGTTCAACGTCGGACCCG
Source organism: uncultured Pirellulales bacterium (assembly GCA_964612985.1). Lineage (GTDB taxonomy): Bacteria > Planctomycetota > Phycisphaerae > Sedimentisphaerales > Anaerobacaceae > Anaerobaca. The sequence continues at coordinate 862 of CAZTGH010000416.1, forward strand.
AGAGCCGGCTCGGGCCCGTCGTCAACGACGCCTACTTCGGCAAAGTCCCCGAATCGCGTCTCGTTGCTGAGGACGGAGTCCTGTTCTTCAGCGGTGACGGCCGGTACCGAAGCAAGATCGGGCTCTCTCCGCAGCGGGCGCGCGACGTCGCGGGCAGCTACGACGCCTCCAACCACGTCCTGACCATCGTGCAATACAACAAGCCGGCCGGCGCTTCGGACTACGTCAACTCGATGTGGGAACTCCAGGACGAGCCCTACGGCGGCGATGTCATCAACGCCTACAACGATGGTCCGCCGGCGGCCGGCGCCAAACCTCTGGGACCGTTCTACGAACTGGAGACCTCTTCGCCGGCGGCGGCTTTGGCTCCCGGCCAGAGCATTCTCCACACCCACCGCACGTTCCACCTGGTGGGCGAAGAGGCGGATTTGGACCGCGTCGCCAGGACGCTGCTGGGAGTGAGCATTGCCGAGATCACGTCGGCGCTGCCTTGACCGGCGGTCCGACCCCGCAACGGGTGTCTGTGAACAGGATATCGATGGATCGAACGAACCGCTGGCCAGTCGTATTTCTCGTCGCCTGCCTGTCCCTCGCCGGCTGCGAGCGACGCGACGTGCAGTTCGTCACCATCGGCACCGGTTCGGTCACCGGAATCTACTACCCGACCGGCGGCGCCATCGCCCGCATGATCAACCGCGAGGCGAGAGTCTATCGGATCAAGGCCACCGTCGAGTCCACCGGTGGCTCGGTTTACAACGTCAACGCGGTGCTCCGCGGCGACCTGGATTTCGGCGTCGTCCAGTCGGACCGGCAATACCAGGCCTATCACGGCATGGCCGAGTGGGCCGACCGCGGCCCCCAGACGGATCTGCGCTCGGTGTTCTCGATCCACCCCGAATCGATTACCCTGGTTGCCTCAGTGCCAAGCGGGATCGAAACCGTCGCCGATCTCAAGGACAAACGCGTTAATCTGGGCAATATCGGCTCGGGGCACCTGCAAAACGCCAGGGATATCCTGGCCGCCGCCGGATGGACGGAACAGGACCTCGACGCTGAGTACGTGCGGGCGCTCGAGGCGCCGGGGCTGCTCCAGGACGGGCGAATCGATGCCTTCTTCTTCACCGTCGGACACCCCAACAGCAGCATCGAAGAGGCCACCTTCGGACGCATCAAGGTTCGCATCGTCCCCATCGACGACGCGCCGGCTGAGCGGCTGGTACAGAGCCACGTTTATTACGCCAAGGCGACGATCTCGGCCGATTACTATCCCGAAGCCGCCAACGAAGGCGATGTCGCCACCATCGGAGTCAAGACCACGCTGGTCACCTCGGCGCAGACCCCCGCAAATGTGGTCTATGCTATCACGCGGGAGGTGTTCGAGAATTTCGAGGACTTTCGCCAGCTTCATCCCGCCTATAAGGGCCTGACGCGACGGAACATGCTCGAAGGTCTCTCGGCGCCGGTGCACCCCGGCGCCCTGCGCTACTACCGCGAGGCGGGTCTCGATTCGTATCTGTCGAACGAACTGATTCCGGACGAACTGCAACAGTGACGCCCCTTCGCCGAGAGCCCTGACGCATGGCAATCGACCGCAAAGCAAGGTTGGAGCAGGCCCTCCGGATGGAGGAAGAGGGGTTCCTGCGCAGCGGGGGGCGTATCGGAAGGGCGGTGGTCGCCGGTCTGGCCTTGGCCTGGGCTCTCTTCCAACTCGCGCTGCCGCGTTTGCTTCTGCTCGACAGCATCACCATCCGTGCGATTCATCTGGCGTTTGCGATGGCCCTCGTCTTTCTGACGATTCCGTTTCGCAAGAGCCGCGCGCTTTCGGCTGCATCGACGCCTGGCATTCCGGCATCCGCCTATATCGTGGCCGTCCTGGCGGCGCTGTCGTCGCTGTACATCGTGCTGGACTGGCAGGGCATCTCGATGCGTCCCGGCGTGCCGATCTGGCGTGACACCATCGCGGCGATCCTCCTGATCGTCTTCGTCCTCGAAGCCGCCCGGCGAGTCCTGGGTCCCGCCCTGTCGATCATCGCATTGCTCTTCACGCTCTACGCCTTCACGGGCCCGTATCTACCGCTGGTGTTCGCGTTCAAGGGCGTCTCGCTGACCAAATACGTCAGCCAGATCGCGCTATCGACCAACGGCATCTACGGCATCCCGCTCGACGTCTCAGCCAACACGATTTTCCTGTACGTGCTCCTGGGCGCTCTGCTGGCCAAGCTCGGGGCAGGGCACTTCTTCAACGATCTGGCGCTCTCTCTGCTGGGGCGCTTCAGGGGCGGTGCCGCCAAGGCTGCGATCGTCTCCAGCGGCCTGACCGGTCTGGTCTCGGGCTCAAGCATCGCCAATGTCGTGACGACCGGGACCTTCACCATCCCTCTGATGAAGAAAGTCGGCTACCCCGCCAAGATCGCCGCCGCGACCGAGGTGGCCGCCAGCACGAACGGCCAACTCATGCCGCCGATCATGGGAGCGGCTGCTTTCATCATCGCCGAGTACCTGGGCAAGCCGTACCTCGAGGTGGTCAAGGCCGCCGCAATCCCCGCATTCGTCTCCTATCTGGCACTGTTCTATATCGTGCACCTGGAAGCCTCCAAGCTTGGGATGAAGGCATTGCCGAAGGAGGACATCCCCCGGCTGCGGACCGTGCTCGCAGGCGGGTTCTACTACCTGATCCCGCTGGTGGTCCTGATCTGGGAGCTGATTGTCGCGCGTCACAGCCCGAAACTGGCGGCTTTTCACGCGGTGATCGCGCTCATCGTTCTGGCCTTCGTGGTGGCCTTGGTCCGTGCCGTGCGGAGCCGTTCGTCCGTGGCCGCCGCTACAGCCGACTGCGTTCGCACGATCGCCCAGGGGTTCATTGCCGGCTCGCGGAACATGCTGGCGGTGGCCCTGGCGACCGCGGCGGCGGGCATCATCGTGGGAATCGTTGCGATGGGCATCGGCAGCATGGTCGCCGAGATCGTCGAGGTCCTCTCGGGCGGAAACATCCTGCTGCTCCTGCTGATCACCGCTGTGGCGAGCCTCATTCTGGGTATGGGCCTGCCCACCACCGCCACGTATATCGTCATGGCCTCGATCACCGTCCCCGTGATCATCAAGGGCCGGGCGCTGACGGGAGAGACGGTATTGATTCCCGCAATCGCCGCCCATCTGTTCGTCTTCTTCTTCGGTATTCTGGCCGACGACACGCCCCCGGTGGGACTGGCCGCCTACACGGCGGCCGCCATCGCCCGATCGGACCCCATCGCTACGGGAATACAGGGCTTTCTGTACGACCTGCGTACCGCGCTGATTCCCTTCATGTTCGTCTTCAACGCCGAGTTGCTGCTCTACGGCGTCACTAGCGTGTCGCAGGCGATTCTCGTCTTTGCGATGGCCACCCTGGGAGCCTTCGCCTTCGCCAACGCCACCCAGGGATGGTTCCTCGTCAGGAATCGCTGGCACGAACTGCCGCTGTTGCTCGGGGCGTCTCTGATCCTGTTCTATCCGGCCCTTCTGACACGAATACTGCATCTCGGGTACGGACTCCGCTACTACATGTACGCCGTGGGTCTGCTGCTCTACGGGCTTGCTTATCTGACGCAGCGCCGCCGCCTCAACAGCTTGTGTCGGGCGGATGCCCCGCGTGACGCACGGAAAACGCCGCCGATAGAGACGAATCGCTGAAGAAACCTGAACATCGATCAAAGATTTGGTATGCTGTTGCCCGATAAGAAAGGCAACTGTTCACCTGAAACTCTTGTGAGTGCGAGGATCATGCCGCATCGTATGAGAATGTGTGTCAAGCAGCTCTTGTTCGTTCTGGTGGCGTCCACGTCGCTGTGCGGGCCAGCCCTGGCGGGCCTGGCCGGGCGGATCGGCGAGGTCGTGGGAAAAGCCAGACAAAGCGAGTACGCGATTCATGTCGTCGAGCCGGATTCCGGGACCGTGATCTACACCCATAACGCGACCAAGTATTGCAAAACAAAACAAATATCTGAAATTGCTTGATAAAGGGCCGGACAAG
>CAZTGH010000417.1:0-4844 GCA_964612985.1 uncultured Pirellulales bacterium
CTGCCCACGCAACAGTGGCCTGCGCGGCAGGGATCGGCGCCGCCTGCCGAGAGTCTGCGCATGATCGCCGATCAGTCAACCAGCGACAGCCCCCGGGTCCTCCGCCCACGGTTGGTCGCTTCCTCAGTGCCCGTCGAGCCACAGCGCTTCCCCATCGCCAGGCGCTCAGGGCTGCAAGCCGCAGCAGGCCAAGCACTTGGCACGCTCTAGCTACGCCAGCGCACGCCAGCAATGGCCCCCGCAAGCCATGGCTATCCCTACCGGCGCGTAGGAACATGTTCCCGAATCCCACGGCCATGTAGGTTTTTGACGGATCGCGTTTTCGGCAACGCATGCCGTAAGTTCTGCACTCGATGCGGCTTCGGACGTTTGCTGAGTTTTGGCACGTCAGTTGCTCCTCACATCAGGCGTGCGGGGCGGGGTGCTCCGCTTCGACGAGCGTGGTGCTTTGAGAGGAACGGGCGATGAGCGATGCGTGCGAGAACGGCTGCGTACCCGTGCCGACGGTCTACGGCACGAGCGTCTTCAGCGATGCGGTGATGCGGGAGCGGCTGCCCCGCAACGTCTACAAGACCCTGAAGCGGACCATCGACGAGGGCGAGGAGCTCGACCCCGCCGTCGCCGACGTGGTGGCCAACGCCATGAAGGACTGGGCCACCGAGAAGGGGGCCACCCACTTCTGCCACTGGTTCCAGCCCATGACGGGCGCCACCGCTGAGAAGCACGATTCCTTCATCTCCCCCACGCCCGACGGGCGGACGATGATGGTCTTCAGCGGCAAGGAGCTGATCCGCGGCGAGCCCGACGCCTCGTCCTTCCCCTCCGGCGGCCTGCGGGCCACCTTCGAGGCCCGGGGCTACACCGCCTGGGACTGCACCTCGCCGGTCTTCGTGAAGTCCGACGGCAAGAACATGACCCTCTTCATCCCCTGCGCCTTCTGTAGCTACAACGGCGAGGCGCTGGACAAGAAGACCCCGCTGCTGCGCTCGATGGACGCCCTGAGCCGCGAGGCCCTGCGGGTGCTGCGCGCCCTCGGCAACGCCACGAGCCGATCCGTCCGCGCCACCTGCGGTCCGGAGCAGGAGTACTTCCTCGTCGAGCGCAGCTTCGTGCACAAGCGGCTCGACCTGCTGCTGAGCGGCCGCACCCTCTTCGGCGCGCCCTCGCCCAAGGGCCAGGAGCTGGACGACCACTACTTCGGCAGCCTGGACGAGCGGGTGGCCAGCTTCATGCACGAGCTGAACAACGAGCTGTGGCGGCTCGGCGTGTCGGCCAAGACCCAGCACAACGAGGTGTCGCCCGCGCAGTATGAGCTCGCGCCCGTCTTCGCCACCGTGAACGTGGCGACGGATCACAACCAGATCACGATGGAGACGATGCGCAAGGTGGCCGGCCGCCACGGCCTCGTCTGCCTCCTCCACGAGAAGCCTTTCGCCGGCGTCAACGGCTCAGGCAAGCACAACAACTGGAGCCTGGTGACCGACGACGGGATCAACCTGCTCGACCCCGGCACCACGCCCCACGAGAACGGGGTGTTCCTGGTCTTCCTGTGCTCGGTGATCCGCGCGGTGGACAAGTACGCGCGGCTCCTGCGGGCCTCCGTGGCCACCTCGGGCAACGACCACCGCCTCGGCGCCAACGAGGCGCCGCCCGCCATCGTGTCCGTCTTCCTCGGCGACCAGCTCACCGACATCTACGAGCAGCTCGAGAAGGGCGGGGCGAAGACCTCGAAGTAGAGCTTTTCGTCGAGGTGGGTGAGTTCGCGCTGGGCAGCGACGGTGAGGAGTTCTCCAGCCATGGTGGTGAGGGTTCGGAAGTTGCCGCCGGCATGATCGGCCAGGGTGGCGGCGAGTTCCGGAGTCAGGAGGGCGGGGTTGCCGGCGGAAGTGACGAGATGTTTGAGACAGGCCCTGAGTTCGTCGGGTGTGGCGTAGTCGAGGGTGAGACGGGTGCGGATGCGGCTACCCAAGGGGAGGAGGTCGTCGTGGCGGAAGCGTTCGATGAGGCGGCGGTCGCCGGCCAGGACGACGGAGAGGATGACACGCGAGTCGAAGTGGGTGCTGGTGAGCATACGGAGCTCGGACAGGACGTGGGTGTTCATCTCCTGGGCTTCATCGATGAGGAGGACGGGCCGGCAGAGGGTGCTTTCGATGTAGGCTTGCCAGCAGACGCGCAGGGCCTTGAAGCCGGCCCAGCGGTTGTTGGCGTTGGGCTTGTGAGCGATGCCGAAGAGCTCGCCCATCTCGCGATAGAAGTCCAGGAGATGGGAGCGGGGGTTGGCCAGGGGTGCGGCGACGACGTCGCGGAGGCGGGAGAGGCGGGTGGCCAGGAGGCGGAGGGCCACGCTCTTGCCGGTGCCGGGGTCGCCGGTGATGAGGGCGAAGCCGCCTTCGCGGAGGTGGGCGTTCTCGATGCGCCAGCAGAAGCTTTCCAGCCTGGGGGAGGACAGGAGAGCCTCGGCCGGCAGTTCCGGGGAGAAGGGGTTGAACGTGAGCCCGAAGAGGGCGAGCAGTTTGTGGTCCATCAGCGGGGGGCCTCCGGTTCGTTGGGTTCGTCTTGGCCGTGGAAGGGGAGATAGGCGGGCGGCAGACCGGTGGCGGCGTAGCGGGCCAGCAGGTCTTTGAGCAGGGGTGCGACACCGCCGGCGGGGGCGGGGATCTCTTCGGTGGTGGCGGTGGCGGAAGGAAGCGTGCGGCGCCGACCGTCGGCGTTCTTGGTCTTGTCCAGGGGCCAGAGGGGAGCGAGGACGTCGCCGGAGCGGGGATCGACGAGATCCACGGCGCTCAGGTCCCAGCGGGCGCAGCGCAGATGGAGGCGCTCCAGGTGGCGGAAGCGGGCGGGAACCTCGAAGCGGCAGCCGAAGACCGAGACGGTGCCGTCGCTTCGGCGCTGGGTGCGAACGAGCTGGAGGCGGAAGGCGCGGCGTAGCTCGTCGGGCGAGGGGCTGGGCAGAGCAACGGAGCGCTCGGTGAGGAAGCGCTCCAGTGGTGAGCAGCCGAGTTCGGAGTGCCGGTTGCGGTTGTACTCGAGTTCAGCCCAGGCCTGGGTGGTGTCGTTCAGGAGTTCGAGGGTGAGGTTCTCGACGCCCTCCAGCATCGCCATGAGCCTGCCCTCGATCTGGGCCCAGAGGACTTCCTGCTTGCCGTTCTGGTGGGGGGAGTAGGGCAGCGTGGTCTGGTGATGGATACTGAGCCGGAACAGGCCCTCGGTGGTCTCGGTGGCCAGCATGGCGCTGCCGTTGTCGGTGAGCAGGGCCCGGGGCCGGCCGCGCTTCAGGATGGCCTGGCTGAGCCCGTGCACGAGGGTCTGGGCGGTCTCGCCCGGGTACCACTGGAGGTGGCAGGCCAGGCGGGAGCGATCATCCAGCACACCCAGCAGGTGCGGCGTCACCCAGTGGCCCTGTGGGGTCAGGATCTTGCGGCGGCCGGCGTGGAAGTCCAGGTGCCAGAGGGCATGTACGTACTCGGCCTCGAAGCTCCTGGTCTCCATCTCGCTCAGGCGACGGTCGGCACGCCGTTCCCCCGGCTTCGGGGGGCGCGGGCGTCGGCGCTTCTTGAGGAGGCCCTGGGCCTTCATCCACCGGCGCACCGTGCTGTAGGAGGGCAGCGGGCCGAGTTCCGGACGCTGCTCCACCAGGATGCGGAGGTTGTCGGCGTGAAGCTGGTAGCTCCAGGAAGGATGCTCGCGGTACTGCGTTCGGATCGCCTGGGCGAGTTCCAGACTGACCCCCCGGGCCTGTCCGGCATCGCTGCGGACCCGGCGGCGGAGCACCCCCACCGGATCCTTGGCCTCCCCACGGGCGGCGTAGTACCAACGCTCGATGGTGGAGCGTGCGAACCGCACCGGCTCGCCGCTCACCGGATGACGCCAGAGCTTGTTGGCCAGCCGCGTCAGTTCCTGCCCGAGTTCGCCCGCCGCCGGCGGCGCCGACAACAGCGGGCCCACCACCGCAAAGCGCAGCCGCGCCCAGCGGTCCTGTACCGTCTCCTTCGTCTCGTCCATGGTGCCTCCGTGGTTAGGGTCGATGGAGGCTACGGTGCCTGCTCAGGACGAGGGAGCGTCATCTTCTGCGGGAGCCTACAGGACCATCGCGTACCCCGTGCTGGTGGTGATGGGAGCCAGGAACCGGAGACAGGCCAGGAGACCGTCGCCCGCCCCCTCGCCGGGGAAACGCTCCAGCAGCGAGGCCGGCAGCCGCGCCTCGTCCACCGGCAATGCCAGCCGTCCCCGGGCCTCCCTCCAGAACACCGTCTCGGGGAACGTCTTGAGCCACCACGCCCGCCAGCGCTGCAACGTGCGGACGCTGACCCCCACCAGCGCCCGCATGGCCGCCGCCCGCCGCTCTGTCACGCCCCCCGTCATGGCGCTCACCAGCACCACCAGCACCCCCAGGTACACACACCGCCCCAGAAACCGCAGCGACTCCGGCGTCGTCCGCCTCCGGCACCCCTCCCTCTCGCAGCACAGACTCTCGCGCCAGCGGTACTCCTCCCGCAGCTCCAGGGGCACGCCCCGTCTCGGCTTGCGGGGGTACCGCGCGCTGTGCAGCCGGCCTCCGCAGGCACAGCCCCTGGCCCGGGCCCCCGCCGCCAGATCTCGATCGGCTTCCAGCAACAACTGCCAGACCCTGGCGTCCACCAACGCTCTGTGCGACATTACCCTCCTCCTTTTTTGGTTTGGTCGCTGACAAAGGAGAGCCCCCTCACCAAGCTTCAGTACGATCAAGCTCGGTGAGGGGGTTGCTTTTACTTCCCCTTCTAACCGTGATCAGTTCTCCCCGCAAGAGCACCGTTCTGCCTGCTCAGGCTCAGTTGCGGGCGATGCCGAGGAGGTAGCGGGCATCG
>CAZTGH010000418.1:0-4842 GCA_964612985.1 uncultured Pirellulales bacterium
GCAGGTCGTGCTCCTGCTGATCGGCGAGTTCGGCGGCGAGGTCACCGTCAAGGACAAGTCGGGCAACACGCCGCTGCACATGTCGGCCCAGATGGGCACGCCCGACGCCGCGGCGGTGCTCCTGGCCCACGAAGCCGACCCGAATGCCCGCAACGCCAAGGGCGAGACACCACTGCACATGCTGGCCGCCGAGGAGATCAGCGGCACCGCGATCGCCGCCGAGATGCCGATGATCACGATCACGATCATCAGCTCAATCAGCGTGAATCCCGCACTCGAACGCGTCGTCTGCCCAATCGATTGTGTCTTCATATTCCCAGCCATTTTTGAACCCTGTCTGCGTTGTCTCTTCGGTTCGTTAGGGGACCGGCTTAACCTGGGTCGCGAGTTGGCGCGCCCCGCCCGAGGGCAATCCGCTGGTCCGACGGACATCGTGGGTAGCCGAGATATCGAACAGGCGGTACAAGCATCACACGTGCTACACGCAGCGGGCGAGGTCCGAAAAAATGCGGACGCCGCTCGCTGTGCTCTTGCCGCAATCCCTGCAGGTTCGTGGGGATATGCCGGGCGTCTGCGCTTGGCCCGAGGGCCATCCCGGTCGGCTTTTTTCGCATAAGCCGTGTGAGGACCGATAAGTTCTCGGGTGCCTGGAAACTGGGTCATCGATCGTGCCACCTCACTGAAACTCCCGATGGATGTCCTGGAAGAACGCGCCGGCGGCCGGGCTCCAGTGCATCCGCGTGCCCGACGGCCAGGCGGCGATGGCCGCTTTGGTCGGCGAGGCAACCACGTCGATCTGCGAGCCGCCCTCGTCGAAGGTCCAGTGCCCGATCAGAGAGGGATCGTCCGGCGGCATTTCGACTTCCTCGACGGAAAGCGCCCGGTTGTACACGCGGATGTCATCCAGCAGACCTTTGTAGACGAAGCTCGAGGACCCGGTGCGATCGACCCCGATCTTCAGGTGTCCCAAACCGCTGTCCGGCTTCCTGTTCTTGAAAGCCAATTCACCAGCAACATTGGGGTCGAGTGTCGCGATCATCGTGCCGCCGAGATAGGATGTCATCATCCCGTCTGCCTGACGAACGACCGCGATATGGTGCCATTGGTCTTCGGCAAGCCCGGCGAGCATGATGCCCGTCGACCAACGGGTTGTATCGTGCCCGACAATCAGTTCTGTTGCGGTGCTATCAACCTGGAGCACCCAGTGGTTGCGATCGCCAGCCGGATCGGTCTTACAGAGGATTCCCGCCCACGCATTCTGAACCGCCCCGGGCTTGAGCCAAACCGATAGGGTGTACTCATTGATCAGTTGCAGGCGGGTATCGTCGTCCGGGGTCTGAGCGTACTGATTCACGCCATCCAATTCGAGCGCTCCGCTGCTCGGCCAGGTCGGGATATTTCGAAGGATCGCATCGTTGGCATAGCCGGAAGAGTCGAGGGTCGCCTCGACGATCTCGCCGCCCGCAAACAACCCGCCCAGAATCTGCGCGTTGGCGCAGCCATGTCCCACGAGGACCTTGCCCTCTACGACCACGAGGCCCTCGATCCGGAGGTCAGTCGCGCCGTGCAGGATGAGATTACCGGTCACGTAGATGGCCGGCAGGTTCTTGGCCGCGGTGATGCGCACGCCAGCACCTTCGATGACCAGGTCCCCATCGACCAGCAGCATGCCGTGGAGAGTTGCGGCGCCGCGGACGACGAGAGTGCCGGTGCATTCTCGAATGGCGGCCGAGGCATAGGTCCCGCTGACCGCGCCCGGGCCGATCGAGGTGGTGGCATAGGTCGGGTGGCTGTAGGCCGAGGTCACGGGCGGCCAGGCCAGCGTCAACGTCGCAGCGTCCGCAGAGGTTCCGACGATGTCGCCATTGAGCCCGGCGGCAAAGACATCCCCATGGACCGCGTCGCTCAAGCCGGGGTTGGTGAAGGTCCCGGCCGTGTAGACATCCCCCACGAGGCTCCAGCCGTCGCGAACGTACAGATCCGCCCCAGTCCAGAGACCGATAGCGGGGTCAAGACGGACGACCGTCGACAGTCGGCCGGCCCCGATCTTCCGGCCGTGCCGGTCGTGCCGATAGGCTTCGCAGGTAACGTCGAACGTGCATTCGTCATTGGGGTCCATCGTCACCTGGACGTCGTAGAAATCGTTCGTATTCGGATCGAGCTGCTGCGCCACATCCCCGGTCCAGTAGGGCTCTTCCACGTCCTGCGGATTCAGAAGCAGACCTCGGGCGTGCTCCAGAGCGGAGGCCGCCATCTGGTCCATCTGGACGCGAACGGCCATATTCTGGCCGGCGGCCAGTTCCACGTCACAGCGGGCGATGAACCCCAGTGACAACAGGGTGATCGCCATGATGATGCCCAGAACCAGCAGCAGGACCACGCCTTTGGGAGAAGGCCGAGTTGTCCGGGTCCTCCTATTCATCGTCGTCCTCGGTTACCAGACCGTCCTGAGTTCCGTTCAGCAGGTGGTCCGCCCAGGCGCGCAGGGTTGCATCGATCTCGTACCTGCGGGCGGCCCCGTCTGCGGCCCGTTGGAACGAAACCGTCACCCGTCGCGTGAGCGGCGCTGCGGGGTCGCAGATGAACTGCACGTTGGTGCTTTCAGGCAGCAGCGACAACCGCTGACCGCCGTGGGCGCCAACGAGTTCGGCTTGGGTCGAAGAAAGACCGCCCGAGCTGAGCGTCACCTCGGGATTGGTCGCGGAGGCGAACTGGGTCAACCCGAGGCCCTCGTGCGCTGCGTTGCAGTCCAGGAAGACCAGCTCGTTGACGTTGATGCGTGCGTCGCCGTTGTCATCGCTCCGCCAGATGGCCAGTTCCGTGGAAGATGCGGTCAGGATCATGCGCCCGTTCTGTACCAGGTCGAGGATGCGCAGGGTCGCCTGGCGAAGGCGGGCCTGAGCCCGCGCGGCATCGTCGCCATCCCGGGTCGCGCTGCTCAGCGCGTACGCCAGCGTCGCCACGGCCGAGAGGACAATCCCGGTGACAACCAGGGTCACCATCAGTTCGACCAGTGTAAACGCCTTGGATTTTCGGGTCCTGTTCATAACGCTGCGTCTTCCACCTGCTCTTGCCGGGTCCGCGTCCTGGCCTCAGAAGCCCATGCGAACCAGGAGGGCGCGGATGCGAATCCGGTCCTCCTGCCAGCCACCACTCGAATTCTCAGGCCGATCCACATCTGCTTGCGATTCCGGACCTACCGACCGATCAAGCGGTGGACCGTCGCGACGTTCCGTCCGAGGTACGCGACGCGCACCGTCGCCAGGATGAAATTCGGCGCCGCGTCACCGCTCTGCTGAGACGTATAGACATACTTGCACGTCGCTTCCCTGCTGAAATTCGCGTAGATCGAATCGGTATACGGCAGTCCGCCGGCATCCTGGACCTGGCCCTGGAGTTCGACGTGATTCTCGTACGCGGCGAGAATGCCCGCGAACGGCGTATCGACAATCCGCTCCACCAGGTCGTTGGCGAGCATCGCGCCCAGGGTGCGGTGTTGTCCTTCGGCCTGCACCGCGGCGCCTCCGGAGAATGGCAGCAGAATCCCGGTCGCCGCCAGACCCAGCAGCACCATGGCCAGCGTCGCTTCGGCCAGGGTGAACCCGCGCCGGGCCATCATGGTTCGTCTGCCTCGATCAGTAGTCATAGTACGCGGTTCCCGCGTCGTCGGTCCCGCTGTTGCCCGGGCGGATCTCGCCGGTGGCGGCCTTGTAGATCCACCCGTGACTGTTATCGGCCTCGGCCGCAAAGTCCTGCCCGTCGGCCAGCATCTGGATCGTGGCCAGCCCGTTGAACGGGTTCGTCGGGATCTTCGACAGATACGGTCCGTATGGGAAGCCGGCGGTCCCCCGCGCGGCGGTGTCGCCTTGCGCGTTGCTCGACAGCGTTGCCTGGTTCGTGAAGACGTCGGCGTCGAGCGCCGAGCCGGCACCGGCGGTATAGCCCGGCGCCACCTCCTGGTGATGGCTCGTGTAGATCAACACGAACCGTCGCAGCATGTTCAGATTGGTCGCCAGCGCGCCGGCGCGGGCGGAGTTGCCGCTGTTGGCGACGGCTGGAATCACGATGGCCGCCAGGACGCCAAGCAAGACGACCACGATCAAGATCTCTACCAGCGTGAAAGCCTTTGCTCTACGCATGGTGTTCCTTTCGATTCGCACGGCGCGGCGCCGTGCATCTGTGAACCGTATGGGCGCCAGGCCCATCGGAGGGTTGTCATCATTTCGAACCATCACAATCCCGCATGGTGGGCGCTGTTGTTGGCGAAGATCTCCCCGGTCTCGGGGACGTACGCCCACCCCGCGCCCCCGGGAACGGGAACGTCGTTGCGATCGGCGGCGCGGACGATGGCGTCGCTGCCGTTGAAGGGGTTCCTGGGAACGCGTTCGAGATAGGGACCGAAAAGGTGGACCTCATCTCGTCTGGTTCTCGGTCTTTCTGATTTGACGTTGCCGTCGCCATCGGTGCAGCAGACCATCTGTGTGAAGGCCTCGTCAAACTCAATGGCGCCGTCGGCGGTCCGCATCGGCGGCTGGTCCTCGTGCTGGATCTTGTACAGTTCGATCTGCGAGCGGAGCAACTGGAGGTGGTTGCAAAGGTCGTCCATGCGGTTTTCGGCCATCCCGGCGCTGCTGAACCGGGGCACGACCATGGCCGCTACCGCCGCGAGCACGACCACCACGATCGCCGCTTCGATCAGTGAAAATCCCCTTCTCCAAACCATCCCCTGCCTCCTTCGACCTCACACCGATCCAGACGATCGGTCCACTCCTTGTCGATTCTATGAAGAAGGCTGACCGGTTTTCGGCAACGGCCTTCGCCCGGTCAGCCTGGTTGTGCGAG
>CAZTGH010000419.1:0-4810 GCA_964612985.1 uncultured Pirellulales bacterium
GCTGCCCGAATCGCTGCTGGAAAGCGAACTGTTCGGCCACGAGCGGGGGGCGTTCACCGGCGCGCTGCGGGGCCGGCGGGGCTGCTTCGAGCTCGCGCATCGGGGCACGATCTTCCTGGACGAGATCAGCGAGATGCCGTTTCACCTCCAGGTCAAACTGCTCCGCGTGCTCCAGGAGTATGAGATCCAGCCGATCGGTTCGGAGAAGACGATCAAGGTCAGCGTGCGGGTGATGGCGTCGACGAACCGCAACCTGGAGGAGGAGGTGAGCAGCGGGCGGTTTCGGAAGGACCTGTTCTATCGGCTCAGCGTGGTCAGCCTGGGGATCCCTGCCTTGCGCGAGCGGCGCGAGGACATTCCCACGCTGGTCGAGAGCTACGTCGCCTATCTGCGACCTCGCATCGGCGCCGGCGCCTATGCGATCGATGCGGAAGCGATGCGGGTTCTGTGCGAATACGGGTGGCCCGGCAACGTTCGCGAGCTGATCAACGTGATGGAGCGGGCGATGCTGTTGTGCAACCGAGAGGTGATCACGGTGAGCGATCTTCCGGAGTCGATCAGCGGTTCTGCGGGAGCTTGTTCACCGGTCTCCGGCACGCCTGCCATCGAGGCTCTGGCTGAGGTGGGGCGAGGGCTTTTCGATCGTCCCTGGCAGGAGGTCCGCCAGAGGGTGGTCGACCGGGTCGAGAAGGAGTACTTCAGCCACCTGCTCCAGTTGTGCGGGGGGCGTATCGACCAGACAGCCCGGCGGGCGGGCATGGGGTCGCGGGCGCTCTTCGAGAAGATGAAGAAGCATCGCCTGCGCAAAGAGGATTACAAGCCCTGAGCGAATCAACCGCTAGGCGGCCTTTCGAGGCAGGGGACGCATGGGATCGCGGGAGATGTCGGGATCGGAGGCGACGCGGGCGCTGTAGAGCAGGAAGTGCTCGCAGCAGAGCGATTCGAGCAGGGACAATTCGCCCAGCCAGCGGCGACGCTGCATCCAGCGACTGACTTCCAGCGGGCCGGGCGGAGGCACAAGCGTGCGATCGGAGGCGCGGGTCATGAAGTGCAGGCGGGTCGAGTGGACCGGCCGGCCTGCGATCCGCAACAGTTCCTGGCGACCGGTGACGACCAGCCCGAAACGGGCCGCGTCCCGAGCGAAGGGGGTGCCGTCGAAGAGAACGAAGGAACTGGACTTGATGGCGGCGACGCTCGGGTACACCTGGTCGATCAGGTCGAAGGTCTGCTCGAGGTCGTCGGCGGTGCTGGTGGGCAGGCCGAAGATCATCATCATCAGGTTGGCGATGCCCGCCTGGTGACTGTCGTGCATGAGGCGTTCGATCACTTCGCGTCGCGTGCCTTTTCGCACCAGGTTGAGCAGGCGCTGGGAGCCGGTTTCGATGCCCCAACTGATCCAGCGACATCCGGCGGCGGCCGCCTTGGCCAGCCGGGCGGGCGTATGGTCCTGGGTCGGACGGGCCATCAGATGGAAGTGCAGATGGAGGTTCCGGCGGAGGATCTCGTCGCTGAGCCGTTCGAGGGTAGGCGCCGAGATATATTGATCCGCGAGATAGAAGTGGGTCGCGCCGCGACGGGCCATGAGACGTTCGATCTCGTCGACGAAGACGGCTGGGTCTTTCAGTCGGTATCCATGAAACGAGAAATTGTGGGCGCAGAAGCGGCACCGTCCCCAATCGCAATCCCGACTGAGCACCAGGGGCAGCACCGGGGTTGGATTCGGATAGAGGCTCAGATCGAACGCACTGAAGTCGGGGGCGGCGATGGCCTCGGCGGTCACCGGCAGGGGAGAGACGCCCGGCGTCGATGCGGGGGCTGTGACTGCGGACATGCCGGGGATCTCGGTCAGAGGCGTCCCTTCGCTGAGCAGGGCCAGGGCCCGCTCGCCTTCACCCGGCAGGATCGCATCGATAAACGGTGCGGCGACCAGCAGTTCTTCGACGGACAACGCCGACATGGCGGCACCGCCCAGGATCAGAGGAGGGACCTTGTGCAACCGGTCGCCGGTTTGACGAATACGGGCGGCCAGGGCCAGGGCGAAGGGCAACTGGTCCAGGAACATGACGGAAAAGCCGATCATTTCGGGATCGTTCGAGCGGATGGTCCCGATGAAGGTGTCCAGCAGGGCCATCAATGAGGCAGGACCATCGCCGGATTGGACGTATATCGTGGCCTGCCGGTTCAGACGGGCTATCTCCTCATTCAGGAGCGCCCAGGCCGGCTGGTGTGTGCTGTAGGCTTCGCGGTCGAAGAACCCGGTGGTGGCGCCCTGCATGAAGTCCCAGAAGGATTCGCCCTGGGGGATCTGGCGAGCCCGATCACGCCACAGGGCGACGTTCAGGTCGCAGACCGTGATCTGCGCGGTTGGTACATGGGTGTGGAGGTACGAAACGAGAGAGGCTATGCCCAGGGGCACGTAGGTAGGACTTGCCTGCGGCGGAAAGACCAGTGCGATACGCATACGGATGATTGCAGCTCGGAAATCAACATGGTTCAAGCCTCGCCAAAACGACGGTTTTCGAGGACGCCCTATTCTACCATTGTGTCCCGCGGTCTGTCTGCGTTTTCTTGACCCCTGCGGACGAATTCTACGCGCTGCAGACGAGACAAACCCAAAGCACAAAGCCCGAATGTCCCAGGAGGTCCCGATGTTCAGGCGAATGGCCGAGCCATATGCCGTCCTGGCGTTGTTTCGTGCTTGCATTTTGGGTCCTTTGGACTTGTTTCGGATTCCGGGTTCCGATATTCGGGCTTCTGGAGTGTAACACGGGCGAACCGCACAGAGACCGTCACACATCCAGGTACCGATCGGGGGTTGACACGGTGGGGATGCGGTCCTACGATTCGGGTACTGGGACAGGTCGGTATGGTGAACAGAAGGTCGGGGATACGGCTATGGCATCACTCATTGTTACCTCGGGAAAGCGTGAAGGCGACTACTACCCGCTCGGTCGGCGGACGAACGTGATCGGTCGCGACGAGGCCCTGTTGATCCAGGTTCTGGACAACATGGTGTCGCGCAAGCACCTCCAGATCCGTTTCGACGAGAAGACGGGTCGGTATTATGCCTTCGACATGAAGAGTCGCAACGGGGTGTACGTCAACAACCAGCGGATCACGGATGAGACGCCTCTGGCCGACGGGGATGTGATCCTGGTGGGGCTGACGACCTTGCTGTTTCTCGACCAGGATTTCAAAGACAAGGAAAGCGCGCTGCTGCATTATAAGAAAGTGGGCGAGCGGATGCGGGTCACGGTGTACGGGCCGCAGGAGATCGAGCGCGAGCGCCCGGCGCCGGGCGGCACGGGGCAGGGGGAGACCGGGCACCCGATTCGGTGGTAGCGCAGGACCTGGACAAGGAGATACGGATGGATCGACGGGAGATGCTCGGCGCGGTTGGTTTGGGCGCTGCGGGGTTGCTGGGGCTGACGGGGCGACCGAATGACGCCTCGGCGGCAGAATACGCCAGGGCGACGAAGGGGTTGCCTCCGCTGAAGATCACTGACGTCAAGGCCATCGTCACCGCGCCGCAGGGGATTCGGCTTTGTGTGGTGAAGGTCCAGACGAGCGAGGCGGGGTTGTACGGGCTGGGCTGTGCGACGTTCAACCAGAGGCCCTTGACGGTGGTGGCGGCGGTGGATGAGTATCTCAAGCCGTTCGCGAAGGGGCGCGATGTGGATAACATCGAGGACCTCTGGCAGAACGCCTACACGAGCTCCTACTGGCGGAACGGTCCCGTGCTCAACAATGCGTTGTGCGGGCTTGACCAGGCGCTGTGGGACATCAAGGGCAAGCGGGCAAACATGCCGGTCTATCAGTTGCTGGGCGGCAAGTGCCGTTTTGCGGTCGATTGCTACACGCACTGCGGTGGGGGGACGCTCGCTCAGATCGAAGAGAGCGTCCGGCGGGCGATGGACCGTGGATTTCGGCACATTCGTATCCAGCGGGGCGGGTATGGTTCGCCGCACCTGTCGAAAGAGGCCGATTTCAAGCAGGCCGGCTTCGGTACTTCCGACGATTCGAACATGGCGATCTGGCCCTACGTCAAGGGCACCATCGAGATGTTCGAGCACGTTCGCAGCACGTGCGGCGAGGACATCGAGCTGTTGCACGACATTCACGAACGCATTCCCCCGATGGACGCGATCAATCTGGTCAAGAGGTTGGAGCAGTACCGGCCTTTCTTCATCGAAGACCCGTTCTCACCCGAGGACATCGGGTACTTCAAGCTGCTCCGCCAGCAGACCAGCGTCCCGATCGCCATGGGCGAGCTGTTCAACAATCCGCACGAGTGGGTGGGACTGATGAGCGAGCGGCTGATCGATTTCATCCGCGTGCACATCTCCCAGATCGGCGGGCTCACCGTCGCCCGCAAGATCGCGGCGCTGGGCGAGTGGTTCAACGTTCGCAGCGCCTGGCATGGGCCGGGTGATGTCTCGCCGGTGGGGCACGCTGCCAATGCCCATCTCGATCTGGCGATCTGGAACTTCGGCATCCAGGAGGCAGTGCATTTCAACGAGCGGACGCGGGAAGTCTTCCCGGGCGCGCCGACCGTCGAGAATGGGTACATGCACATCAACGAAGCGCCCGGCTGGGGCGTGGATATCAACGAGTCCCTGGCGGCCAAGTTCCCGTTGCCCGACCATCCGGGCTACTGGAACCCCGTGCGCCGGCCCGACGGGACTGCGGTAAGGCCTTAGGGAAAAATTCGAAACTCGAACATCGAAATCCGAAACAAATCAGAAGCACGAAGGCCCCAAATGGTGCTCCGATTGGCTGATCGGAGCGATGCTGCTTACTTGGCGTATTT
>CAZTGH010000420.1:0-4797 GCA_964612985.1 uncultured Pirellulales bacterium
GAAATGCCGGTCGCCGTCGCCGAGCAGCATGCTGAAGACCATGTCATCCAGCAATTCGTCGCGATGGGAGAGCAGGCGACCCGCGTCCGGGTTGATCGCTGAGAGGGTCTTTCCCTGAGGCAGAAGTTCCAGGACGGTCCAGTCGCCGCGCCGCCGGGCCCGGGGCATGGTGCGGTTCAGTGCTTCGCCCAGCCGCGAGGCGAAGTCCTCCAGGATACCCTCAGGATGGTCCAGATTCCCGACGGCCTTCTTCGCTACCCCGATGGTGTTACCCCCGCCGTCCACGATGTAGAAAGGTGTTGAATACGTCGGTTTGCCCCCATGAGCGTGAAAGACGGGGACCAGATGGGGTTCGCCGGCGACTCTGGCCTGATCGATCCACGCTTGCAGGGCGCTGGGGTCGCCGTTGACGGCCTGTTCGATGGCTCCCTGCGGCGGGGCCTTCGCCAAGGCGGCCTGTGCGACGGGCGTCGGGATATCGCCGTCCAATACTTGAGCGGGCGGCGTCACGTCGCCCAGCGCTTCCTTGAGCGCGCGACGCGAATCCGTCAGCTCTTTGGCCCCGCGCGCCAGCCGGGCTTTCCGTCTGATCTCCTTCGCCAATGGGGCATCCGCAGCCACATTCTGGAGCAGCTCGTCGTATTCGACCATCGCCTCTGTGAACTGGCCGTTAGCCAGCAGTCGATCGGCGTTCCGCGTCGGCGCGTCCGGCTCGTTGATCCGAAGTGGTGCCGGCTGGTCGACGTCAACGCCGGAAGAGGCTCCCCCTTCGGATCCAACCGTTACGGCATCGCCCCCTGTCGCGGGGGTATCCGAGACGGTGCGCCCGGACAACGCGGCGTCGATGTCGTCGCCAACGGTTGGGACCTCCGCGTCGACCTGGACACGCGGTCCCCCTGCTTCTCCGCGCAGCAGCGGGACCTCCTGCCCGCCCGGTAGCAAGGGCACGCCGTCACCTTGGCCCGGAGGCAGCGCCAAACGTTCGCGCGGTCCTTCCAGGGCCACCCGCTTCATCCGCTCCGACTGCCTTGCGATGTCGTCGGCGGGATTCGACTGGGCCGCGGGCAATCGAGGCGCCAGTTCCCTGACTCGCTCGGCGCCGCGCAGGTGCGCGTCGACCCGCCGCAGGATGTCCTGGCTGGTCAGTTGGTAATCGTCCAGCATCTGTCGCGCAATATCCACTCGTCCCCGGCGCCCGTGTTCCGCCACCTGGAGCAGGCCGAGACGCATCTGTTCGGGCACTTCGTCAAGTTCGCTGATCTGTCGCCCCAGCGCCTCCCAGGCGTCCTGGCCCGTCGAGGTATTGATCATCCGGGAGATTTGCCCGGCGACCTCGTCGGTTTGGTCGATGATGCGGCGCGCCTGCTGCGCCTGCCGGGCCATCTTCGTGGCCATCTTCGTGGCCTGGGTGGCCGTCTGGACGCCGGCGTTGTTCAGAGCGTTGAGTGCATCGTGGTAGAACTCGGTGGAGTCGGCTCCGATGACGCCCAACACATCAATGAGGAGCACGGCCTCTTCGCCGACGTATTTCTGGGCCAGGTACGATGCGCCGGAACTGAGTGCCACCTGCCCCCCCATCACCGCGAGCGTGCGCCCGAAGCTTTGTTGTCCCCATTCGTGGATCGCGGCCAGATTTTGAATCGCGCCGGCCGTCCGGGGATTGCGCATGAGTAGTTCGGTCGCCTTCTGGACGGGGCGTGACATCGCAAAGAACTGACTGACCGTAGGCGCACCCGCCAACGCCTCGGCAGCCGCCTCGGAGCCCATGGGCAGGCCACCCACGCGGGTCAACACCGCGCTGCCGGCAAACGTGAAGAACATCTGCCGACCGGTTATGACGTTGCCCAGATCCGCCCCGATTTCCATGGGCCGATACCACATATAGTGTAGCGACGTCTCCCAGCTGGATTTGACCCGCTGAAGAACGGGCTCGGACAGCACATCTTGTGCCGTCAGGGGCTCCCCACTCACCAGCGTCTTGACGTCGGGTAGTTGCATGACGTGCATGAGCAACTGACGGTACCGGCGCACCTCCTCTTGGGAAAGCTCACGGTCCCATCGCTCCTTCACCGCCCGCTGGAATGCATCGCCGTCCATTTCGCGGATTTCGGCCAGCGTGTGATTCTGACGCAGGCTCGCCAGGATACTGAGGCCCACGTGAGTCGAGGACAAGTCGTCCAGCTCTATACCCAGTTGTTCCTCACGGACGTCCGCCTCGGCCGCCCCCCCCAGAGATCCGGATACGGCGTTGTACCAGCCGTATTGGGCCGTCATGATCGCGTAGCTTTCCCAGGAGCTTTCATCGGGCAGGGCATCGGTCCGCGCTTTGGAGCCGATCCACGCTTCGTTGTCACTGTGTACACGAGCAGCTTCGTTGAGCGTCGCGGCCTGGATCGCCCGGAGCACGGCGATCTCAAGGTCCCTTTCATATTGCTCGAACGCCACTCCGGCACCTTTGGTGTAGCCTCGTCGGCGCGCGCTGCGAATGGTCTCGAGCGCGTCGACGACCTGGCCTTCCATGGCATACCCCATCGCCTCAAGGTAGTACGAAGTGCCCTGCATCGACGGGACCGAACGGATCGACGCGGCTTCGCGTCGCACTCCTGCACCGTTGCCCTGCACCATCTCAATCTGGGCGAACAGCATGCCCCGTCGCGCGCGGGCGGCCTCCACGCGCAGCGCCGCGCTGAAATCAAGCTCGCCGAATCCGTACGAGTCGTACGCCTTCTCGACCTTCGCCACGGTGTCGTTCATGAACTGACGCAGTTCAGCGATGAGCTCGTTTCTGGCCTTGACCAGTTGCTTGAGGTCATCGACCAGCTTTCGCAGCCGCTCGCTCGCCTTGTCCTTGGTCGCCTCCTGGTTGTACTCCTTTTTCGCAGCCTGCCAATGCTTGATCTCCAACTGAAGCTTCCTGATCTGATCGCTCAGGAGTCTGATGGCAAGCAATCGTCCCGACAGTTCGTCCTCGACACCCCGGAGGATATCGTCCATCGCGTCGATCCGTTCGGCCGCCGGCGTGTTCGGTCGATCGCGTTCCATGTCGCCCTCGTCGCGACCCCTCGACTCCGGTTCCTCGGATGGGACCTGCTGAGATTCGTCGACATCCGGTTGGATCGTTTGCGTGGCAGGCTGGGCCGGTTCCTCCTCGGCGATGGGGACCGCAGCTTCTTCGCGGGGGATCGGTGTTCCGGAAGCCTCCAGAGCGGCTTCCAGAAGGATGCTGATGATCTCGTCCACAAGCGCTTCATGGACCGGCTTGCCATCTCCGCTCGTCGCGTTGATGAGAATCTCGAGAGGAGACTGGGTATCCCTGACCTGGGCCCGGATATGATTGACATGATCCTTGCTCGCGACCCGCTGTAGTCGCCAGTGCTGACCTCCCGCCACGCCGGCGGCGGCGTACTCTTCCAGGCGGTAGGTATCCCGATAGATCACGAACTCCGCTTCGAATCGGTCGCCGAAGTATGACGTGCGCTTGAATTCGTGGGTTGTCCTGGGTCCGGGAAGCACCTCGGTGCGAATTTCCGGCGCCGGCCCCATCGAACGGATGGTTGTCGTTTCATTGGCGGATGTCCGGTTATGGTGTTCCGCCCGGCTCTGCCAGTCATTCGCCCACGATGAGCGCCATTGACTGTTTCGGACGGTAACGTTGATCTGCCCGCGTCGATAATAGCCTTTGAGCATCCTCTCCTGATGCCACTGCTGATCGGGCGGCCGTCCTTTGGCGGTGTATTGGGGATATTCAAAGGGCCACTGCGACCTCGTCTCGCCGTAGCACATGATCGTTTCGCCGGAATCCTGCCACACCGTCTTATAGGCCAACGGAAAGGAAGGGTCCCAGAGGCCGTGAAGGTCGGGTATTCGAGCAAGGCGCGGTGTCGCAATCAGACAAATGTCTTTCATGAGGCCGGGGGGAACATGGGCGGAAACGATCGCACGCTGAGCCGGATAGGCGGGTCGCAGCAAGAGGATGCTGAAAACAAGGACGCAGAATGCTACGAACGGTCTTCTGGTACGAATCATCTCAGATCCTCCCGACTTCTTGGATATACCTGTGCCGTCCCTATGCATTGCAGGCTCTCTGCCGCCTGAGCCTCTGATGACGATATTCTCTCACGTGCAGACAGCGATAGCAAGTCCTTGCCGCCTTTGGGGGGCAGGACATCGCGCTCCTCGCGAGCCGAAAGCCCATAGCGTTGTCACGATAACCGAGTGTAATCCAGAGGCGATACGCCGCCCGGCAGTCCCTGGCGAGTTTCAACTCGGGCTCGATCGGGACCACCACTGGATTATCGTCCTGTGGGCGTACTTCGGCGATGTGAACGAAACGGACCTGTTCTATTGTCCCTCCGCCACCCGACATGTCGATGAGGTGGGCGACTGGGGCAACGACACCGCCTGGTGGTTTGTAATGGGTATCTGCCGGCTCCTGAAATCCAGACGGTCAACGTGCTGAACAAGCTGCCCAAGTCCAGTCAGGCTAAGGCCAAGTCGATGCTGCAGGAGATCTGGAGGGCCGAATCCGCTCGTGGCAGAGCGGCGACGGTTATATTATTGGCACCCGCGATATCCGCGTGGAAACCAGCATAGCCGGCCGCTTTGCCGAAGGGACCGAACCCGAAGACCTCACCGAGGGCCTGGGGCAAGGAGGCAGCCTGGAGCCATCATCGCTCTATGACGACCAAGTCGAACGCCGTCTGAAACAGCACGCCACAGACCAACCACAGTGATCTTGCATACAACCAGTTGAAGTCGGAAGTCCTAACCCTTAGACTGGCACTGACCGAGGGGTAC
>CAZTGH010000421.1:0-4791 GCA_964612985.1 uncultured Pirellulales bacterium
GTATGGAGCTATGCCGACGGTCAAAGACGTTGTCATCCGAAAGCCTACGGAAGAGGAAGTGAATCGCTGCAGGAACTGGCCGATCTGGAGCTGCGAGCCGAGCTCCTTCGACTGGTCGTACACGGAGCGCGAGACCTGCCTGATCCTGGAGGGCAAGGTCACGGTCACGGACGGGGGAGGGTCGGTGAGCTTCGGTCCGGGCGATTACGTCATCTTTCCGCAGGACCTCGACTGCGTCTGGAACGTGGAGGAGGCGGTCAAGAAGCACTACAATTTCGGTTGAACTGCACCGACATCGGTCCTGTAGGTCGAGTAGGACCTGGTCCGGAACGGAGCCCACGCGTTGATCGCAATCTGCAAAGGAGCAAACCCATGGCCTTCAGGAACGTCTTCGTTTATCCCCGCTATCCCGAGAACCTCGAGCGGCTATACAGCCTGGCCTACAATCTGTGGTCCACGTGGAATTACGAGGCCATCCGGCTGTTCTACCGCGTTGATGCCACGCTGTTCCAGAGGGTCAAGCACAACCCGGTCCGGCTGCTGATGAGTCTCTCGCAGGAACGGATCGACGAGCTGGCGCAGGACGAGGGCTTTCTCTTCGAACTGGACCAGGTGTGGGAGAATTACGAAGAATACATGTCTCACACCGAGCCGGACGAGGCGGAGCATGCCAACGGTCTGACGGCCAACGACGTGATCGCGTATTTCTCGATGGAGTTCGGCCTCCACGAGTGTATTCCCATCTACGGCGGCGGTCTGGGCATCCTGGCGGGTGATTTTCTCAAGGCGGCGTCCGACATGGCGCTGCCGATCATCGGCGTGGGCCTGATCTACCGGTTCGGCTACTTCACCCAGCGGGTCAATCTCGACGGTCTTCAAGAGGAGCTGTTTGTCGAGTTCGACAACCATTTGATCCCGGTCCACGAGGTGCGGGATGCTCAGGGGGAGAAGGCTTACATCGAGATGAAGCTGGGGGGCGAACCGCTGAAGGTCAAGCTGTGGGAGATCCAGATCGGGCGCACTCGGCTGATCCTGCTCGATACGGATATCGAAGACAATCCCGCCGATTTCCGCGATATCACGCGCGAGCTCTATATTGCCGACCGCGAGAAGCGTCTGCAGCAGGAGGTCGTGCTCGGCATCGGCGGGGTTCTGGCGCTGGAGCGACTGAGCATCCACCCCACGATCTATCACATCAACGAAGGCCATTCGGCGCTGCTGGCGGTGGCCCGTCTGCAGCAACTGACGCGCGACGCCGGGCTCAGCCTGTCGGAGGCCAAGGCCTTGATCCGGGCCTCCACGGTCTTCACGACGCACACGCCGGTGACGGCGGGCAACGAGAGCTTCAAGATGCCGCTGGTCAAGCAGTATCTGGAGCCCGAGGCCAAAGCACTGGGCCTTTCGTTCGAGGCGCTGGCCTCGTACGGCTTCTTCGGCGAAAATGAAGAGGTCTTCTGGCTTCCGGCGATGGCGATTCGCTTCGCGACGCACGTCAACGGTGTCTCCAAGCTGCACGGCGAGGTCTCGCGCCAGATGTGGGCGGACCTGTTCCCCGACATGCAGACACGGGAGATCCCGATCGGGCACGTCACGAATGGGGTGCATCGCTCGTGGCTCAGTCAGCCCTTCACTGAGTTGCTCAACCGGCACGTGGGTCCGACCTATATCTACTGCGCCAGCGACCGCGGGCTTTCCGGTAAGGTCACGCACATTCCCGACGAGGAGATCTGGGAGGCGCACCGCAAGAACAAGCAGAACCTCGTCACGTTTGTGCGGCGCAAGCTCGCGGTGGACCTGGCCGCCAAGGGGTTCATTCAGAGGCGGATCGAGAATCTCACGCGTCTGCTGAATCCCGAATATCTTACGGTGGTCTACGCGCGGCGTTTCGCCAAGTACAAACGCGCCACGCTCGTGCTCAAGGACAAGGAGCGTCTGGCGAAGATTCTCAGCAATACGACCAAGCCGGTCCAACTGCTCTTTGCCGGCAAGGCCCATCCGGCGGACAAGGCGGGAAAGGAGATGATCCGCGAGGTGATCCAGTTCGCCCGGGAGTATCGCGTGGAAGACCGCGTGATCTTCCTGGAAGACTACGATGTCGATATCGCGCGGCACCTGGCGTGGGGCGCCGACGTCTGGCTGAATACGCCGATCCGTCCGAACGAGGCCAGCGGCACCTCGGGCATGAAGGCGGCGATCAACGGGGTGCTGAATCTCAGCGTGCTCGACGGCTGGTGGCCGGAAGCCTATGACGGCAAGAACGGCTGGGCCATCGCGGCCGGCGAGTTCTACGGGCAGTCCGAACTGAAAGAGGCCGCCGAATCCAATCAGATCTACGATCTGCTGGAAGCCGTCATCAGCGAGCTGTATTACGATCGCAACGAAGTGGGCATTCCCACCGACTGGGTCGAGATGATGCGGCGTTCGATCGCCACCGCCTGTTCCGGCTTCAATATGAACCGCGTGCTGGCCGAGTATGCGAAGAAATACTACGTGCCCGCCAAGAGGCAGCTTGAGAATCTTTCGGTGGACGACTACGGTCCGCTGCGGAAGGCCTTCAGAGGCGAGGACGCCTTGGTGCGCGACTGGGAGAAGGTGACCATCCGCGACCTGACCACCACGGTGGACCGCAAGGATCGCGTCTGCCAGGGCGAGGAGGTGGAGGTTCGCTGCATGGTCGATTTTCAGGGCGCCGCGGCCGATGCGTTCGGCGTCGAGCTCTATCTGAGCCCGACCGACAGCGAGGAGTTCACGGTGATTCCGATGACCGCCGGGGAGATGGAAGGCCAGTCGAGACCGTACACGTGCACCTTCGAGATCACCGAGCACGGTCTGCTGAGTATGAACGTACGCATTCGTCCGGCCGACCCGATCCTGCGCGACTCGCACCCCGAGTTAATCAAGTGGGCGCAATGATCGTGCCAGGCTTGCCCTGGATTCAAACGACGAAGTCGTCGGGCGCAAAACCGAGCTTGCGCCCGGCGGCGATCGCCTCGTTGATCTTCAGTACCGTCACCGCCGTTTCGTACCCGGTCTCTGCCGGGCAGGTTAAGTCGGCCTTGCCTCGAATCGCGTCGAAGAAATTCTCCAAATGCGGCTGATGGTACGGCATATCCATCTCGACAGGCACGCCGCAGGAGAGTCGGTCGACATCGAACCCATCCGGGGTTTCCATGACGAGAAGCCCGGCAAAGGCTTCCGTCAGGTGCTCTTCAGTCACGCGCTGTCGCTCCAGCCAGAGACGCCATTCGGGGGGAACCGTCAAGTATCCCTTCTTCAAAGACGCGACCCACAGGTCCATCTTGCCGCCAACCCAATCTGGATAGAGTCTCGTCCGATCCGACCGCTGGGAAATCGCGAGTGCGCCCGTGTCTGCCAGGAATTTCTCGACGTAGCCGTCGTGCCGGTTGCCCGAGAGGACCTGGTACGAGGCTGTCAGCGCACCGTGGGGCGTTGCGTAGTCATAGACAGCCATTACGGTGTCGCACCACTCGCGACCGGCACTGTTGGGCTGGCTGATATGGCCGGTGGCGAGAACCGATGTAGGCCGGGCGTCGAGAAACCAGTTGTAGATGTCGAGTTGATGCGCACCAAGGTCGACAACGGGACCACTTCCGAGGCCCTTGTACCAACGCCAGTTCCTGAATCGCTCCATAGAGTCATAACCGTACTTGTTCAGCATCGGCGGATCGATCGAGGCTTTCTGAGGCCAGCCGAGCGGGACGTGAGGGCCACGATTCCACTGGCCGTTGACCGCGACAATCGGGCCCAGCAGGTTCAATTCCCGCAATAGCGTGTCGTAGCAGAAGCGATACTGCGGATTGCTGCGGCGATGATGGCCAACCTGGAGCAATTTGCCATTGCGGCGGGCAGCCCGAGCCATCCGGCGGGCATCCTCGACCGTGTTGGACATGGGCGCCTCGCAATAGACGTGCAGACCCGCTTCGAGGCAGGCGAGGGTGTGTCGGGCGTGCCAGAAGTCCGGCGTGGCGACGATCGCTGCATCCAGGTTCTTCTCTTTGTCGAGCATCTCCTCCACGTCGGTATAGGGTCGGGCGGGGTGGCCGCACCGCTGGAGGATGCGAAATCCCCGCCGGAGGTGGTAGGCCTCCCAGATATCGCACACCGCCTCGAAGCGCACACCGTCGATCCTTCGACCGGCATCCAGGAGGATTTGACCCTGGGCGCCGGCGCCAATCAATGCGACACGCAGAGACGGATGCTCGTTGGCCCCTGCCGCCTGCGACCCCGCACCGATGACCGTCGGCGCCATCGCCAAACCTGCGCCGACGGTCCCTGCCGAACGAAGAAAACGCCGCCGGTCCATTTGCTGTGTCGATTCGTCTCCAGTCATGGCAAACTCCTACCACGACTCCGCCGCTGCGGGCATGCCGAGAGCGCGCACCTTCTCCGCTGCCATCCCGACGAGAGTCTCCGCTTGAGGTTTCGATCGCTATGTCACGCAAGGCCTTGCCCGTCCACTGCTACCATTGCGCGAACGTCCGAAGTGTTACGCAGATCACGGGGAAGCGGCGAATTGCTCATTGGTGAGCCGGGCGAAGCCACAGTCGGAGGCCACGATCAACTCGAAATCCTCGGGCCTCTGCTCGAAGCCGAAGTTGCCCTCGCCATCGGTCTGGCGGATGTTGGGGTGCTGGCTGCCGAGGCGGTATGCGCCAAGGCGCCCTCCCGTCACGTCAATACCTTTCTCTAGCGTACAGAGCGCGACCTGGGTGCCACGCGCGGGAGTGCTGTTCGGGTCCAGAATCCGTCCCGTGATTCCGAGGTGGGCGG
>CAZTGH010000422.1:0-4772 GCA_964612985.1 uncultured Pirellulales bacterium
CTCGGTCAGAGCGGGGTCGAGAATGTTCCGGTCGGTCTCCGGGTAGCCCCGGAAGGGATTGAGGATCAAGGGACGGCTCATCAAATGGACGCGGTCGGCGTCGCCGACGATGAAGAGGGTGCCGACGGGCTTTCCCTCGCGTCCTTCGCTGCCGAGTTGCGAGGCGATGTCGATGACGCGTTCCATCACTTCAGGGCGGATGTCCGGCGGAAGCGGAGCCGTCTCGCTGGGGGATGAGAGGATCTCGTATTCGCGTCCGACCTGGGTGATGATGATCGTGTCGAGCGTCCCGCGGGCGGGCAGGCCGGAGAGGAAGACCACTGTGTCGCCATAGTGAACCAGGCCGCGGGACAACGCGACGAAGATCGCCACCTTGACCTGCCCGAGGCGCGACAGCGGTACATTCGGCACGCGAATGAAACGAGTATCCAGCTCGCGCTGCTGGGCATCCTCGCCCGAGGTTTTGGTGATGTAATAGACTTTGCGCTTGAGGGAATCGGGCAGGGGCAGGGTCTTTCCCTCCAGGGCGTGGACGTACACGAAGATCGCAGCCGCATGGGCCAGCTCCGCGATTCCGGCGACGTGGTGCAAGACCGCTTCGGTAATCGCCTCGGTCGGGCCCTCGTCGGGCTCGGCCTCGCAATCGTTCGGTTGCTGCTGGTTTTCATCTAAATGATTCATAGCGACTCCTTGCGGATTGCCAACTCGCCAGGATACCCCTGCGGTGCGAACGGGATCCGGTTCGAGCCGCCGACCGGCGGCGGCGTGGGCGCGTATGGGGCGAAAAATTCGATTCTCATGTCGCACTCAAGACGGCATGCAGGCCCACCAGTACGGCCGCCGACAGGATACAGGCCCTCGTCGGGCGCGACAGATCCACGTCCGCGTCATAGATCGAGTTGTCCAACAACCACAGGACCAAGGCCGACATCGCCAGTATTGCTCCAAGCAGCAGCATGGTTGTCCCTCCTATGTAAATCGCTTCAGACCATCAGTAACTGGGCGTGTATCCCAATTCGCCCCATGTTGCCTTTTGCACCTTGTGCAGGTCCTCGAAGCCTGCCGGGGTCTGGGGGGAGTAATGATTCCCCGGGTGTCCCCGGTCGCGATCTCTTCCCATCTTGATGGTGTCGATGCCCCTCCACTTCCAGTGCTCGACGTGACCATCGGCGAAGGAGACGGTCGTGCCGTCGCCATGTCGGACCGGGGGATCGTCCCACCACTGCTCGCTGAGGTAGTGAACGGCAAAGCTGTCGGGCGTGACCCAGCCTTCGTCGATAAAGACGCTGCGCAGGGCGGGCTGGGCAATATCCGTCCGGCGTTGGATCCACCGGCCCGGCTTGTCGGTTCCGTCTCGCGCGATGCCATTCATGGAGTCGAAGATCGCGTACGTCAGCATCTCGCCGCGATAGCCGGTCGGACAGCGGAACAGATCGACGTCCCGACAGAACGGGTACAGCGCGCCGCTCTTGATTCGGTCGATCTGCAGCGACTCGGCCAGTTGGCCGCCGGAGGTATAGTCGTCGGCCCAGCACCGTCCGACCCACGCGGGTTCGTCGGGGCGGTCGATGCCTCCCATGCCGTTGACGATCCGCCCGTCGTTCTCATCTGCGTACATGGTCCAGGCAAGACTGAGTTCCCGAAGGTTGTTCATGCATGCCACGCGCTGCGCCTGCTCGCGTGCGCGCTGTAACGAGGGCATGAGGATCGCCATCAGAGCCGAGATGATGGCGATCACCACCAGTAATTCGATCAGGGTAAAGGCCGTTCTCCTGCGTTTCATGGCTTACCTCCTTTCCTCACGATTCGCGTCAAATGGACCCCAACATCTGTTCGTTCAACGCGGGACTACGGAAAAAATGTAAGCAAATCGGCGCATTTTTCTGCCTGTCATCTCTACGGTGCGCTCTGCGAATACCGTGCCAGATTGCCTGAGCGCCGCAACAGCACGCTCTGCGCCGCAGGTCGACCCCGGGAACCCCCATCTTTCTGCCACTCCTGCAGGATCCGTCTGCCACACTGGCACGTCGATCCGTCTACATCATCCGCATCCCAATGCAGAATCACGCTCGCCGCGCGATCCGCATAGTGGGGACTCTATGCCTTTCCACCCCTGGTATATACGATCACCCGCCGCATGACGTTCAGGCCGATTCGTTGCCGATCAGAGAGCGTTGTCTCGGCACCCATCAAGGTCCCCAGCACTTCGAGCGGTGTGGGCGGACATATCGGGCAGTTGTATGGCGGCCCGCAGATCCTGCCGGGCTTTTGTGCTTGCGTTTGGGCGGGGTCCGGGCCAAGATGGCCCTGGCACAATCGAGGCCGTACCTTCCGCTTGCGCCTGTGTACTTGGGCGTCTGCGGGTGGATCTTGCCAGTCACTAACAAGACAAAAAGGGAGGTCATTGCATGGCGACAGAGATCCCGGCACAGCAGTTGGACACGGAACGGTTCGTCGAGGAGAAGGTGGAAGAGATCAAGAAGAGCGTCGGTGACGGAACGGCCATCAATGCTCTGTCCGGCGGCGTCGATTCATCGGTCGTCACTCTGCTCGGCCATCGTGCCCTTGGCGAGCGGCTTCGGACCGTGTTCGTGGAGAACGGGCTGATGCGCGAGGGCGAAGCGGAGCGGGTGGTGGCCCTCTTTGCCGAACTCGGGGTCGGCGTCGACATCGTCGACGTCCGTCAGGAGTTTTTCGACGCCCTCACCGGCCTTACGGATCCGGAAGAGAAACGCGAAGCTGTGACTGAGACTTTCTACCGACACGTCTTCGGGCGAATCGTCCGGGAGAGCGGCGCCAAGCACCTTCTTCAGGGCACGATTCTGACCGACATCGACGAGACGGTCGCGGGCATCAAGCGGCAGCACAATGTCTTCGAGCAACTTGGGATTGACCCGCAGGAGGCGTTCGGCTACCGCATTCTGGAGCCGCTGATTCAACTGCGGAAGGACGGAGTGCGGAAGGTGGGCGAGGCCCTGGGACTTCCGACCGAGCTGTTCGCGCGGATTCCCTTCCCCGGCCCGGCGCTGGCGGCGCGGGTGATCGGGGAGGTCACGGCAGAGCGTATCGAAACGGTCCGCGCGGCGACTGCGATTGTAGAACGCCTGCTGCGAGACAGCGGCGCGTTTCAATACATGGCGATCCTGCACGAGGACCGGGTTACCGGCATGCGCAACGGGCAACGCGATTTCGGGCAACAGATCGAGGTCCGGTGCTGGGACAGCGTCGACGCTCGTACCGCGACCCCGACCGAACTGCCGTTCGACCTGCTGCGGACGCTTGGCGGTGAGATTGCCCGTGAGGTCCCGGGCGTCGTGAGCGTCACGTATAACATCGCGTCGAAGCCGCCTTCGACCATCGAAGCGGTCTGAGGAGAGTCGGGCGGTCGCCTCGAAGGACCGGCGCCGGGTTTGGCCGCGGACGGGCGCGAATCAAGCGGAGGGTGTCCAGAGGGAGCAGAGTGTTTCTGCGAGCGAATCGATGGCGGCCTGCATGGGAGGTGAGGCGCTGTCGCCGAGGCGGCGGGGTCCGGGCTGGATTCCGATCAGACGGACGTCACAGGGTCGGTCCGTCGTGAGTCTTTCTACGAAGAGGTGGAGGGAGAGGCTGTGGCTGGAGAAGGCGAACCGTTCGGTTTTCGCGGGTTCGAGAATACGGATGGACCCGACCGGGGCGCCGAATTCAACGGCGTCGACGATCAGAAGAAGATCGGGCGCCGCTCGCAGGATGGGCTGAACGTAGTTCTCGGGGACCGTGCCGGCGTCGATCACCGTCGCTCGGACGCGATCCGACAAGCGTTCGCACAGGAGGGGCCCGGCGGCATCGTCGCCCTTGAGGACGTTGCCCACCCCTAGAATCACCGCGTTCGCATCGCGCCACTTCGCGAGGGATTCACAGAGGGCTCGATCGATGGCCATGGCGTCACAGTCGAACGTTGAGTTCGTACTTGCAACGGGGACAGAGCAGGCGCATGAAGTCGTCGGTGCGGACCTCGGTGGCCTGTTGCTGGGATGACATCTCGCCACCTCCGGCGGGCGGTGCATGCTCGGCGGCCAGCAGCAGGGATGGATTCGCATAGGCCAGCGGACCCAGGCGAGCGCGGAGCCAGGCCAGGTGCTTTCGGGTGCCGATTACTGCGGCGCATCTCTCGCAACGTACGAGATCGTATTCCTGGGTTTCGGTCATGCTCTCGCGGTCGAGTCCGGCCAGATCCCACTCGTTGGACAACTCGATCCCGTCCTGCGTGGTGCAGTTGTCGGCACAGTTGCCGCAGAAGATGCAGGTGTCATAGCGCAGAGTGATTTGGCGGACTGGCTGGTCACCGTCGGCATCCGTGAGTGTCAGGGCGCTGGTCGGACAGACGTTGACGCAGGCGCCGCAGCCCACGCAGGTCTCGGAGTTGAACCGGGGGCGGCCCCGGTAGCGTTCGGGAACCACGCAAGGTTCGGCGGGAAAGCGTGTCGTGAACCGTGGCGAGAAGACCGCGGTGACCGCTTCTTTGAGCTCTCGTAGTTTGGGCAGGCGCACGTTTCATTCCTCTCGGCTAAGATGGATTTGGCGCGGGGGTTGGTGGTGCCGGTTGTGCCTGGGGCGGTCCGACCTGCTCGGCATATTGGTTCACCACGGTCTTCTCCCAGAGAGGCACGCCGGAGGCATACGCGCCCTTGGCAATCGCGTGAGCCGCCGTGGGCGACGTGACCAGGATGAAAACCGCACAGACGACGGCCTTGGCCGCCAGGGCACCCGATCCGCCGGCAATCGCGACCCCTATC
>CAZTGH010000423.1:0-4754 GCA_964612985.1 uncultured Pirellulales bacterium
CCGACTCAAACTGAGCGCTGATCCTTCACGGGCTGTTTCGGCAGAAGATGTCGATAGTCTTGCCGTCGACGGTGGTGAGGGCTTCGCCGTTTCGGACGGTCAGGGGTTGGGCTGTCTTCCAGTGCTTCAGGGCGGCGACGGCGTCGACGACGCGCTGTGGGATGCCGACGGTGTCGAGTCTCAAGCGGATTGGAGCGGGCATTCGCTTATACCCGTTGTTGATGACCACCAGCGCGACGTCGTCGGTGGCGATCCGCAGGAAGGCGTAGACCAGGTCGTCCGACCAGAGCGTGATCGTGGTCCCGTATTTCAGGGCGGCGCTGCCCTTTCGCAGGCGGATCAGGTCCCGCGTCCACTCGTAGATCTCGTGCTCCTTGTGGAGTTGGGGCCTGGCGTGCTGATCGCTGCCGATCGCGTCCCACGGGAAATCGCGGCGCAGGTCGCGGTCGTCGCCCGCCTTCCAACCTTCGAGCCCGATCTCCGTGCCATAGTAGAGCTGCGGGATGCCGCGCACCGTAAACAGCGTCCCCAGACAGAGCTTCGTAACGCGAATCGCCCAGTCGAGTGCGGCGCCGGTGCCGGGGTGCTTGGTCCGCGCGTGACTCATGATCCGCGCCTGGAGGTCGTGATTGTCGAGCAGCGTCACCAGTCCGTTGGCGTTGCGGTATCCGCCCTTGAAGGTGTTGTCCTCATCGAGCACGCCCAGCGGTTCGTTGTCGTTGAGTCGGGGGCACGCCAGCCAGTCGCGGAGACTCGCGTCGTAAACAAGCGTCGAGCGCAGGGCGGTGCACAGCGGGAAATCGAAGATCGAATCGAAGTCGTGATAGTTCTGGTACTCCAGCAGCTTGCCGACGTCGTCCCTGCCTTCGAACAGCACCTCGCCGATCAGGCAGACGTCAGGGTGCTCCCCACGAATCTGCGATTTGAAGTAGTGCCAGAACCTTCGCTCGACGTGCTTGACGGTATCCATGCGGATGTTGGTGACCTTGCCCTTGACGATCCAGTCCTCGATGTTGTTCACGAAGTAATCAAGGACCTCGGGATTGTCGTGATTGAAATCAGGCAGGCCCGCCAGTTCGCCCTTGATGTCGCCGGAGCCGCCCTCGTTGAACCAGCCGGCGCCGAACTGGTTCTTGGCGCCGTAGCCCGCATGGTTGACCACCATGTCGAGCACGACCTTCATGTTCTTCTTCTTGCAGAGGTTCACGAACTTCTTGAACGCGTTCATCGTGCCCGACTTGGGCAGGTGCGTGCCGTCGAGGAGGCGCTTGTCCATCCGCTCGAAGCTCTGGGGCCAGTAATAGTGGTAGGGCTCGCTGCCGTTGTGGCTCGCGATGTTCTCGTAGACGGGGGTCACCCAGATCGCCGTCACCCCCAGTTCTGCCAGATAATCCAGCTTCTCGACAATCCCGTCGAGGGTGCCCCCGTGAATGCTCGTATCCGAGGGATCGACATCTCGTTTGTTCCTGCCGAAGAACCGATCCGTCACAATGAAATAAATCACGTCATCCTGCGTAATCCGCGCGTCCATACGTCCCTCCCTGGACACCTCACTCAATTCTCAGCCATGTGCTTTCCGCGTCCAGCAGGCACTACCGCCATGCCGGCCCGGATACAACTCCATATCCCTGACCATCCTGTACGACCAGACGACGCCAAAGATCGCTCCGACCATCCCGATCTTGATCAGCAACGCTTTCATTGAATCCCAGACCGGACGCCGCCCGCGTTCAGACCTGTCCACACCTCAGGCATGGACGATGCGGTTGGCGATGGCTCTCGCTTCGTCGACTTTGCCGGTCCGCAGCAGCGTCATCGCCTCCATCGTATCCCTTTCGAGCTTGAGCCGATCCCGGTTCTCGTATCGGGCCAAGGCGCTCTCAAAATCCCTGGCCTTGCGGTTCAGCAGATACAGCATGACGCAGTTCGACAGCACCAGAAACGGCATAGCGATCGTCAGTGCAGAGAATAGCGTAGCCATGCCGATCTCCTGAAGACCCAGTCACGTCACAGCAGCCCACAACTTCAGCATCAGCAACACGCCGGCACTGACGAGGACATAGGCAATCCGATAGATCCAGCGGCGCTCTTCCGCCAAAGCCTTCGACCCGAAAGTGAAATACCGTCCCTGGCGGTACAATGGCCATTTCGCGACAAACAGCAGCACAACCCCCGCCAGCGCCGACGCCAAGGCGATCCACAAGCCCATAAGGTTACCCTGTCGGGCACCCGCCAGCAACGGCAGGTAGTAACCGGAGACCACCACCATGGCCGGAATCGCAAGCTGCAGCGCGATGAAGAATTCCCAGTCTCTGGAAAGAAACCCGCCTGATCTTCCGTATCTCATCCGCTCACCCGCACGAAAATCCAACTCGTCCGCACCACGCACCACTCCCCTCCTCCTCTCCATATCTCATCCTCCTTTTCCACCATGATAGCCCGCCGCAAGGAGCGAATCAAGGAACATCTCTTCAGCCGCATCATCCATCGAGCGAATCTCATCGCCTCGGTATCGTCTCAAATGGTCAGGTCCAAGGTGCATGTTCCAGGGCCTTGGTCTTTTCGGGGAGGTGGAAGATGCGCCGGGCGTTGGCGTGCATGATCGGCTCGGTCAGTTCCAATGCGTCGGCGACGCTCAGCCAGCCTTCCTCGACCAGTTCGGAGAGCGCCAGCGCGATCCCCTGGCGGGCGATGACCGCATGGCCGAGGACGGGCTCGACGGGGATGTAGTCGCCTCCGAAGGTGAGAACCTTGTTGGCGGGAGCGGTCACGAGGTATTTCTTGAGGAAATCCTTGGCGGCCGCCGGGTTGATGATCCACGACCAGCACATGTCGATGTGCGCGTTGGTGTACTGCTTGGCGACGGAGATCAGCTCCTCGTAGTAGGGGTAGCAGATGTGCATGAAGACGAACGGCGTCTCGGGCGCCGCCCGGCACAGATCGCAGGCGGAACCGGCATTGTGGATCAGGCGGCCCAGCGGCATATAGTTCTGCCCCGCATAGTAGCCCGTGTGCAGCTTGACCGGCAGTTTGCTCTCGGTCGCCTTGCCCACCGCATACCAGAACAGGTGATCCTCCAGGGCTTTGCGCTCCTGGGCGCTCAGCGTCGCGTTTTCGAGGCGCTTCTGGAAGATCGCTTCGACCTTCTCAGTCGGCACCTTCTCGTAATCGATATCCCGGCTGTAGGCGTTCTGCGACTTGACCGCCACCGCGTATTTGCCATACTTCTCGAACCACCAGTCGATCACGCGATGCCAGTCGCCCAGCGAGCCGACCTCGATCCCCGCGGGCCTGGCGTATCCATTGAGGTTCGGCCCGGCGAACATCCCCACGATGCTGATGTCCTGCATCAGCAGGCTCGGCATCTGGGTCTCACCGAAGGGAGCGCTGAGGCAGTTCACCTGGCACGACTCGATCCTGCCCTGCTCGCAGAGCACGTGCCGATAGAATCCAGGCCGACGGACCTTCTCGTACCCCGCCTGCACCTGCTTGACGGTCTGAGCCGACAGGTCGTCCACGTCATAGAGCCGGCGCATCGCGATGCGCACCGCCTGCCCATACCCCGTATTCTTGACCGCGAGCCAATAGGGTTCGAGCACGCGCCACTTGTCCAGCGGGTCAGTCTTGGCGCTGAAGAACTGGTCGTAAGCGTCCCGAGGCATGCCCGCCACGAGCAGATCGGAGTCCAGGTAATGGCTCAAGAGCAACGACCAGTCGTCGGCCTGCACCCGGGGGTGCTCCGCCCCCGCCAGTCGTTCTTTTTCTTCGAGCAGGTGCTCGTGCGTATCGATCAAGGGCGTCTCGAAGACTTTCTCGGCAATCGCCGGATGGAGCCGCCCGCCCAGGGCCGACGGGCCCGCCTCCAGCCTTCCCGACCCTAACACCGTCGCGGCGCCCAGCGCCCCCATCCCCGCCAGTGTGTCCCGTCTGGATATGCGATTGCCCTTCGTCATGATACGGTCCCCTTAATCACCAGCGCTCCCATTGCGTGCAGGTCGACTGGCCAGCGCCACGAGACGACCTCCCGAAACGCCTCCAATCTATCATCGGGCCCACAGAAATGCCAACATCGGATCGGTGCACTATGCCCGTTCAGTTGCTATACTGTCGTACGAAGGCCGGGCAGCCGCCGGCCCCCTGGATACAGAATCATCAGAAAGGAGACGCTATGATCCTTCCGCGTTCCACAAAATGCGTGCCCATGCTCGTCGTTGCCGTCTGCACCGCCCCCCTGCTGGCTGCGATGCCCCGTTTCGAATGCCACGAGATCGACCGGATCGGGCGCAGTATGGGCCAGACGTCGCTGGCCGATATCGACCAGGATGGCGACCTCGACTGGGTCGTGGGCGAGCGGACGCGGACGTGGTGGTTCGAATACGCGGGGCCGGACAAGTGGATTCGCCACGATCTGGGCAGCGGCAATCGAACCGACGTCGGCGGCACCGCCTTCGACATCGACGGTGACGGCTGGATCGACCAGTTCTGCGGCACCGGCTGGTACCGCAATACGGGCCGACCCCGCACCGAGCCCTTCAAAAAGTACGACAGCGGAACCATCGTCTGCCATGACGATGTCGCCGCCGACATCAATGGCGACGGCAAGCTCGACGTCGTCGCCAACAGCGACCAGGGCGAGCATGGGATCACCGTCTGGTACGAGATCCCCGCGGATCCAACGACGAAGTGGATCGAACATAAGATCGGCGGCGGCATCCACGGAGGCGTCGGCCCCGCGGGAATCGGCGATCTGGATG
>CAZTGH010000424.1:0-457 GCA_964612985.1 uncultured Pirellulales bacterium
GCTCGACGACGGCGCGATCGGCGAGAGGATCCACGCGATGATCTTCCGCTCCCGCATGGGCGATGGCTGGGGTCAGGATGCCTATCTGAACCGGCAGCCCTACTTTCGGGATTATCCGCGTCTGCTCGTCTACGAGAACGGCGTGCACTTCATCGACACCTATCGCTACCTGGGCGGCGAGATCGAAAGCGTCTATGCGGTACTCAAGAAACTCAACCCGGTGATTGCGGGCGAGGACTTCGGCGTGGTGGTCTTCAGTTTTGCATCCGGTGCAACCGGTCTGTGGGACGCCAACCGCTACAACGAGAGCAACAATCCGAATCCTCGCTATACGTTCGGGGAGTTTCTGATCGATGCGGAGGGCGGCTCGATCCGACTGTACAGCGACGGACGGCTGACCGTCCAGGCCCTCGGTAATCCCGAGACCGAGCACGCCTATTCCCACGAAGACCGCAAT
>CAZTGH010000424.1:467-4753 GCA_964612985.1 uncultured Pirellulales bacterium
TCAGCGGCGACTGCTGCTACACCACGCAGCGGCACTTTATCGATCGCCTGATCGACGGCAGAGAATTCGAAACCAGCGGCCCGGAGTACCTGAAGACGCTGGCGGTCCAGGACGCGGTCTACGAATCCGCAGAGAGCGGCCTGCCGGTAAAGATAACCAGGGTCGGTTGAGAGACGGTTACGAGTCGCCGTTGCGATCGGGCGGCTCGATCCCGAGCAGGTGCCGCACGAAGAAGTCGTCGCGTCGGCGCACCCCATAGGTGCCGCCGCTGCCGTGCCGGGCGCCGGGGACGACCACCAGGTCGAAATCCTTTCCCGCCTCGATCAGGGCGTCGGCGAAACGCATCGTGGATTCCGGCGGAACGTTGTCGTCCATCTCGCCCACGATCAGCATGAGTTTGCCGCGCAGACGATGGGCGTTCTCGATGTTCGAACACTCGGCATACTGCGGCCCGACCGGATAGCCCATCCACTGCTCGTTCCAGGACGCCTTGTCCATGCGGTTGTCGTGACATCCGCATGAGGCGACCGCGACTCTGTAAAATTTCGGATGGAAGAGCACGGCGCCCGCGGCGTTCTGCCCGCCGGCGGAGGTCCCGTAGACCCCGACCCGGCTGATATCATACCAGGGATACTTCGCAGCGGCTGCCTGGTGCCACAGGATGCGATCCGGCAAGCCTGCGTCCTTGAGGTTTTTCCAGCAGGTATCGTGGAACGCCTTGGAACGGTGCGCGGTGCCCATGCCGTCCATCTGCACCACGACAAAGCCGAGGTCCGTCAGAGAGGCAAACCGACTGAACGGACTGAAGCTCTTGGGGACGTAGGCGCTCTGCGGTCCGGCGTAGATCTGCTCAATGACGGGGTACTTGCGGTTGGGATCAAAGTCTTTCGGTCGGCAGAGGATCCCCCAGATATCGGTGGCGCCGTCGCGGCCCTTGGCGACGAAGACTTCCGGAGCCTTCCATCCCTGGGCGAGCAGGCCGCTGATGTCCGCTTCTTCCAGAGGGCAGACCAGCGAGCCATCGGAGCAGCGCCGCAGCGCGTGTACAGGGGCTTTGTCCACGCGACTGTACGTGTCGATCAGGAACCGACGATCGGGAGAGAACTGGACCGAGTGGTTTCCATCGCCTTCGGTCAGGGCGACCAGGCCGGAGCCATCGAAGTTGACGCGATAGTAATGAATGAAATATGGGTCCTGACCGGGGTGCATCCCACTCGCCTGGAACCAGATCTGGCGAGATTCCTCATCGATCCGGTCGATGCCGCGGACCACCCACGGTCCTTTGGTGATCTGGTTGACGATCTTCCCGGCCTTGGCATCCACGAGATAGAGATGACGCCAGCCATCGCGCTCGGAGGCGTAGACGATCTCGTCGCTGTCTTGCAGCCAGTTGATGCGATCGAGTCTCAGGTTCTCCGTGTGGGCCGTCCAGATGAAGGTCTCGGATTTCTCATCGATGATGTTGCGGGTCTGACCGGTGTGGGAGTCGACCTCGATGAGACGGAGACGCTGGTGGCCGCGATCGATCTTCTCGTATGTGAAGCGTCGCCCGTCTCTGTTCCAGTGCAACTCGGGACGCTGCCAGTCCAGTTCGAGCTTGTCGACGGAGGGCTTGATCTGCTCGCGATTTGCGACGTCGAAGAGGTTCAGCTCGTACATGGCGAATTCGTCACCCGGCAGCGCATACGATCGCGTATGGAGCCTGGCTCGCCCACCGCCGGAGGGCGAGGACTCGATCAGGTAGACTTCCTTGTTGTCTCCTGGCTCGACGCGAAAGGCCACCAGCGTCTGCGAATCCGGGGCCCAGGAGAGCAAGCCGTACGAATGGGTCTCGGCACCGTCGGTGCTGAGTTGGATTTCCTCTTCAGAATCGGCGGCTCGCAGGAAGACGTTGTGGTCCTTAACGAAAGCGGTCCATTGGCCATCGGGCGATTCGGGTGAGGGATCTCGCCGCCGGCCCGATCCTCTCCACCGGCCCGATCGCTCTGCCTCTTCGTCTTCGGAATCCGAGGGAGCAGCGTCCGTCCGGGAGCACGTATAGGAGGACAAATCGCATTGCCAGGTGGTCTGTCCCACTTCGAAACGAACGAACTTGGCGTCATCCGTGAATTCGAGACTGTCGAAGGGCAAGTGATCGCCGTCGTATTCGGCGCCGGCGGCCTCGGACAGAGCGGCCGCCAGGCGGGCGTGGTCGAAGGCCTCTCGCCGGATACCCTTCTCCGCATCGACGAATATGAACTGTCGTCTGTCCTCGCTGAGGTCGTTGCGATACCAGAAGCGAGCACCCTCGGCAAACCAGTGCGGCGCGATCCGCCCCTTGTAGTAGCCCTCCACTCGGCGCGCTGCACGCCCCCTGCCCTGCGGCGCCTCAGCAGCAAGAACGGGTCCGCTCGCGATCAGCAGAGCAAGCACTGCACACCATCCGATGAATCCAATACGTCCGACCCGATTCTTCACGCTCATCGTCGACTCCAGATGTTGTCGTTCCATAGGGATGAACTCGCCGTGCCAGGCCAAGAGCCGCTATGGCAGATAGCGCCAATCGACCTTGCCTTTATAGGCCATGGTGGTTTCCACGAGTTCGAACAGGCCCGGATCGTACGCTTGCAGGGCCTCGCGGGTGGTGATGGGCGCAGGCGCATCGTTAGGGCACACGCCCTGGCCGACGGCATCGAAGTAGGCCAGCACGCCCTCCGTCCAGTATTCCGCTCGATTGTGGACGGCGACCGTGCCCTTCCACAAGCCCTGTTCCATGGCGTCGTCGTAGAGCGCTTTGAGTTGCTCGTCGAAGCGAATGTCCATGCGTTGCACTCGCAATTCGTACTGCTGGACGTTGCGCCCTCGGTTCTCCCAATTGGGGTCCACAGGGCGTTGACCCGTGACGTGATACAGTGCCTTGGCGAAGACGCGGATCACCTGACACTCGGTGGCGTAAGGATCGCCCGCCAGATCGCCCAGCACGTTGGCCTGATCGACCACCAGCACATTGAGGCCCGGCGTGTACTCCAGGTAGCGCGCCATATGGTCCACGCCCTTCTCTCGCATCTGCGGGAACTCGGGCAGATCGCGCAAGCTCTCTCCCGGTCCGAGGACCACCAATCTCAGGTCTTCAGCCATCAGAGCCTTGAGGATGTCGTGACGATACGCGAACATCTTGCGGATGGTGTCGTTGGCCTTGAGCAGGGCCTCGTCGCTGGCGCCGCGTCCGAGCACGGTGAATTCGCGGGCCCACGTGAACTTCGTGTAGTACGGATCGATGTGGAATTTCGCGGGCGGCTCGATCACGTTCGGCAAGGGCTGAAGCCACGTGTAGCGCCAGTCCTGCTCGGGACTCAGGTTGAACGTGCTGCGAACCAGTTCGTAGCCTTCGGGATCGTAGATCTTGAGCTGCTCGCGTTTTCCGATGGGCCCGTGATTCCAGTTGTTGACGCGGTTGCAATCGAAATAGGCCTGGGCGATCTCGCACCAGTATTCGGCCGGATTGCCAATGGCGTAGGTGTCTTTGTACAGGCCCTTCTCGACGGCGTTTTTGTAGGCGCCCATCCGGCGGTCGTTCCAATCAGGCTCGACGCGGCGCAGCGTGCTGTCGATCGTGTGGCAGAACTCGTGGACCGCGATGCTCTCGTCGTCGTAACGGTCGATCGGCAGGCTTAGTAGATTCTCTTCGCCGAAACTCGTGGGAAAGCCGCCGGTCCCTCGCACGCGTTCATTCAGGTAGTCCGGATTGGGCGCATTGCGGTTCTCGGGCATGTCGGTGTAGACCTGGTCCTTGCCGATGATGATCAGGTACATGCCCCGCTCGACCATGCCCTCCAGGATGTCGGGCCGACCCGCGAGCATGTGCGTGACGATTTCGTAGGTCCGCTGCAACGCCTCGTCCGCGACTTCTGCGGAGGCAACCACGGGCATGCCCTGGACGTCGATGTACTTCGTGTAGAACTCGCGGTAGGCAGCGATATCCACAGGACCGCCCCGCCGACGGCCTGGGCGGCCTTCGGCGATTCCTTCGAAAAAGGACTCCGGCGGCGCCGTGACCCTGGGGCGAGCGTCCGCGATCGCCTTGTCGCGGGAAGATGTACGGCCTACACTCGGCTGAACACAGGCGCTCGTGACCAGAACCAGCACGGCAATCAGGATTCCCCTCGTCACTGTCATGTCGGACCCTTTCCGTAAGTGGACTTCTGCAAGAATGGACGTTAGGCCTGCTTTGGGAAGGAAGAACCTCGTTTTGGCTCTTCCTTCTCAAACCCTGACTCCTGGGTCATGGGGGACTTACACCATTCTCC
>CAZTGH010000425.1:0-4736 GCA_964612985.1 uncultured Pirellulales bacterium
CGGGCTTGAATCTCCGTTTCAGTGGAGGGTTTTTTCCAACGCTTTCGAAATCAGGAGGTTACGTTTATTTGTCGGTTGAGGGAGGGTCGGTCTGGCGGATCCAGTCTTCGGTGAAGCGGGCGTATTTGATCGTCTTGGCGGGGGCGGAACCACGGTCGCTATGATGGTAGCTGTAGACCACGTGCAGGGCGCCGTCACGACCCTGGATGATGGAGGGATAATGGCTGCGGGTGGCGTTGGCGGGACGCAGGTCGCGTTCGAGGTGGCGGGTGTGGGACCAGGAGCGGCCCTCGTCGGTGGAGACGGAGATCGCGAGGCTATGGCGTCCGTCTTCCGTGTCGTTATAGGCGAGGACCCAAAGGCCATTGGCGAGTGTGACGAGGTCGGCGCCGGCGCCTGGGTTGGGCAGTTCGGAGTCGCGGACGGGGCTCCACATCAGGCCTTCGTCGGTGGATTGGCTGACGTGGAGCCGGGCGGGGGGCGGGCCATTGTCGCGCATGTAGGCGACGAGGGCGCCGTCGGCCTGGCGTGCGATGCTGGGCTGGATGTTGCCGCCTCCGACGAGGGGCTCGCTGAAGGTCCAGGTCTTTCCGCCGTCATCGGTGATCGCCATGAGGGAGAAACTGAACCCATCGGAATAGAGGGGGACAATGATTCGGCCAGAGTCGAGGACGATGGCCTTGTTCTTCGTCTGCCAGCCCATGCGACGGAAGTACGGATAGCCCAGCGGCTGGTCGGTGCGGGCGCCGGAGTCGTCGACGAGGACGCCTTTTCGCACCATGTCCTGCCCCCTGGCTTTGGCGAGCAGATCGTCCTTCCATCGTTTGATCTGGCCAGCGGCGAGCAAGGCGACAGCGGGGTTCGATTCGCCCAGGCGGCGGGTCGCGTAATCGGCGTAGTCTTTGACCTGGCGTTCGACGGAGCGGACGAAGCGGTCGTTGGGCTGGATGCCACGCTCGGTCTTGTCGCCCGGCTTGACGTGGAGGATATCCTGCCAGGCCCAGCGGGGCGGTCCATCGGTGCGGGTGAAGTCTTCGCAGATGCGGTATTTCAGCAGGGAGGTCTCCCACTGGTTGGCGATGACCGTGTACCACATGAGCCAGAGGCGGTCGGCGCCGTCGAGGAAGAGGATGGGGTTGATGTCGGGAAAGGCGGGGGTGTCGGCCATGACGAAGGGCTCGCTCCACTGGGCCTGGCCTTGCCTGAGGCGGGCGCCCATGATGGCGACGTCGTCGGCCCAGCGTTCGCCCGAGCCCTGGAACCAGGCAGCGATCAGGTCGCCATTGGGGAGTTCGGCGACGGTGGAGCCATGGACGTGGTCGCTGACGCAGGGGAAGATCTCCATGGTTACGAGCGCATCGTCGGGGGCGGCGCCGATCGCGGAGGACAGGCAAAGCAAGGCCATTGAAGCGAGGTGGGCGATGTCCATTGTGGGCTCCTTCGTAGTGTCGGGGGGCGCTTGGCCCACGCGTGGTTCATGGCAAGAGGGGCTGCAACGCGTGATTCATGGCCAGAGGGGCTGCAGCGCGTGCGTCAAGGACCGGCCCTACAGGGTTACGATTTCTTTGAGCGTGATGTGGAAGAGCACGTCCTGGCCGGCGAGAGGGTGGTTGGCGTCGAGGATGATGTCGGTGTCGGTGACCTGGACGATGGTGGCGTTGACGACTTCGTAGTCCTCGGCGG
The DNA here is from genome assembly GCA_964612985.1 of uncultured Pirellulales bacterium. Classification (GTDB taxonomy): domain Bacteria; phylum Planctomycetota; class Phycisphaerae; order Sedimentisphaerales; family Anaerobacaceae; genus Anaerobaca. The sequence continues at coordinate 1,684 of CAZTGH010000425.1, forward strand.
GCAGGCGGAGGCGCTGACCCACTTTGGGGGTGATGCCTTCGGGGAACTCCTTGCGCGGGACGACCTGGACGAGTTCCTCGCGTCGGGGGCCATAGGCCTTGTCTTTGGGGACGACGACGGTCTTGGACTCGCCCGGGGTCATGCCGATCAGGACCTTCTCGACCGCGGGAAGCAGGTCGCCATGGCCGACGATGACCTCGAGAGTGCCACCGTCGGGGGCGAGGTCGAATTCGCGACCGTCGGTGAGGCGGCCGGCACAGTAGATGCGGACGATATCGCCTTCGGCGACCTTGGCCATGGGTTGCTCCTGTTTGTCGGGTTCTTCGGTTTCCGGCAGGTACTGTAGCATACGCAGGGCCAGGGGGCAACCGGGATGCGCTTGCGGGGGGTGCGGACGGGTTAAAGGGGGGTTGCGGATGTGCCGATAACGGGTAGCATGGCTACTGAGATGATGACCACCAACGATACCGAATCGTCGATGCAGGACCGTGAGGGTCGCTCGGCGGAGAACGAGGCCGGAACGAAGAAGTGTCCGTTTTGCGCGGAGGCGATCCAGGCGGAGGCGATCAAGTGCCGGTATTGCGGGGAGTTTCTCGACGGCTCCAGTCGTCGGGCGCCGAAACGGAGGGCGGGCAAGTGGTACCATGCGACGGGCAGCGTGGTCGCGGCGCTGCTGGTGGTCGGTCCGCTGGCGCTGCCGCTGGTGTGGTTTCATCCGCGGTACAGGCGGGCGACGAAGATCGTGGTGACCCTGCTGGTGCTGGTGGTGACGGTGCTGTGCATGTACCTGACGGTGGCGGTGTATCGCAACCTGCTCGACCAGATTCGGACGCTGGGTCTGTAGTCGCTAGCGGGGTTCGATGCGGATGGTGTGGCGGACGGGGACGAAGGCGGCTTCGACGGCTTTGGCGAGCGGGGCGCGGGTCTTTTCCGTGAGGGCGGCGGTGAGGTCCCTATCCGTGTGGCCTTCGGGGCCATGGAAGAGCATCTTGACCTGGCGGGTTTCGTAGGCCTGCTTGGCGGCGACCGCTTCATCGACGCACTGGAACGCCTCGCTAAAGGGATTGACCTCGAAATCGGCGGCGAGATTGACGCCGGCGTTAAGTTCGGCGGCGGTGTAGTCCCGGGAGGCATCGCCCCAGGTGATGCGGCACCCGCTGGCGGGGGCATCCTTGACGACGAGCATGAAGCGATTCAGTTTCTCGTTGAACGGGACGAGGGTCATGCCCGAGCGGATGCTGCCATCGTCGTCGGCAGGACCCGTGGCACAGAAGGGATAGCGGGTGCTTTCGATCTGTACCTGGGCTGCGTCGGAAGCGAGGATGCGATGGCCTTCAGAGGCCTGGGCACGCCCGTTGGAGAGGTCCACAGTGATCGTGGCGATCTGTCCGTCGAGGCCCATGGCGTTCAGGAAGGCGTAGGCCATGACGAGGTGGCCCGCCCAGCCCGGGTGGACGCCATCCTTGCCTGAGATCATGTAGTCGTTGCCATAGCGTTGTTTGGCCTTGAAGCCTTCGACCAGCATGGGGACGAAGACATCGGCGAAGGCGACGTCTTCCTGCTGAGCGAGGCGCACGTCGATATTGCGGAATTCCAGCAGGCTGAGATTGAGGTCGTCGATCGTGCCCTGGGCACGCTGGACCCAGGCGGGCATTTTGCCGACGGTGCCTGCCGAGCCCTGGATGACGCGGACGTTGCGTTGCTTGAACGAGCGGATGATGGCCAGCGAGGCGTCGCGATAGACCTGCCCATACTCGTCTTTGTAGGGCTGGTAGTTGTGGTCGTTCATGGCGTAGCAGGTCGTGGCGATGGTGGGCTCGAAGCGGAGGACGTCGTTCTCCATGCGGGCGAGGAACCCGGGGGCCTTTTCGCCACTCCAGCCGAACTGGCGGACGGCGACGTCGAGCTGCGGGACGCAGACGGTCAGGTAGGTCTCCATGATCCGCGAGTACATCTTCTGCTCGGTGATCGAGTCGCCACAGATGGCGAGGCGGTCTCCCGGACGCAGGAGCAGTCCGTCGACGGGCGGGGCCTTGAGCGGCTTGTAGGCGGCGAAGTAGGGATCGGAGGGTAACGATTCATATTCCTGCGCCAGAAGCGGAGAAACACCAATCACGATGAGGGCCAGGAGTGACATCATGCGCTTTTTCATGGGCGTCACTATAGCTCGGGTGATGCGGGACGACAATAGAAAAGCGGGTGCATGACCGTATTTGCGATCCGGGGCCGTGGGAGGCTTCTCTGGCGGGCACCGATTCCCGCTGGGGGCAAATTCGAAATCCGAAGTACGAAACTCGAAACAAAGTCGAAGCACGAAATGCAAATGGTCCAAATTGGCACGATGCACTGCGTTCGTGGTGTGCTCGTGAGAATATACCGGGCTCGGCAAAAGTAACGCCTCACGGCGTCACTACAAACGCTTTACAGCACGGCCCTTGTTTCGAGGTTCTATTCTTGGATCATTTGGTCTTGTTCCGGATTTCGATATTCGGGCTTCTGGGGTGTGACCCGTGCGGACAGTGCAGAAACGGTCATGCACCCCAGAATAGCGTGGAAATCGGCGCGGGAGGCTGAATCCCGGTAGATGCCACCCGACGCCGGGGGAATAGACGTCATTCCCGGTCGGGGGGAGATGCTTCACTTCGTTCCGCATGACCATGCCATGCACGTACCGGCCTTCATGAGAGCCTGTGTACGCATATTCATTCAGTCCGTCGCGAGGGCGCGGAGGCGGATGTGGTCGATGTAGATCGTGTCGAGATCGTCGGGGGGCTGGGTGGACTGGGTCCCGTCGCCCAGGCCGACGGCCATGCCGGCGACGGCGGTCAGGTCAACTCCGGCGGCGGCGAACTCGGCGAGGTCCAGGTCCCACTGCCGCCAGTATTCGGTCTGGACGGCGTAGGTCAAGGGGTGCGTGACGGTGGCGATGGCGCCGGCGGCATCCGTGAGGGTCAGGTACATGGGCTGTTCGAAGTTCTCTTGTTCACCGCGGAAGGCGACGGAGAGGGTATCGACGCCACGGCGGGTCCAGTCCCGAGGGGCGTCGAAGGCGC
>CAZTGH010000426.1:0-4714 GCA_964612985.1 uncultured Pirellulales bacterium
CTCCAGCGCGGCCCGGTCCTTCCCGGGGATGGTGCCCCCGCCGAAGACCAGGATGTCCTTCACGCCCCGCTCCTCGAGAAGGGCCATGACCCGGGGGAAGATCGTGTTGTGGGCTCCGGACAGGATGCTCAGGCCGACGGCGTCCACGTCCTCGTCGATGGCCGTGTTGACGATCAGCTCCGGGGTCTGGTGCAGGCCGGAGTAGATCACCTCCATGCCCGCGTTGCTCAGGGCCCGGGCCACCACCTTGGCTCCGCGGTCGTGACCGTCCAGGCCGGGCTTGGCGATCAGGATCCGGAGGGTTTTCTCGAGACTCATGGGGCGTTCCCTTCCGCCGGGGGATCGGGTCGAGTCAGAAGATCGCCTGCTCGCGGTACACGCCGAAGACCTCTTTCATGCGGCCGACGGCTTCGCCCAGGGTCATGCCGTCCCGGACCGCCGGCACGAGCACGTCCACCACGTTCTCCCCGCTCTCGCAGGCCGCCCGGATCGCGTCCCCGTGCTGCCGGATCCGTCCGGGGTCTCTCGCATTCTTGAACTTCTTCAGGGCACCGACCTTGTTCGTCTCGAACTCCGGGTCCACCTCGCGGAGCCGGATCTCGGTCTCTTCCTCCTCCTCGAAGCGGTTGAGGCCCACGACGATCCGCTCTCCCCGTTCCAGGGCCTGCTGGTGTCGGAAGGCCGACTCGGCGATCTCCCGCTGAAAGTAGCCGTTCTCGATGCCCGCGATGACCCCTCCCATGTCGGCGATGGTTCGAAAGATCTCCTCGCAGGCCTCTTCCATGCGGTTGGTGAGCGCCTCCACGTAGTAGGATCCGGCGAGGGGGTCCACGGTCGAGGCGGCCCCGCTTTCGTACAGGATGATCTGCTGTGTGCGCAGCGCCAGCTTCTCGGAGTGCTCCGTGGGGATGGACAGGGCCTCGTCGTGCGCGTTGGTGTGCAGCGACTGGGTTCCCGCCATGACCGCGGAGAGGGCCTGTATGGTGGTCCGAACGATGTTGTTCTCCATCTGCTGCGCGGTGAGGGAGGACCCGGAGGTCTGGGTGTGGACCCGAAAGCGCCAGCTGGCCGGGTTGCGGGCGCCGAAGCGCTCCTTCATGGTTCGGGCCCAGATCCTGCGGGCGGCGCGGAACTTGGCCACGTTCTCGAAGAGGTCGTTGTGGGCCTTGAAGAAGAAGGAGAGGCGGGGGGCGAACGCATCCACGTCCAGGCCGGCTTCGATGCCCTTTTCCACGTAAAAGAAAGCGTTGGCCAGGGTGAAGGCCAGCTCCTGGACGGGCGTGGCGCCGGCCGATGCAAGGTGGTACCCGCTGATGCTGACGGGGTTGAACCTGGGGAGGTCGCGGCTGCAGAAGGCGATGGTGTCCAGGATCAGACGGATGGAAGCGCGGGGGGGGAAGTAGAAGGACTTCTGCGCCTGGTACTCCTTGAGCGCGTCGTTCTGCATGGTTCCGGAGACCCGTTCCAAGTCGGCCCCGCGCTCCTCGGCCAGCGCGACGAACATGGCCAGGATGACCGCGGACTGGCTGTTGGACACGAAGTTGACGCTGATCTTCTCCAGGTCCACACCGCCCAGGAGGTCGCGCATGTCCTGGAGGCAGTCGACGGCCACGCCGCCGCACCGGCCCACCTCCCCCTCGGCCAGGGGGTCGTCCGAGTCGAGGCCCATGATGGTGGGCAGGTCCAGGCAGATGCTGATGCCCGTGGCGCCCATGCTCACCAGGCGGCGGATGCGGCGGTTCGCCTCTTCGGGCGGGCCGAGGGAGCCCAGCTGGCGAATGGTCCAGGGCCGCCCGCGATACATGGTGGGGTAGACGCCCCGGACGAACGGGAACTCGCCGGGCCGGCCGATCTCCTGCTCGAGATCCATCCCCCGGAGGTCTTCCGGTCCGTACAGGGGCTGGATCTCGAAACCGGACATGCTCACGACCGGCTCGAGTTCACCGCGGGAGTTCTGTTTTCCGCCCGGGGGGCCGTCCTGATGCACGTCGCCCTCTCACTCCGTCTTTTCGACTCGAAGAAACATCGCCAGGACCTCTTCGACCACGGAGTAAGGATCGCTCCTTCCGGATCGAATGGCGTCGATGTACTCGCGTTTCTTGCCCGTTCCCTGGAGGCCGGCGAAGATCACCTTTTCCAGCTCGTCCTTGAACACCAGCCAGAGCTCCTGCTCGACTCGCCTGGCCCTCACCTCGTCGATCTTCCGGCTTTCCTGCAGGTAGTCCTGGTGCTCCATGGTGATGTCCACCAGCTCGTCCAGCCCCCGGACGTCCGCGGACCTGGAGGCACAGGCCACGGTGGGCACCACCCTGGGGACCCAGCCCGGGTTCTCGCCCAGGCCGTAGTGGATCGCGGCCTCCAGGCTGCGGAGGCATCGGTCGGCGCCGTCCAGGTCTGCCTTGTTCAGCACGATGACGTCGGCGATTTCCATGATGCCGGCCTTCATGGCCTGGATGTCGTCGCCCATCCCGGGGGTCAGAACCAGGAGGCAGGTCTGCGCCACGTGCATGACGTCGACCTCGTCCTGGCCGGCCCCCAGGGTCTCGATGATGACCACCTCGTTGCCCATGGCCTCCATCACGCGAACCGCGTCGGTGGTGGCCCGGGCCAGACCGCCCAGGTACCCGCGGGATCCCATGGAGCGGATGAAGACGCCGTCGTCCATGGAGTGGTTCTGGAAGCGGATCCGGTCGCCCAGGAGGGCCCCGCCCGAGAAGGGGCTGCTGGGGTCCACGGCCACCACCCCCACGGTCTTGCCCATGGCGCGATAGCGCGTGACGAGGTGGTCGATGAGGGTGGATTTCCCGCTTCCGCCCGACCCGGTCAGCCCGATGATCATGGATCTTCCGGTGTGCGGGAAGATCCGCTTCATGAGCTCGCCGGTGTGTTCGGACTGGTCCTCGAGCAGGGTGATCGCCCGGGCCGCCGCCCGGCGGTCGCCCGCGAGCAGCTTCTCCACGATCTCGTCCGGGCCCGGGATGTTTCTGCTTCTCATGATGCGGTCTTCTCCCCGGCGTGTTCCCGGATGTAGCTCACGAACTCCCCGGTGAGCGAGCCGCCGCGGAACACCTCGTCGATGCCCATGGACTTCATGGCGGGGATGTCCTCCGGGGGAAAGGAGCCTCCGGCCACGAGGAGGACGTCCTCCAGCCCCTGCTTCTTCATCTCCTCGACGATCAGGGGGGTGAAGACGAGGTGCTCGCCGGAGAGGTAGCTCACGCCGATCACGTCCGCGTCCTCGTCGACCGCCGCTTTGACGATGCTCTCCGGGGTCTGGAACATCCCCAGGTAGACCACCTCCATCCCGGCGCTCCGCAGCATGGAGGCGACCACCTTGGCGCCGCGGTCGTGTCCGTCCAGACCGACCTTGCTCAGGATCACCTTGATCTTTTCCTTGCTCATTCGGCAGGCTCCCCGGGGTCTGGATCAATCCAAGGGCGATTCGAGGACGTTCATGGGGTCGTAGGGGTATCCGAACACCTCGCGCACGGTTCCGAGCATCTCTCCGGTGGTGGCGTACGCCCGAGTGGCCTCGATCATGGCCGGGAGGGTGTTCCTGCCCTCGCGGGCGTCGTCTCCAAGGCGTCGAAGGGCGTCCTTCCAGCGGTTCGGGTCCCGGTTCCTCTTGAGCCTTTCCACCCCCTCGATCTGGCCCTGGGTGGAAAGCTCGGAGATGCGCTGGACGCCGAGCGGGGTGGTCGTCTCCGGGTCCGACGTGAACACGTTCACGCCCACGATCAGCTTCTCCAGATCGTCCACCTCCTTCTGGCGTTTCACGGCCTCCTGCTCGAAGCGGTTGTCCAGCCACCCGGTCCGGATGGCCTCCTCCATGCCCCCCAGGTCCTCCACCTCTTTCATGCAGCGGAGGGCTTCCTCCTCCATCTTGTCGGTCAGGCTCTCCACGTAGTAGGAACCGCCCAGGGGGTCGGCCACGTTGGTGACGCCGGTCTCGTAGGCGATGATCTGCTGGGTGCGCAGTGCCTGGAGATGGCCCTTCTCCGTGGGCAGACACATAGGCTCGTCGTAGGAGCAGCAGTGAAGCGACTGGACCCCGCCGAGCACGGCGGTCAGGGCCTCGAAGGCGATGCGGACCAGGTTGTTGAGCGGCTGCTGGGGGTTGAGCGAGCAGCCGGCCGTGTGCACGGCGAAGCGGAACTGCATGGACCTGGGGTCCCTGGCCCCGTACCTCTCCTTCATGAGCCGGGCCCACATCCGCCGTGCGGCCCGGATCTTGGCCAGCTCCTCGAACATGTCGATGTGGCAGGAGACGTAGAACGTGAACCGGGGCGCGAACCGGTCGATGTCGAGCCCGCGGCGGATCAGCTCGTCGATGTAGCACATGGCGATGCCGAAGCCGTATGCGATCTCCTGGGGGGCGGTGATGCCCTGCTCCCGCAGATCGTACATGTTGACCGTGGTGTAGTACCACTTGGGCATCTCCCGCGTGCAGAACTCCATAACGTCCGAGCCCAGCTTGATGGAGAGATCCAGGGGGCAGGCGGGCCGAAAACCGCAGTAGCGGAAGTGCACCGGGTCGTTTTGGATGGAGCCCCGAAGACCGCCGATGTCGTATCCCTTGTCGCCGGCCACGGCCACGTACTGGGCCATGGTGGGCGCGGCTGCGGTGGACGCCGTGATGAGCGACCAGCTGACTCTGTCCAGGGGGATGTCCCCGACCAGGGTCTCCATGTCCCTGATGTGCGAGATGTTGACC
>CAZTGH010000427.1:0-4709 GCA_964612985.1 uncultured Pirellulales bacterium
GACATCCCTGATGGCCCTCTACCACGAGACCGCCGACGAGGCGCTGGTCGCGCAGTACTGGGAGCGGTGGTTCGGACACCTCAATCTGGAGGACGAGTGATGACTGTCACGGAACTGATGCGCCACTGGCGGAACGCGGCCCGGCAGAAGTGCACCATCGATCGCGACCCGGTAGCCGCGCTCGACATCGCATCCGTGGACGCACGTGGCGTGGGGCATGTGCACACGTCCATCGCGGTGAAGGCCCTGGCCGAGGTGCTGGCGTCCGCGCTGGCCGCCGAGGAGGCGGACGAGCCGGACGACTGCCCGCTGAGTCGCGAGCAGGCGACGCGGCTGTGGGAGGCCGTGCAGCAGTCGCTGGGCGGCCTCGAGCATACGGGCAGGGCAAGAACCCTGCGGGATTGCGGATGTCCTAGCACGGCCAAGGTCTACGACACCATCGCGGAGATCGAGGCGGAACTGGCGGAGCCGGAGTCTGCCGAGGAGCCTGCCGCGCCGATGTTCGCCTTCGGGCAGTGGGTCGAGACGCGATGCGGCGTCGGGGCGATCATCGGGCGGGATGGGCGCTGCTGGCGCGTGCGCGATTACGCGAGCGGGGTGGTGGGCGGATGGTATCCCGAGAGCATATTGCCCGCCTACTGCCCGATCAAGGTCGGGGACCGCGTGCGCGTGGTCGATGAGCCGCTGGACGCGGGCATCACGGCCACCGTCCTGGAGGTCGGTGAGGCCGACGTGCTGCTGGGCGAGTGCGATTCGATACGGGGCACCCAGTGGCTCATGAAGTGGAACCTCGTCGCCGCGCCGGCGCCGGAGCCGAGCGATGCGGACCGCGCCGAGGCCGCCGAGGCGGAACTGGCGCGCGTGACGCGCGAGCGCGACGACCTGAAGGCCGACAAGGCGCGCATGGCCGAGCTGCTCAAGGAAGTCCGCCGCGTCGCCGGAACGAACGTGTGAGGAGCACACACATGAGCACCGTCACCGTCGAGGCCATCTGGGACGGTTTTGTGGCGCAGCATGCCAATACGCTCCCGAACTGGGCCACCCGAGCACGCGAGCGGATCGAGGGCGAGCGCTGGCTCTGCCTCCGCGAGGACTCCTCACTCTACCTATCGGCCCTCAACCTCTGCACGGCGCACGGCTGCGAGGCGTTCTGCGCAGCGGTCGAGCAGGCGTTCGAGCAGTGCGACACGCCGACCGCCGGCGCGCGCATCGAGTGGGCGCGGGGCCTGCTGGACGGCCGGCTTGCCCGCCGCCAGGACCGCGAGGCCGCCGTGGCGCGGCGGAAGGGCACGGCAGATGCCGACGGCTGGCTCGGGGGCGTCCGGCGCCACGAGAGCACGCCGCAGGCCACGTATGCGATGCTCAAGCGGCACTTGGGCGAGGATGCGGCCAAGGCGGCCATGGTCCAGGCCGCCGCCACGCGGAACCTGGCTGCTGGGATCGACGTCGAGAGGTCGCTGCACTACTCTCGCGGCTGGGACGTGGGCCAAGACGAGTTCGACGCGGAGTTCAAGCGGATGTTCCCTTCCCTCGCAGAATGGAGGACGACTGATGAGCCTGCAAGAGCGGATAACCGCGACCAACCTGAGCCACTGGGTGGCGGTCCACGACGGTCGCCTCGATAGCCTGACCGACCGAGTCGAGGCGCTGGAGGCGCGCGGCGCGTGGGAGCCGGCGCCGGAGCCGAGCGATGCGGAGTGCCCGACGCCGGCCGCGCTCGACCGTGACGCCCAGGACCTGCTGCTGCGCGTGAGCGCCCTCGTCGGCGCGTACCGCGGCAGGTGCTCCGCCGTGACACTGCTCGGCGTGCTCCAGACCGTCGCGGAGCCGCTGTACGCCGACGCGACGCGCGAACTGCACCGTGTGGTGCGGACGCGCAAGGAGCGGCTCGAAGTGCAGGAGGACGAGGCGTGACCACCATCGAGCACGTCGCCGCCACGGCAGAGGCCGACACCGCCCGCAAGTGGATGACCTGCCTCGGCTGCGGTGAGCGGATTTGGACCGACCGCTGCCACCGATTCTGTGTCCGGTGCGCGCGCCGCCGCCGGATTCTCATCCGACGCAACAGGAGGACATCCACATGACCGCGGCTGAGAACGCACGCAAGACGCTGTTCGACCAGGCAGTCGAGTGCATGTCGCCGACCGTGCTGCGCGAGTGCGCCAAGAGTGACCGCGCCTGCGGCCTGGGCGAACTGGCGGACTTCGAGGCCGCCCGCGCCGACGCCCTGGTGGACGCGCAGCGCATCGAGCGGATGCGGGAGGAGGAGGCGCGGTCATGCCAGTGAGCCGCTGGGGCATCCAGGCGCCCATCGACCCGCCCGAGGACTACTACGATAACATCGTCGAGTGCCCCCGGTGCGGCCACCACTACGACGCCGACGAGTGCGACCCCGAGCGCGGCACCATCTGCCCCGCCTGCGGGCTGCTGGCGAACTGGCGGCAGTGCCCCGTGTGCTCGTGCTGGTGCCCGCCCGGCGACGTGCGGGACGGGCAGTGCCGCGCCTGCGACGAGGCCGATGCCGAGGACATCATTTGCGCGGCGCTTAAGCAGGGCGGCGCCACCGCAGCGTCCACCGCACTCTACGAGCGCGACCCCGCCCTGTTCACCGCCGCGTGGGTCGCCGAACTCGAACGGGAGGCCAAGCAAAGGAGGACACGCCGTGGGAAGCGAATCTGAAGACCTGAGCATGGGAGCGCAGTTGGCTGAGGGGCTGGAGGAGTCCCAGAAGGCCGAAGCGCTCGCCCTCGTGAAGCATACCGACGCGCCTGTCGTGAGCCGCCCCCAGACCTTCGGTGTCGAGCACGCACTGGCCAAGTGGCCCGCCATGATGCAACTCGCCCACGGGCTGCTCGCCAGCGGCTTCCTCCCCCGCCACATCCAGGCGCCCGAGGAAGCCGCCGCCATCATGCTTACCGGCATCGAACTCAACTTGCCGACCATGTACGCCCTGCGCCACATCTACGTGATCGACCAGAAGCCGAGCCTCGACGGCTCCGCGCTTCAGTCCCTCATCTACCGCGATCACGGCGACGACGCCCTGCACATCATCGAGCGCGGACCTGAGCGGAGTGTCATCGACGCGAAGCGCCGCAACCAAACCGAGTACACGCGCTTCTCATTCGACATGGCCGACGCCAAGCGGGCGGGGCTGGCGGGCAAAGGGCCATGGTCCAAGTACCCGCAGCACATGCTCCACTGGCGGAACGTCTCGCAGATCGCCAACGCCATGTTCTCGGACTCGACGGCAGGCTACCTGCTGCCCGAGGAGTACGGAGCGACCGTGGAGTACGACGACGCAGGCAACATGATGATCGACACGACAGCAACACCCGTCGCCCCGGCGAAACCCAGCCGCACGCCGAAGGCGCCGGTGGCCCCGCCGCTCGAAGACGGAGCGACCATCGAGGCCGCCGTCTCCTGGCTGCTGCCCGAGGACGAGTGGTGGCTGTGGGACGTGGCCGCCGACGCCCCCGTCCTCAGCGACGATGGCGACTGCATCGTCCGCGGCGAACTCGCCGCCCAATACCGAGACGCCGACGAGGACAGCAAGGCGCGTATCGAGGCCCTGACGACAGGGAAGGCGTGGATGAAGGTGTTCCGCCTCGCAGGCTACGACAAGGTCTACTTCGCCACGACCAGCAACCCCCAGACCCACAAGTGGGGCAAGGGCGACGTGGTGAGCCTCGACGTGTGGCAGGCCGATGGGAAGGTGGAATCGCCAGGGAAGAAGGGCGGGGTCTGGGGGCGCGACGCGGTGCGCGTGCAGAGCGTGCGCCCCGTGGGCGACGACGAGCCGCCCGCCGAGGACGACGAGGGGCAGGAGCCGGAGGAATCGGCGACCCGTCCTCCCGCCGATGCGGAGAGCGGCCCCGAGGGTGACGGGGCCGCCTCCCCTCCGGCCATGGACGTGGCACGCTGCCAGGCCGAGATCGCCAAGCTCCTGCCCGAGATCAACGTGCGGCTGAACCAGCCGGAGGCGGTGACGCAGATCGCCGTGGCGCTGGGCATCAAGGGCCTGATCAAAAACTGCCGCGACGTGGCGAAGCTGACGGAATTCATCGCGCGGTGCCGAGAGCACATCGCGCGTGAGACGCCGCCCGCCGACCAGGCGGCGCCAGCCGACATCCCCGACGACGACATCCCATTCTGAGAGGAGCCTGAAGACATGTCCCATGAACTGCTGAACGACTTTCGGCGACACAGGGCCAGGGTGCTCCGGAGCCAGCTCTACGCGCTCATCGAGTGGCTGGACGGCCAGTGGGGCGACGCGGACGAGGAGGCCGACGGCCTGAGCAAGAGCCTCGATGCTGCGCGGACAGCGCTGCGGGACGCGAACCACGCGGTGCAGGCATCGGCGAAGGAGAACGCGGCGCTTCGGGACGCGCTGCGCGCCGAGCACGAGGCCCGCGTCGATGCCACGCGGGCGGCCACCGCATTCCGCAAGGCGCTCCAACACGAGGGGCGCTGGGCGCTGACGGTCCCTGTCTGGACCGACCCCGAGACGGTCGGGAAGGAGCACCGCGATGACGAAGGCTGAGCGTGCCGTACTGATGCGGGCGAGCAAGAGTGAACTGATCGCCCTGCTCGCGCAGGCCCGGCGGCAGATCGACAAATGCAGGGCGGACCACGAGTCATTGACGCTGTGGCTTCAGCAGGCGCAGCAGACGGCGCGCGCCGCCGAGGCCGCCAACTGCCGGGACCGCGCG
>CAZTGH010000428.1:0-4694 GCA_964612985.1 uncultured Pirellulales bacterium
CCCCAAAATCTGCAATAGTCAATAAGCCTCATCCGGTTCCTGGGTACTTCCATGTTCCATTGGGCCTGCTTTGGGAAGGAAGAGCCTCGCTTTTGGCTCTCCCTTCTCAAACCCAACGAGTTGCCTACAGCCGACTCACACCCGTCTCCAAGGAAATCGGTTTCATGATTTCCTTGGAGAATGACAGAAGTCTGGCAACGATGGAGATGGCGTTTATGAGCAGGGCATGCGATGCATCGATGTTCTGTCCCACAATGGCGGCCCCGCCGTTGGCACACTCAGGATGACAGAACACAGACCACCTGAAAATTTCTCCGAACCAAAGAACGCACGCGCATCAGGTCGGCTCAACGCCATACTTCTTGCGCAGCGCCGCCAGTTCGCTCTTGAGTCGGACGACGATGTTGTCGTACGCCGGGTCCGCGTAGACGCTACGCATCTCGTGGGGGTCTTCGTCCAGATCGTACAGTTCCCATTCGCCCGCGTCGTAGAAGTGGATGAGCTTGTATCGGTCCGTGCGTACCCCTTCGTGCCGGGGGACATTGTGTTCGCCCCTCTCGTAATAATGATAGTAGAGGCTGCGTCGCCAGTCGCGCGGGATGTTCCCATGCATCAGGGGCTTTAGACTGACGCCCTGCATGGACGCGGGCGCCGCCAAGTCAGCCGCATCGAGAAACGTCGGGGCAAAGTCGATGTTCTGCACCAGCGTCCGAACCCGCGCGCCGGGCCGGGTCCGACCGGGCCACTTCACGAGCAGCGGCATCCGAAACGATTCTTCGTACATCCACCGCTTGTCGTACCAGCCGTGCTCGCCCAGGTAAAAGCCCTGATCGGAACTGTAGACGACCATGGTGTTGTCCGACAATCCCGCTTCGTCGAGATAGTCCAGCAGACGTCCGACGTTGTCGTCGACCGAAGCAATGCAGCGCAGATAATCCTTGATATAGCGCTGGTACTTCCAGCGAATCAAATCCTTGCCCGAAGGCTTGCTGTTGCGGAAGGCCTCGTTCTTGGGCCCATATGCCGCATCCCACCGAGCCCGCTGCTCGTCGGTCATGCGACGGTACTCCGGATTCTCGAACGCCCGCCCGAGAAGGTCCTTCTCCTTCGAGCCGATGAGCTTCAGGTCATAGTCTTCCATCAGGTGACCGGCGATGGTCATCTCGTTTTCTTTGAGCAGTTCGCTGCGGCTTGCATAGTCGTCGAACAGCGTTGGCGGTTCCGGGATCGTGACATCGTCGTACATCGTCAGGTGGTCGGGCCCCGGCGCCCACGTGCGATGCGGCGCCTTGTGCTGGCACATCAGCAAAAACGGCTTGCTCGCATCCCGTCCCGTCCGCAGCCATTTCAGCGCCAGGTCGGTCGTAATGTCCGTGGCGTACCCTTCGTAGCGCGTCCTTCCCGTGGCGGTCCGGAAATCCGGATTGTAGTACGAACCCTGCCCTGGAAGGATTTCCCAGTGGCTGAACCCGGTTGGATCGGACCTGAGGTGCCATTTGCCGATCAGCGCCGTCTCGTAGCCGGCCTCGCGCAGGAGTTTCGGGAACGTCGACTGCGCGCCGTCGAACGTATCGCCGTTGGTCATCAGGCCGTTGGCGTGACTGTGCTTTCCCGTCAGCACCGCCGCCCGACTCGGCGCGCAGATCGAATTGCAGCAGAAGCACCGCTCGAAGGCCGCACCCTCGGAGGCGATGCGATCGATGTTGGGCGTCTGGTTGATGATCGAACCGTACGCGCCGATCGACTGCACCGCATGATCGTCGGTGAAGATGAATACGATGTTGGGCCGCCTGCGTTTCTGCGAATCCTGTGCTCCGACCAACGAACCAAGAGTCAGTGACGTAGCCGCAGCACCGGCCATCTTGAGAAAGTCGCGACGGGTTGGCGATGAATTCAGCATATCAGATCCTCCTTCTCTACGGGACCGTACAATCTCCGCTTTGGTCCCCTCAGTGATCCTCGTCATCAATCGGTTCTTTGTTCAGCGGTGTCGTCCACAGGTAGACGACGTGATCGTCATAGGCCCGGGTGACATCTTTCACGGTGACCACCTGATCGGGCTTGACCCCCGCCATATCGAAACTGTGCGAGACGATGCGCACCCCCGGCGGCAATTCGTCCAATTGGGGAATCAGGCGGACGTTCAGGTCGGGCAGCAGATACAGCGTAATCACGCTGGCTTCGCTGAGATCCAGCGTGAAGATATCGGCGTTCTCGATCGTCACCAGATCCTCGACGCCCGCCTCCGCGACGTTCTGCCGCGCCATCTCGATCACCCAGTCCACGATCTCGTAGCCAACCGCGCGACACCCGTACCTCTGTGCGGCGGTCACCACAATCCGCCCGTCGCCACAGCCCAGATCGTAGACTACATCGTCCTTCGTCACCTGGGCCAGCTCCAGCATCCGATCCACCACCTTCTGCGGCGTCGGCACGTACGACACATCGGCCCGGCGCCGCGGGGCTTCCTCTGTGGCCAGCCGTACGACGTTGGGCCCCTGCTGCACGATCAGCGCCGCCAACAGCAGAATCAAAACCGCCTTCGACCGCCCCAACCTTCGCAGCCTCCTGCCTGCCTCTTCCCTGAACCTCATCCAAACCCCTGACATCATGTAGATCATCCACCGGTGCAGCATCGCCGCCCAACGCCCGCATTCTACCACAAATCTCGCCCATCTCGCTACGCGCCGCGTACCGAAACCGCCGGCAACAGCGCGCAGCCGGCGTACGGCAGCGGATTCGCGCCCCACCTCCTGATTGCCACTCTTGAGCCCGGCCTGCCCTCCCCGCCTCCGGCGGGTCATCTCGATTGGTTCTTCCTTTTTGTCATCCCGAACGGAACTCTCTCCACTTGTCATCCCGAGCGGAACTCTCTCGATTTGTCATCCCGAGCGGAGCAACGCGGAGTCGAGGGATCTGGCCATGGACCGGGTGCTGGCCCATTCGCGGGCAGATTCCTCGCCCGGCCTGCCCTGAGCGGAGTCGAAAGAGCTCGGAATGACAAATCGGGTGCCGCAGAGTCAAGAGTCAACCGTTACCGTGTTCCGCCCACCCCCAGCAAGACCCGTATCGCAATCCATCGTTCCGTCACGCGCCGCTTGCCGACGGGAGGTGAGCGTCAGGGCGTATAGCCGAGCCGACCCCAGCAGGCTTTCTGGATGCCCTGGAGGTCTTCGTTGTCGGGCTGTCTGGTGAGCGCACCGCCCCGCTGCGCCTCCGCCTCCTGCCAGGTTAACTGGGCCCAGTCGATCGTGCGCGGATCGGTCCAACTGCGGAATTCGCTGTGCCCGTCGGCAAACGAGACCACGGTGCCCTTGCCGTGCCGCATCGGGATCGGGTTCCACCAGCGAGGCTCGTTGTAGTGGACCGCCCAGGCGGCGTCCCAGTCCTCGCCGTAGTCGTCGATGAAGACGAGCCGTGTGCCGGGATGTTTGAGATTGATGATGTTCCTGCACATCGGCGCCGCCTGCGCCAGATCGGCGCCGTTCATGGCGTGGACGATGCTATAGGTCCGCATCTCCCGCCGCACCGCCACCGGACAGCGATACGCCTTGGCGTCCGGCACATACGCATACAACACGCCCGCCCGCAGCGCCTCCAACTGTTCGATCTCCGGCGCCTCGATCGGCAGCATCCCAGGCGGCTTGCGAATCCACCCGTCCGTAATCGCCGGGTCCTCGCTGACGTTGGCACGCGGGATCCGCCCGTCGTTCGCCTCCGCGTACATCAGCCAGCCCAGTACCAGCGTCTTGGTGTTGTTCAGGCACACCGCCCGCTTGCCCTGCTCCCGCGCCCGCTGCAACGCCGGCATCAGCATCGCCATCAGGATCGCAATGATCGCGATGACCACCAGCAATTCGATGAGAGTGAATCCCCGCGTCCGCCCCCGAACCGACCACACTGCCACTCGATCGCGCATCGTCGTCCCCTGCCAAATCCCCTCCAGTCTACCGCCCCCTCGTCCCCGCTGTCAATCCCGCTCTCCCCGGTCTTTAAGGCCACGTCTGGAACGCACACATTTTGCCGTTGACCGGAGCCCCTCCGCATGCTAACATTTTGATAGCGTTCAGAAGGAGATTCCTTTATGGCGCAGATTCTAATACGCAACTTGGACGACGAGATCGTCGCGCGGCTCAAAGAGCGGGCCCGACGCCAGGGCCGCAGCCTTGAAGCAGAGGCCCGCGTCATTCTCACCCAGGCCGCCGGGCTCGGCTTCCACGACGCCCGCCAACTCATGCGCCAGTGGCACCGCAAACTTCGCGACCGCGCCCTGCCCGACAGTACCGACTTGGTCCGTGAGGACCGCCAGAGATGAAGGTGGTCGTCGTCGACGCCAGCATCGCGGCCAAGTGGTTCCTGCCCGAGCCCGATGCGGCAGCCGCGATACGACTGATGGACGGACGCCGCCGATTGGCTGCCCCCGATCTGATTCGCCCCGAGATGGCCAATATCCTCTGGAAGCTCCACGCCCGCAATCTGCTCAGCTCAGACGAGGCATCTGAGATCATCGGGCACTTCTTGTCCATACCGCTCGAAATCTACGAGAGCGCCTCGTTGCTCCCCGGCGCCCTGGAGATTGCCATGGCAACTCAACGCACCGTATACGACAGTCTCCACCTGTCACTGGCGGTTCAACTGAACGCCAAGGTGATCACCGCCGACCGCCGATGGGTCAACGCCCTCCAAACCGGCCC
>CAZTGH010000429.1:0-4691 GCA_964612985.1 uncultured Pirellulales bacterium
CCGCCTTCTGGATGATCCGATCCGCCACGCCCTCGGGGTCTTCGTACAGCATGAAAACCAGTCCGAATCGGGCGGCGGTCGCCTTCTTGAGATTGAGCCGGTCGAGCATCGGCTTGGCGAACACCTGCTCGTGCGGCTTCACCGTCTCGCCGAATTCCTCCAGCTTGGCCAGCGCCACGAAGGTCAGACGCCGGTACATCACGCCGTCGATCTGGAAATCCTGCACGTAGCCGTAGATGCTGTCTCTCGCATCCTGCTTGAGCGCGCCTTGCTCCATCCACTGCGTCAGATACTCGGCCGCCCGCGTGTACTGGTTATGTTGTTCGTCGTCACAAGAAGTGGTCTTGCCTCTTGTGATGCGGACAATGTTATAAGGGTTCTTCTCGTACAACTGCTTCTGCTGATCCGCGTTGATCACGTCATACGGCGGCGCGATGCAGTCGCCCGCATGGCCCACCACGTGGGCGTCGAACCGATAGGCTCTGAACGGTTGGATTTCCATGTTCCCCTTCTTGACCGTCTGGTGCTATCGCAGATTCGCCCCGTCCGCTGGCACGCGTTCTCGGGACCGCTCATCCCGGTCGGGTCCGGACGAGCATTCGGGTTAGTATTGAGGCTGGGAACCCTCAAGGCATTTCTCCAGACCTCCAAGCGGCCGGATCATACCCCAGCGCCATCCCGTTTGTCAAGAAAGAACCCCCCGGGCCAAAGAGGGAGGAAAGAGGGGATCTCGGCATACGCTCTCGGGTTCGCGCCACGACTCTCTATCGCCATCCATGAACCTGTCCTGCCCTCCCGCCTCCGGCGGATCCTCTCGACCCGACCGCAGCCAGCTTCATCTTGTCATCTCGACCGGAGCGAAGCGAAGTGGAGAGATCTGCCCGCGACGAAGTCAGTCTTCCGCCGTATGTCGGGCCCTTTGAACCGTTGCCCGACCACCGCCTCCCGATGGACTGATTCGGTCGATTCAGGTCGCTAATACTGGACCTTGACCCCGCTCTCCAGACGAAGCCAGGTAGCGAACGTGTCCTTGTCTGCTTCGAGCAGGATGACCCGACCGCCGCGCGGGAAGCCCTCGCGTCCATACGCGTTGAACCCGCTGCCCCGCCCGTAAATCAGGCGGATGCCATGCAGCGTCGCTTCGTAGTCGTTGACGTGGTCGTGGCCGACGAACGTCCCTTTGACGTCACCGCACTCGAGCATCGCCGCAAAAAACCCTGAATTGATATCCGGACAACAGACCTTCTCATACCGATAGCCCGCCAGGTTGGCGTCGGCAGCCGCCAGAACCTGGTCGTATTCCGGCAGCGGAATATGGAAGAAGGCTAAGGCAGGATACGGCCGGCCGCCGTTCTCGCCCGCCAGCTTCCGCGAGGTCCGCCGATACCAGTCGACCTGATCGGTGTGGATCCAATCGTACGTGCCCAGCGATTTTTCGGGCGGATAGGCGTTGGAATCCAGGACATAGAGAATCCACTGCTTCTCTTGGCCGTCTGCCGACAGCACGGGCAGATAGTAATTGCTCACGCCTGTGATGTCTCTTGATCCCTGTTGCGACACCGCATAGGGCAGGGACATGATGATATCCATCAGCCCTCGGCGGTCCCTGGTTCCTTCATCGTCGTGATTGCCCAACGCGACCGCCCAAGGAATCTGCCGCTCGACCATGGGCCCTGCGCATCGCTTCATCATCGCCTCCGGTTGCTGCGAGCCCGCCAGCACGTCGCCGGTCACCAGCACCAACTGAGGCTTCTCCACATCCAGCACCTCTCCCATCAGCGCCACCGTCTTGTCGTCATCCTCGCTGTCTTCCTTCAGGTGCAGATCGGTGAACTGCACGATCTTGAACCGCCCGTCCCCGTCGAATCGCAGCGAGACGTTCTTGTCCGCGCTCGATTCGGCACCGCACGGGACGACAGCGGACGAAACGAGGATCAGCAGCGACACGACGGCTCCGACCAATGAACGCATAGCATCTTTCCTTTCTTCAATACCCGATGATCACGACTTCGTGAATGTCTTCCACGGTGACTTCCACACGCTGGTTACGATGTTTCAGAATCGTCGATTCGTTGAGCGTTCCGATCGTCTTAATGGGACCCGCCAGCTCCAGAGTGGCTCGATACATCGGCACATCCTCCATAAGGCCCGGCAGGATGTGGGGACGATTCTTGGCGGGTGTCGTCTGTGGGGGGCTGTTGTACCCCAGCAGATGGACCCGCAACGTCCGGCTGGAGGAATCATCCGTGACCACCGCCTGGACCGTGGTCGGTGCCGTGATACGAACGCGCGGATGCGGACTGAGCATGCGGACGGCGTTGGCCAGCAGACGCCGCGCCTCGACGATGTGATGCTCGCCGGCTGTGGCGTAGTCAGGCGAGCATGCCAGCGTGAGCACCTGTCCTTGACCGATCTGATTGACCAAAATGGCCGGGCCTGCCGGCGATTCGGCACTCATGGGCCATTCGGTTCCTTCTTTCCCCTCCCGCTGCCGGGTGGTGCGGTAGGGCTGGAGGATCTGCCCGACGGGTCGGGCGGATCGCGGCTCGAAGACGACGGCCGGCCCTTTGACCAGGAAGGGCCAATCCAATCTGATGTCTTGGCTCAGCCGGTCGGAGACACCCCCGGACTGGCTGTTATCCGACAAACGCACCCAGTTGTCCAGCGAATCGAGGCGGCGGACGAAACGCGCCCCGATCAGTTCGCTCAGCACCGACCGGTCGAGCGACTCGCCTCTTGGATCGAGCAGTCCGGGCCAGCCGGTCAGGATGAGATGGCCACCCTGTTCGACGTAGTCGTGCAGCATCTCCGCCTCACGCTCGGAGACGATGGCGGCGTTCGGCAGCAACAGAACCGGCAGCTTGCGAAGTCGGTCCGGCGTCACGTTCTCGTCCAGCACGATGGCCCAGGGGATGTGTTCGTAGACCATCGCTTTGTGGGCCCCCTGGAAGCTCTGGAAGTACTTCTCCGGCTCGGTCCGACCGAGCCAGTCCCTCGTCCGGCTGCTGAAGTAGATACCGACCTCCGCGACCGGCGCCTGCCCGAAATGCGCGCGTTTGGTCTGGGCCTCGCGAAAGGCCTGCCCGATGCGCTCATAGGCCACCGGGTCGAGCCAGCCATCGAACCCGGTCTTGTCCACCATCGTCACAAACGTACCGTGGGCGAGCAGCGTCAGCAACTCCCACCGAATATCGTTCAGCGGGCGCGTCGTCTGGTCGTGGTACATCCGCACGCCGCGCTGCATGGCCACCTGCACCGGCAATCCCGGCGTGGCCGCCCGATAGAACTCCGCATTGAGCCCCACCGTCAGAGCGCTGAAGCCCCACACGCCCGTTTCGCCTGTCACGAAATCTCCGTTGCCCGCGTGCTGCACGGGACGCTGGCCCACCTCAAACGAAAACGGAGGGTTCCCATGATAGTTGAAATCGACCGTCGCATTCGGATCGAGTTCCTTGATATGGTGGCACAGCGCCTTCTCGAATCGTTCGCTCGTCGCGTACCGAAATTCCAGCATGTGGTCCCACTTCTCGTCCCACGTCGCGCCTTCGGGCATCGGTTGTCGGTACTCGGCTTCGAACTTCGCCCGGCAGTGTTCGCACCAGCATCCATAGGGCGGTCCGAAACCCTGGTCCAGCATGTCGATGTGAAACCCCGCAATCCCATAACGCAACTGCTCGGCGACGATTTCCTTCATCACCTCCAGATAACCCGAGTTGTAGCAGAAACGCCCGATCCGATGACCGCCGGAATCTCGCATCTCCAGTTCCGGATGCTCGCGAAGATAATGCCCGCCCTGTTGAACGACGCAGTAGCTGATCACAGGCAATCCGTTTTTGCGTGCTTCCTCCATGGCCTCCCGCAGCGGATCGCGGTCGTCCAGGCCAGGTGCTTTCGGCAGGATGTCCGAATCGTAGTAGGCATAGTCCCCGTCGCGTACCCAGACAACCACGTAATCACAATGTGCTGCGACGCAGCGGCGCACAATCTCCCGCCCGTCAAATCGGGCGCAGTAGCGTTCGTCGTTTGGATCGCTGTGTCCGAACTGGGCGCCGGTCGGCCCGACCTCCATCCCGACCAGGACCTCCTTGAACCATGGGGCGCTCGCTTGTGCTGCGTCTGCCACCTGGAAGGAGCCTAACCCAGCGATCACAAGGATCGCGCCCGATATACAACCTCGTACGTTCATGCCTGTCTCCAGTCATCTCCTGGTGCGTCCATCAGCCGCGTGCCGCCTGAACGCGATTTCAGCAATGTTCTCAATTCGGCTCGCCCACATGGAAGGGTACGTTCGCATAGCCCACGTGGCCCTGGCCATCGAGGACCTGGACAAAGAGGCGATAGGGGCCCTGGCCTTCGGGTGAGGTAAACTCTATTCTCGGTGTGTCATCGCTACGGATCAGTCCCGCGATCGGCGCCGCGGGTTTCTCCCCGCCGCCGGCATAGGAGTCCTTGGGAATCTCCACTTCGCGTCGGATATCCCAGCGGAACGTCAGTGCGTCGTAGTCGCTGTCATAGGCCTCGACCTTGGCTTCATACGGTTGCCCCGGTTCCAGGTAGATACGCCCAGCGTCGGCAAACCCTGCCACGTGGATCGACAAGACCGCGGGCGCGCGATTCGCAGGCCATATCCCGCTCCAGAGGTATTGCATGGCATCGACCGACTCGGTAGCCAGGTCGCCCTGGAACATGCC
>CAZTGH010000430.1:0-4688 GCA_964612985.1 uncultured Pirellulales bacterium
ATCGCGGTCAGCCAGTGCGCCATCGGCGACGGGGTCAATGCCGACAACATCCGCATGTGCATCCGGATGCTGCGCGACCGGGGCTACGACGGGACGCTCAGCATGGAGTGCGAGGGACAGGGCGGGCCGATGATCGAGCAGTCGCTGGCCTGGCTCCGTAGAACACTGGGCGAGTTAACAATTCCAATTGGATGATAGGCAGGGTGCGCCGTGCCCACCATTTCGTCTATGAGCAGCAGAGTGGTGGAGGAGTGGACACATGATCTGTCCTTTGATGAAGAGTCCGTGCGTTGGGACAGAATGCGCCATTTGGGCTGACAATGAATGTGCGATTCTGGCCTTGGCGACACGTTCTCTGGTCATATCGTCTCCCGTGCAGACAGCAGTCACGGCCGCGGAGGAGATACTCAGACGTTGTGCCGTGGCACTTGGACGAACGAACCTCACTCTGCTGACCCGTCGAGAGATTGACGATTTCCTGGCCTCGGCGTGCATCGTGCTCGATGCGACCCAGCGGCGCACACTGTTCAGGACCTGGCGAGACATCCGACGTTTGGCGAGAGAAGAACATATAGGCGATTCGAACAAGTGGCGATCACAGAAGGATAACCGAGGCAGTCCTTGGTCGGATGAAGAGGATGATGAACTCAAGCGCTCGCATGCCGCGGGTCTTTCAATATCACGAATTGCAGCGAATCACAAGCGATCGGAAGGTGCCATTCGCTCTCGCCTCGAGAAGCATGATCTACTTCTCGATGATAATGGAAGTCAATAACGGTGGAGTAGATAGAGCGTAAACCAACAGCAGGCGAACGTCAGAACGGAGCGACGTTGGCGGCCCGCAACGTCTAAAGTGCCCACATTCGCTCCCGTGGTCCTCCCTGGCGTTCATTTCGGTGGTAGTTGGAAGTGGCCTGCCACGATTCCGGGAACCGTGATGTCCTCGTCGAGCTCCTCCCAGCGCAAGGCATATCCGTTGACTTCGACTTGAACCCGTGCGAGTTGCTCTTCGGTCGCCGCTGCCAGAATACGGAACCGGTCGGCGGGAAAGCCAACAATCCGACCGTCGTGAAGCTCCACGTAAATCGTTCGCCCTTGGGCCCATGCCCGCAACGCGGCCGGCTCCACGGCCAGGCGTGGCTCACCGGTTGTGGTACTCATCGAATGCCTTTCTTAAAACGTCATAATGCTCGAAAACCAACTGCTCAATACGTCGTAAGTCATGGGGTCGCACTCCGCGGTTGCCGGCCAGGCGAATGGTCGGTTCCAGCCAGAACTTGCACTCCCCGTCAGGAGTCCGAACGTGAATGTATTCCGGCTCCTGTTGCTCATCCGAGTAGAAGTGAAACCTGAATGATCCAATTCTAAGGATCGTCGGCATAGAAACTATTTTACCATCTGAAACATGCCGTGGCAACAACTTTCCGCCGAACGGGGCCGCCCTTGCGGGCACACTACGAGCGGTCCCCACAAACGATGACAGGGGCGGGTCTTGCTTCTGGGGTGGCGTTTGTCATACTTTCGGTATGGGACCTCTTGAACTGATCGTCGTCGGGATGCTGCTCTGCGCGCTGTATCTCTACCTGAGATACTCCAAACAAGGCTGACCCCGCGCTTCCTATCGGACCTCGCATCTCCGTCACCGCCCGCCCGTGCCCAATATCCGCGAGGAGTTACATCGCGTGTACCCGCCACGTCTGGCGTCGAAGTCGCATTCGACCCCATGAGGCAGGTCCTTGACGCACGCGGTTTGGAGGGTTGGAGCGGTTCGGACGCGTGGGTTGAGAACCCACCATACGAGTTGCTGTCTGCATCCGAGGTATGAGCGTACAACGTTCAGGGCTGCGGGCTACCTTGATGCCATGAGGGTGATGAAGTCGTCGAAGAGGTAGCGGGCGTCGTGGGGGCCGGGGGAGGCTTCGGGGTGGTACTGGACGGCGAAGGCCTTGAGCTTTTCGCAGCGGATGCCCTCGCAGGTGTGGTCGTTGAGGTTCAGGTGCGTCATCTCGACGTCTTTGCCCGCCAGCGAATCGAGGTCGACGCAGAACCCGTGGTTCTGGCTGGTGATCTCGATCTTGCCGGTGCGGAGGTTCTTGACGGGGTGGTTGGCGCCGCGATGGCCGAACTTGAGCTTGTAGGTGGTTCCGCCGAGCGCCAGGCCCAGGATCTGGTGGCCCAGGCAGATGCCGAAGATGGGGACCTGGCCCAGCAGCGTCCGGACGGTCTTGACGGCGTAGGTGACGGGGGCGGGATCGCCAGGGCCGTTGCTGAGGAAGACGCCATCGGGCTGGTGCGCCAGGATCTCCTCGGCGGTGGCCTTGGCGGGCACGGCGACGACTTCGCAACCATGCGAGACCAGCAAGCGCAGGATGTTGCGTTTCATTCCATAATCGATCGCGACGACCTTGTACGTGGCCTTCGGCGTATCATGCGTGTTCGTCAAACAGTTGAAGACGCCCTCTTTCCACTCGTAGGGCTTGGAGACGGTGACGTTCTTGACGATGTCGCGACCGACCAGACCGGGGTATTCCTCCAGTTTGGCCTTGAGCTTCTTGACGTTTGTTTCGTCCGACGAGATGATGCCGCGCATGGCGCCTTCGGTGCGGATGTGGCGGACGAGCTTACGCGTGTCGATGCCCTCAATGCCCACGACGTCGTTGGCCTTGAGATAGGCATCGAGACTGTCGCTGTTGCGCCAGTTGCTCGGATAGTCGCAGTTCTCCTTGACGACGAACCCGCTGGCGAAGATCCGGCGCGACTCCCAGTCGTCGGCATTGGTCCCGTAGTTGCCGATGAGCGGGTAGGTCATGGTGATGATCTGCTCGTGGTAGGAAGGGTCGGTGAGGATTTCCTGATAGCCGGTCATGGAGGTATTGAACACGACCTCGCCGCACTTGGCGCCCTTGGCGCCGAAGGCGCGACCTTCGAACACCGTTCCGTCTTCTAATAGCAGAACCGCTTTCACGATGCGTTCCCCAATCTGACGACGAAATCCGAAATCCGGATATCGAAATTCGAAACAAACACAAATGATCGAAATCCGAAACTCCAAACGGGCCTTCGAGCAGCGTTATGTGTTTCGATCATTCGAAATTCGTTTCTTGGGATTTGTCTCGGATTTCGGACTTCGTGCTTCGAATTTCCTCGTTCACTTGTAGTACGACTGAATCGGTTTGACGCGAATCTGTTTGGCCTGGAGCGATTCGATCGCCTTGACGACCGCTTCGGCGCCGCGGATGGTGGTCACGTAGGGAATCTGACGGTCGACGGCGTTGCGGCGGATGGCGAAGGAATCCACGATGGACTGCTTGCCCACCGTCGTGTTAACGATCAGGTCGATCTGGCTGTTGATGATCGCGTCGACGATATTGGGTCGCCCCTCGCTCATCTTCAGCGCGAATTCCGAGGGGATGTTGTTCTTGATGAACTCGATGCAGGTGCCCTTGGTGGCGATGATCTTGAAGCCCATCTCGTGGAGCTTGCGGGCGACCGGCACGGAGCGGGCCTTGTCGGCGTCGCGGATGCTGAACAGGACGGTGCCGGTGGTGGGCAGGCTGTTTCCGGCGGCGATCTGGCTCTTGGCGTAGGCGGTGCCGAAATCGTCGGAGATGCCCATCACTTCGCCCGTCGAGAGCATCTCGGGTCCGAGCAGCGCGTCGGTTCCCGGAAACTTGAGGAACGGGAAGACCGCCTCCTTGACCGCGTAGTGCTTGGGATGTATCTCTTCGGTGAACCCGAGGTCGTCGAGGGTCTTGCCCGCCATGATCTTGGCGGCCAGCTTGGCCAGGGGCACGCCGATTGCCTTGCTGACGAACGGGATCGTTCGCGAGGCTCGGGGGTTGACTTCAAGGATGTAAACGTCGTCGTTCTTGACGGCGAACTGGATGTTGATCAGGCCCTTGACGTTCAGCTCGATCGCCAGCCGTTTGGTCTGGCGTTCGATCTCTTCGAGGACCTTCTGTTTGATATTGACGGCGGGGATCGAACAGGCGCTGTCGCCCGAGTGGACGCCCGCCTCTTCGATGTGCTCCATGATCCCGCCGATCACCACGCGATTGCCATCGCTGATGGCGTCGACGTCGAGTTCGGTGGCGTCGTCGAGGAACTTGTCGATGAGGATCGGGTGCTCGCCCGAGACCTCGATGGCCTCTTCGACGCAGGCCTTGAGGCTTTCTTCGTCGTAGACGATATCCATGGCGCGGCCACCCAGCACGAAGGAGGGGCGGATCAGCAGCGGATAGCCCAGTCGGTCGGCGATTTTCAGCGTCTCGTCGTAGGTCATGGCGGTGCCGCTCTTGGGCTGTCTCAGACCCAGTTTGCTCACCAGCGTATTGAACCGCTCGCGGTTCTCGGCGCGATCGATGCTGTCGGGCGAGGTGCCGATGATCTTGACGCCCGCCTTCTCCAGCGGGACCGCCAGTTTCAGCGGGGTCTGGCCGCCGAACTGGACGATGACACCGTCGGGCTTTTCCTTCTCGACGATGGACATCACGTCTTCGAAGGTCAGCGGCTCGAAGTAGAGCCGGTCGGCGGTGTCGTAGTCGGTGCTGACCGTCTCGGGGTTGCAGTTGACCATGATCGATTCCACGCCGATCTCGCGCAAGGCGAACGCGGCGTGACAGCAGCAGTAGTCGAACTCGATGCCCTGGCCGATGCGGTTGGGTCCGCCGCCCAGGATGACGATCTTG
>CAZTGH010000431.1:0-4663 GCA_964612985.1 uncultured Pirellulales bacterium
AGAAGGGCCAGATTGCCAGAAGTTTTATCCGCTTTCGGGCGGGGTGGTGCAGCAGGTGGTGGCGGAGGCGAGTGCGGATGCACGTTGACAGGCGATCTCAGGAGCTCTGCCCCTGAAACCCCGGCATTTGCCGCTTTGGACCAGCGGCGTGGAAAGGGAGGGCAGACTCAAAGCGTAGTGAAACGGAGCCTTGGGGATGGTGGATGCGTCTGTTGGATCCATACGGGATGGCCTGTTCCATGGGGACCATCCCCAAGTCCTGGCGGGCTTGAGGCTGCCACCCAGATGCTTCAGTTGGCCAAGACACGCATGCTCTTATACGTGCACAGACACCCTGCCGCGGGCGGTCAAGAGCGGGGTTGCCGGGGCCTGCGGGGGTGGTATAATGCGGCTTTCGCAACGAACGACTGTACGCGAGGTGTTGCTTTGGTTGGGATTACCCTTCTGGAAACGCGGGATCTGGTGAAGCGGTACTCGGGTCGGGCGGTGGTCGATGAAGTTTCGGTCGCCGTGGACCAGCGGAGCATCGTGGGGCTGCTGGGGCGCAACGGGGCGGGCAAGACGACGACGTTCCGCATGGTGATGGGGATGGTTACGCCGGATGCGGGCAAGGTCGTGTTCGAGGGGCGCGAGATCACCAAGCTGCCCATGTACAAGCGGGCCCGCCTCGGGATCGGGTATCTGTCGCAGGAGCCGAGCATTTTTCAGCGGCTCAGCGTCCGCGACAACCTGCTGGCGATCCTGGAGACGATGTCGCTGACGCGGGCTCAGCGCCGCGAGAAGGCGGACATGCTGATCGAACGGTTCGGGCTCAAGCTCGTGGCCAAGAGCCACGGGCGGTTTCTCTCGGGCGGCGAGCGGCGCAAGCTGGAGATCGCGCGGGCGATGGTGACCGATCCCTCGCTGATCCTGCTGGACGAGCCTTTCAGCGGGGTCGATCCGATCGCGGTGGAGGACCTTCAGGGCGAGATTCGCCAGTTGGTGGCCTCGGGCGTCAGTGTGCTGATCACGGATCACAACGTGGAGCGGACGCTGGAGGTGGCGAACAAGGCCTATATCATCGACCAGGGGCAGGTGATCGCGGCGGGGCCCCCTGCCGAGATCATCCGCAACGAGCAGGTCCGCAAGAGCTACCTGGGCAACACCTTTGCCGGCCACGAGTTCGACGCCAAATAGCGGGCGGGCAGGGCGCCAGGGTTTGAATCGGAGGCCTTTATGGCCATCACGAACATAGCGGTATCCAATTTCAAGAGCTTCAAAGAGCTCGACCTCGACCTTGGGCGACTCAACGTCGTCATCGGCGCCAACGCCTCCGGAAAGTCCAACTTCGTCGAGATCTTCCGGTTTCTGAAAACCCTCCAGCGGGAGACTCTTGCTGATGCAATCTCCCTCCACCATGGCCGCGAGTCGATCCTGAACAAGCGAGTCGGGGCGGCGGAGCCGTTGCGCATGCGAGTGACATCCGACGGCCGAGTGGCTCCCAGTGAGAAGACCGGTGTCCCAGTGCGCGAGATCGTTTACGGTTTCTCCCTTGATCTTGGGAATCCTCAGAACGGCGCTATCAAGGATGATTGTGTCAGATGCAGGTGGCTAACATCGGTTGGTGGCGAAGACATAGTAGTAACCTTCGGTGTCGTCGTTTCCGAGGGTAGACGAAGAGTCGAGATCGATCCACCGGACCTTTTGCAGCGCCTCGAACAGACGAGGGAGGCGGGGACGGTTCTGTCGATTCGTAGTCTTTCTCAACTCATCGAGGCCCGCAGCGGAAACGGGCTGTTACTGCATGAAGGTCTCCTTGATCTTCCAGGTATGCTGGGTTTTCTTGGATTGTCTGACAGCCTTCTTGCTGGAGTTGGTGTATACGATGTAGAGCCCCGCAAGATCAAGAAACCACATGAGATTGCAGGGAGATCGCAACTTGCTGAGAGTGGTGAGAACCTTGCTCTGGTCCTAAAGACCATTCTGGCTGATCGCGAGAAGAGCCGGAAGTTTCACAATCTTCTTGGATACGTACTCCCATATGCGCGTGAGGTCGGGGTAGAGCCGTATCTTGGGACGTCTCTCCTCTTGAAGCTGCGGGAGGAGTACCACGACGAGAGTCTCCTTGCCAACCTGCTGTCGGACGGGACGGTGGATGTGGTGGCGCTGATCGTGGCGTTGTTCTTCGAGGACAAGGACGTGGTGATCATTGAGGAGCCGGAGCGGAATATCCATCCGCATCTGATCTCGGGGCTAATGACATTGATGAAGGATGCGGCCAGGAACAAGCAGATCATTATTACCACCCATAGTCCGGAGGTGGTCAGGCACGCGGGGGTGGAGAACCTGCTGTTGATCTCGCGCGACAAAGAGGGCTTTTCCACGGTCACCAGGCCGGCTGAGAAGGAACAGGTGAAGATATTCCTGAAGAACGATCTGGGGCTCGATGAGCTGTTCGTGCAGAATGCTCTTTCGATTTGACGTCTTATGGGTAGATGTATCTACGTATTTCTCGAAGGCGACGGTGACGAACGATTTTTCAATGTGGTACTGAGACCGATTCTCGATTGCTGGTATGCGGCCGTGGTTCCGTGGCAATACGCGCGGAGGTCGCCAGAGGACGTCATCAAGGCTCTCCAGTCCGTTCGAGATGGAAAGGTTGATTATCTCTTCCTGAGAGATATTGATAACTGTCCCTGTGTGACGGCAGGGAAGCAGGATTTGCTCAAGAGATATAAGAATCGGATCGACCCTTCCAGGGCTGTTGTGGTATGTAGAGAGATCGAGAGTTGGTATCTGGCGGGGTTGGATGACGAAGGCCGACAGAAGTTGGGGGTCTCCCCCAATTGACACAGGCACACGGACGATCTTACGAAGGAGCAGTTCGAGGCGTTGATGCCAGCGAAGTTCGATTCCGTTGTGGCTTTCATGAATGAGATGCTATCTGGATTCGATGTGGGTACGGCCAAGGACAGGAATCGGTCGTTTTGTTACTTGATGGATTTGTTGGAGAGGTCGAGAGGGGCTTGAGCGATGAGCCAGATCGATGTGGAGAAGTGCAGGATTACGCATTATCCGGAGCCGGTGTTGGGGAAGGCGGCGGCGCCGGTGGAGAAGATCGACGATACGATCCGTCGGCTGGTGGAGAAGATGACGGATATCATGATCGAGAACAAGGGGATGGGGTTGGCGGCGCCGCAGGCAGGGGTGGGACTGCGTCTGTTCATCATCTCGATGGACGGGTCGCGGGAGCAGGTGCGCGTCTACATCAATCCGACGGTGACGCCGGCGGGCGATCTGGAGGAATCGGGGGAAGGGTGCCTGTCGGTACCGGGGATTTATCCGAAGGTTCGGCGGTATAAGCGGGCGACGGTGACGGCCACCGACCTGGACGGTCGGGAGTTTACCGAGGAGGCGGAAGGGTTGTACGCGCGGTGTCTGCAGCACGAGAGCGACCATCTGGAGGGTATGACGATCGTCAACCGCATGGGTGCGGCGGCCAAGATCGCCAACCGGCGGCCGATCAAGAAGCTGGTCGATAGATATGAAGGCAAATAGCCGACGGGAGGAAGAGTTGCGGATGGCCGATTGGCGTCGTCGGTAGCTCGAAAGTGATATGAACATCGTTTACCTGGGCAGCGGCGAATTCGGCGTTCCGTGCCTGGACGCCTTGAAGGCTTCGCGCCACGAGGTTCGTCTGGTGGTGACGCAGCCGGCGCAACCGGCGGGGCGGGGGCGGAAGTGCTGCCCGACGGCGGTGGCGCACTGGGCGGAGAATCACGCGGAGCCCTTCCTTGAGACCGAGAAGGTCAATGGGCCGGAGGTGATCCAGCGCATTGCGGACAGTGAACCCGATTTGCTGCTGGCGATTGCGTTCGGTCAGAAGATCGGGTCCGAGCTGCTGGCGCTGGCGCCGCACGGGGCGATCAACGTACACGCCTCGCTGCTGCCGAAGTACCGGGGGGCGGCTCCGATCAACTGGGCCATCATCCGAGGAGAGAAGGAGACGGGGCTGAGCATCATTACGCTGGCGGATCGGATGGACGCGGGGGACATTCTCGCGCAGAGGGCGACCGAGATCGGGGTGCATGAGACGGCGGGCGAGTTGCACGATCGGCTGGCGCGGATGGCGCCGCCTCTGCTGCTGGAGACGCTGGATAAGATCGAGGCGGGGACGGCGACGTATACGCCGCAGGATGAGTTCTATGCCTCGAAGGCGCCGAAGCTGAAGAAGGCGGACGGGCGGGTGGATTTCGATCAGCCCGCCTACGTGATCGCCGACAAGATTCGAGGGTTTTGGCCCTGGCCCGGGGCATATTCGCAATACCTCAACATGCGGAAGGGCAAGACGGTGCGCGTGACCTTGGCGCTGGCGGACGTTCTTTGGGAGCCGGCGCCCGGGGACGGGGCGCCGGGGACGTTCGATGCGGATCTGAACGTGGTTTGCGGGGACGGCAAGCTGAGCCTTCGCAAGATCAAACCGGCGGGTTCGGGGCTGATGGAGTTCAAGGACTTCGTCAACGGCTGGCACGTGCGGGCGGGGGATCGGTTCGTCGGGGCCGAAGGCTGAGATGACCGGTCGCGCATTCACATCGGCGCGTGCGGTTGCGGCCGAGGTGCTTCGGCAGTTCGATCCGCAGCGCGCCTACGCCCGACTGATTCTCGACCGTCTCGCGGATCAGAC
>CAZTGH010000432.1:0-4654 GCA_964612985.1 uncultured Pirellulales bacterium
GCGAGAGGATGGTGCCTCCGTCGATGCAGGTGAGGGCGGGGTAGGTGATGTCGCTGGCTTCGTCGAGCGAGCCGAAGCCGTCGAGGGTGGACATATAGGGCAGCGGGGTTTCGAGCAATTCCGCACGGGCTTTGGCGTTCCACTGGGCAGGGTCGTCGCCATAGCGAGCTTTTCCATAGCGCCAGGCGGCGCGCAGGATGAGGTTGACGTAGTCGGCCTCTTCCTCGGTGAGCATGTCATTGGGGTTCTGGGCGAGGCGGGCGTTGATGGTCTGGAGCATGTTGCACAGGCCGGAACCGCCACCGCCATAGATCGTCGCGGCCGCAAAATTCTGCCGGAACGCCATCGGCATCAGATTGAGAATCTCGGTGCCCTGGATCTGCATCTCGGACTTGCATCCCGCGTCCCGCCATTCCTCCAGGTAGTCCAGCGCTAGCAGCGTCTCCTCTTCCAGCGGGTATTGCTGGATGTCACGCAGGTGATAGCCCAGTCGGACGAGGTCGCGTTTGAAGGGTGCGACGGTATCGTAGTGGATGTCGAGCACGTCGGCGGGATCGAACGTTTCCTTCGCTTTGACCCGCTCTTTGAGGCGCCAGGAGCGATCGGTGTCGCCCAGACTGCCGGTCGAGTTGCCCATGGGGATCGGATAGAACGAGGCGATCGGTCGATGGTTGGCGCTGACCAGCCAGCCCTCTTTCGGGTTGATCACCTGGGGCAGCAGTTCGTGAGGCAGGAAGCCCTGCCAGTCGTTGGCGCTGTCCCAGCCTTCGTGGGCGGCCCGTTCGCCCAGCAGGGCGTTCGCCGAGCGGACGGGAAGGGCGAGGATGGTCTTGTATCCGATATTGCCCTGGCTGTCGCCAAAGACGCAATTGGCGCTGGGGAAGGTCCAGCCACCGGTCGCTTGCTGGAATTCGTATACGTCCTTGGCCCGGATCATGCCGAGCAGGCCTCGGAAGGTGTCGTCCTGCGGATTGCAGATCGGGATGCGCTTGAGCGCGACTTCGTCGCCTCGTCGCACGCCCATCGCCAGCGAAGTCACTACGGGACCCAGGTGCGTCCGGCGGACCTCCAACGTTCGGGGGCGGGCGTCTTTGATAACGATCGTTTCGGTCCGCACGTCCATGTCGCGCCACTGACCATCGTACAGATACTGGTCGGGATGGTTCGGGTCGGTCTTGAGCAGAAACAGATCCGCTTGATCGGCGCCGAGGGCGGTCAGACCCCAGGTGACATGGGGCGTATAGCCGATCAGGATGCAGGGGCTGCCGGGGACACCGATGCCGCGTGCGTTGAAGGTCTTGCCGCTGAAGTGGAATTCGTAGAACAGGGAGGGATTGCGGACGGGCGTCTGCGGATCGCTGACCAGGACCGCAGAACCGTTCGTCGTGCGCGACTTGCCGACAACCCAGGCGTGGCTGAAGCGGGGTCCGGCGGGCCTGCGCTGGGGCATGGGCGTCACGTCGATCTGTCGCCTGAGGTTGTGCTCGGTCGCATAGGCCATCACCGCGCGGAGCCATTCGTCGCTGACGTCGTCCCGCTGGACGACAGAGGCATCGTCGCGGACGTGGCGGCCTTCGATCGCCAGTGCTGCGGCGCTGTCGTCGGGCGCGAACGATCGCACCTGGCGGCGTCCGGCCTTGATGTCGTAATAGGTGCCCATTTCGCGGAGGCCATCGCCCGAGAAGAACAGGCTCACCCGCCACCAGGAGGCGATACACGCGGCAGGGGTCCAGGGCTCGGGGGCGAGATCGTACTTCGCGAACAAGTACGTCCGCTCATCGGGATGGTTGCGCATGCAGTCGTTGACGCCTTCGCTGTAGGCTTGGAGCAGGGTTCGCAGTTCGGGATCGAGCTGGCGAGCGGTCTCCTCGGCGGCGCGCCAATAGCCGATGGTTCGCATCTCGATGTCGCTGCGGACGGAAGAATTGGTCCCCTGAGGGCGCTGGCGGGTGACGCCCACCTTGACGTCGCCGACGACCTCGGCGAGCCTGCCCTGGATGATCCGCAGGTTGTAGTACATCTGGAAGGCCCGGTCCTGGGCGGCGGCATAGCCCAGACCATACATCGCTCCGGCGTCGGTCGAGGCAAACACGTGCGGCACGCCCCACCGGTCGCGCAGCAGCTCGACCTTCCCGTAGGGCCCATCCTCGGAGGCCCGCGCCTCAGGCCCGGTGCAGCCGGCAAGCAATTGTAGCGAGAGAATCACACCGACGATGGACAGAAGTGTCTTCTTCGTGATAACCGACATGCGGCGGTACCTCCAGGAATACGCTTTGCGGCGGACGGACCGAATGGCCCAAGATCACCAACAACTCCAAGTCAGACGTTCCGGGCCACCTGCTTATTGCTCCGAAGGCTCGGCAGGGTGGGTTCGCGAACTATCGGTACGCCATTGCAGCCAGCGCGACGACTCAGGCGATCCAGGGGCGTTTGCGGTGGCGGGCGTCGGCGACGGCCTTCTGGACCAGCTCGACGTCTTCGCGGAGCTGCCAGTCGAAGAAGCCCAGGCAGACGAAATCGGCGCCGTTGTCGAAGGCGTAGCGGATTCCCTCTTCCGGCGGGATCGCCCCGGCGGCCATCACCTTGAACGCGATCCACGGCACCTTCACGTTCCGCATGAACTCGATGGTCCGCTCGGGATCGTGGCAGAACATGTTGTCGTGGTACTCGTCGTGGTTGGGCGAATTCGCCTCGTACATCTCGATGAAGCGGCGTCCGGCCTTCGGGTGCGCCGACCAGTAGCGGTCGTGGTGCAGCGTGAGCATGTAGAAGTCGGGCGCGAGCCCTTCCTTCTCGCAGAAGGCGATCGGCTCGAGCCGATGGGCGCAGATGCCGACGGGAATGTCGTACTCTTTCATGATCTCGTACGCGCGGATGATGTTGTCGGTCTTGCCCTGGTGATACCAGATGTCACTGGCACCGCCCCAGAGATAGGCGCCGGCGGCTCCAAGTTCGAGGTGTTCGGCCAGCAGCTTCTCGTACTGGTCGATGTCTGTGGTGATCACGTCGGCGAGCCATTTCATCTTGCCGCCCCACTCGTCCCAGTAGCGGGACAGGCGGATCTGGCGGAAGTTGTTGTGCTTGAGGACGATCGCGTTGGCGCCGTGTTCTTCGGCCAGCTTCATCGTCATCAGAATCCGGCCCTCGGTGTTGTAGTTGCGGGCCAGCGGGTTGACGTACTTCAGATCGCGGGCGTGCATGTTGATGCCGATCAGGTTGCTGCCGGCGATCAGTCGGCTGACGCGCAGATTGCCGATCCGCCCGACGGGCATCTGCTTCTGTTTGGCGACGACCTCGGGCGCACCAAGGTCCAGCGCCTTGAGTCGGGCATATTCCAGGCGGTCTGCCCGATGAACCAGCTCGGCTCCCGTTGTAAGATCCAATTCCTCTTGTGACAGGGCCGGCGCCGACGTGCCCAGCACCGCTGCCGCCCCCAAGGCCCCCAGTACCTGTCGTCGTGTCGGATTCGTCTGATTCGCCATCGCCAATCTCCTGTCCGTTCCATTCCAGAGTACTGCACGCTGCCTACCATCATCACAAATCAGCCCTCAGCCTGTCAACCCTCGATGCGGGACAGATCGATCCTGGCGAGGCTCAGTGGTACATTTGATGAGTGCGACGGGAGTGGTAAGGGCGATGCATGCATCGCCCCTACGGTGATTCGTCGGTCGAATGGAGATCGGCTGCTATTCGGCTTCGGCGCCGGCGATGACGATGACGTATTCGCCTTTGGGGGTTTCGGGGAGGTCGTCGAGCAGTTGGGAGAGGCGGCCTCGTGTGACGCGTTCGTACATTTTGGTCAGTTCCTTGCAGACGGCGGCATGACGGTTGCCGA
Source organism: uncultured Pirellulales bacterium (assembly GCA_964612985.1). GTDB lineage: Bacteria > Planctomycetota > Phycisphaerae > Sedimentisphaerales > Anaerobacaceae > Anaerobaca. Next base: position 3,836 of record CAZTGH010000432.1, read on the forward strand.
AAACGTCGAGGGCCTCGACGAGGAACTTGCGGAGGCGATAGGGGCTCTCGTAATAGATCAGCGTGTGGGGCGAGTCCTTGTCCATCTCCAGGAACTTGCGGCGTTTGCCGGGCTTGTGGGGCGGAAAACCTCGGAACGTGAAGCTGTAGACCGGCATCCCCGAGAGGACCAGGGCAGGGACGAACGCGGTGGCGCCGGGGATGGCGGTCACTTCGATGCCCTCGGCGACCGCTTCCCAGAGGGCGACGAAGCCAGGGTCGGAGATGCTGGGCGTGCCGGCACTGGTCACGACAGCGATGGACTTGCCTTCGCGCAGCAGGCTGATGATCCTTCCGATGACGCGCTGCTCGTTGTGTTCGTGGAACGAGATCTGGGGCTTCTTGATGTCGAAGTGCTTCAGCAGCAGCCCGGTCCGGCGGGTGTCCTCGCTGGCGACGTAGTCGACCGAGCGCAGCGTCTCCAGCGCCCGCAGCGTGATGTCACCAAGATTGCCGATCGGCGTTGAAACCAGGTAGAGCATCGCGTCGCATCCTTCGCTACGGCCGAACAGAGAGGCAGGTTATTTTGAAATACGAAACGCAAACCTCGAAATTCGAGACAAACACCATTCGCGGCCAGATTCCTCCACTGCGCTTCGCTCCGGTCGGAATGACAAGGTCGTTTGCGGCATTCCGTCACTTCCAGTGGACGGTGGTCACTCCTGGCACTTGAGACATTCGGGCTTGTCTCGGATTTCGTCTTTCGAGATTCGGATTTCCCTGTCGGGGTTACTCGATGGTGGCCGACTCGTAGCGTTGGAGGGCCTTCTGGAGGCTTTCT
>CAZTGH010000433.1:0-4653 GCA_964612985.1 uncultured Pirellulales bacterium
ATCACGACATTAAGGCGGATGTCGTTGCCGACCTGAACAAGCCGATTCCTGTCGAGTCCGAGGTGGCCGATACCGTGGTGTCGATCTCCGTGTTGGAGCACTTATACGCGCCCCAGGTCATGATCGAGCAGGCCTATCGCATCCTGAAACCCAACGGCAACATGCTGCTTCAGGTCCCCTGGCAGTGGGCGATTCATGAAGAACCTCACGACTATTTCCGCTATTCCCCCTTTGGCCTCAAGTATCTGTTCGAAAAGGCCGGGTTTACCGACGTGGTCGTGGAGCCTCAGAGCGGTTTTTGTACCATGTGGGTCCTCAAGGCCAACTATTTCAGCAGCCGCTTCATTCGCGGACCCCGCCCGATTCGGTGGCTGATACGGGTGCCGCTTGTGATCTTGTGGTCGTTGGGTCAATGCATCGCACCGCTGGTAGACCAGTTGGATCGAAACTGGTTGCTGGAGTCCACCGGCTACTACGTCACCGCCCGGAAACCCCGGTCGAAGACGTCCCAAGGCGGCAAAGCCGTGGTGTGATCCCGATCCACCTCGGGTCCTCGTGATACCGGAAATCCCCTGGTGAACCAAAAAGAAGCGGCCCCGAGGTCTCTGACCGGGGCCGCTCGATCATGCAGATAGGATCAGAAGGTCTACTTCGCCAGGCCGATCGGGCTGAACAGCACGTAGAGCGCCAGCGTGATGATCACCACGACGATGCCCGCCAGCTTGGCACCCTTCGACGGTGTCAAGTTGAGATTCGACTGCGTCCGGAACTCCACCGGCTGAGTCAGTGGTCTGACCATCGTGATGACGTACATCACGATCAGGCACAGGGCGAAGCAGATCGCCATCCGGTTGAGGAACTGGATTTCCGGACCGATCTTGTAGCGTCCCAGAAGGTACAGGCCGCCGTAGGTGACAATGTTCGTAAGCAGCCCCATCACGCCCGCGATCGGCGGCGCCTTGCGAACGAGCAATCCGAACACGAACACCGCCAGAATGCCGGGCGAGATCAGGCCCTGCGCCTCCTGGATGATCGTGAAGATGCTGTTGCTGATCTTCGGATCGCCCAACTGCGGCGCCAGGAAGACCGCAATCGCCGAGAACACGATCACGCAAATCCGCCCCAGCAGCACGATCGTCTTCTGCCCCGCCTGCGGGCTGATGTACTTCTTGAAGATGTCCATCGTGAAGATCGTCGAAGCCGCGTTGAGCATCGCCGCCAGCGAACTGACGATCGCGCCCAGCAGAGCCGCCAGCACGAAACCCACCAGACCCGTCCGGGCCGGCAGCACGCTGCTGAGCAGTTGCCCCAGCGCCGTGTCGTACTTGTAGGCGATGAAGCGCTCGGTTGTCACGCTGGCCTGCGCCGTGCCAGCCTCCTCGATCACTCGCGCATTGTAGACCTCCAATTCGCTCGCCAGCGCCGGGAACACGGTCTTCCACGCCTTGTCGTCCGATTCGAAGATCGTATACTCCGCGACCGCCAGCGTATCGTACGCCTCCTGGGTCAACGGCAGCACGAATGGATTCTGCGTCTTGGCCGCCTTCATGTTGGCTTCGTCCGCGTAGACCGCCACCATGAACCGCCCGCCCGGCCAGGCCGCCACCTGTTCCTCGCTCGGCGCCGGGCGCACCTCGATCAATTCGGTGTCGGGATTGGCCTGGGCGTACCTCGCCAGGATCGCCGCGTTGTCCAGCGCCCCCTGGCTCTGCATGTCCTTGGCGAACAGGTTGAACGCGATAATCCCCGGGATCACCACCACGAACGGAATCAGCAGCTTCATGAACGCGCTGAATACGATACCCTTCTGGCCCTCCGCCAGCGACTCCGACGCCAGCGTCCGCTGCGTGATGTACTGGTTCAGACCCCAGTAGTAGAAGTTCGGAATCCACAGACCCAGCAGCAGGGCGGTCCAGGGCAGCACCTTGTCGTCCCTGGGCAGGAACATGTTCATCCGAACCTTGTTCAAGTCCCAGAACCGGTCGATCGCCCCGGTGTCCTGCGCGAAGCTCTTGAACCCGACCGCCCCGGTCTTGACATTCTCGAAATAGGCCAGCTCATCCGTGGTCGCCCCCAGCTTCTTGAACGCAAAGATCATCACGATCGCACTGCCGATGATCAGGGCGCTGCCCTGGATCAGGTCGGCCCAGGCACAGGCCTTCAGACCGCCCGCTGCGACATAGATCATCGCGATGATCCCGATGACCAGCGCCGCTGTCGCGATCGGCACGTCCCGCGCCGGCTCCATCTTTGCCGCCATCGTGTGGATCGTCAGAGCCCCCGAATACGTCACCGAGCCCAGCAGCAGCATATAGATGAATAATGTCGCGACCGCCATGATCGTCCGCGCCGTGGCGTTGTAGCGGTACTCGAGGAACTCAGGCATGGTATAGATGCCCGCCCGCAGGAAGTAGGGCAAGAACCAGAACGCCACCACCACCAGCGTAATCGCCGCCATCCACTCATAGCTGGCGATCGCCAGACCCACGTGACTGGCCGCGTTGCCGCTCATGCCCACCAACTGCTCGGAGGAAATATTGGCCGCGATCAGCGAGAACCCGATCAGCCACCACTTGAGCCCGCGCCCGGCGAGAAAATAGTCCTCCCCGGTCTTCTCGTGCCGGCTCTTATACAAGCCGATCGAAACGACCGCCACCACGAAGGCGATGAACACCGTGATATCGAGCCAGTTGAAGCTCATAGCCAATCCTTTCCTTGCATTTCTCCCCTAACGGTCAACCACACCAGGACGTGCGCATTATAGCCGTCACCCACCCGCCCGCAACCAAAACCTCCGGTCTCGGGGCATGCCTGTTGCGTGGCAGCGGCAAGCAAAGCTTACCGATGGATTTCCACGCGGGCCAGGATGCCGGCCCCGCAGGTTCGGCATCCTATAGGCTCTGACTGGAGCCCGCGACACCATGGTCGCAGTCATCCCCACTCCCTCACGACTGGAGCGCCTCGATCGTCTCCAGCACCATGGGCATATGCGTATACGCCGGACCGCCGCTCATCATCACCGCCACCGACGTCGCCTCCAGGATCTCCTCCTTCGTGCAGCCCATCCCGAGGCACTTCTGCACGTGCAGCCGGATACAAGGCTCGCACTGGATCGCCACCGCGATCGCCACCGCAATCAGCTCCTTCGTCTTCAGCGAGACCACCCCGTCCTGCATGATCTTTGCGAACATCGCGCCAAATCCGTTGATCGCACCGGGTACCTGCTCCTTGACCCGGACGCTCGTCTGCTGGAACTCTTCGAACCATTTCTTCACATCTTCTGCCATTTGTTCACCTTTCCTGTTGGGGATTCCTTGTGACTCTTCTTGAATGTTTGAACGCTTCGGGCAAGGCCTCGATGATATCGGTCGCCATGAGACTGACCTGCCCATACCCGTCGGCCGCGATATCGCCCGCCCGCCCGTGAATGTAGACCCCCAGCACCGCCGCTTCGAAGCTGCCCAGCCCTTGGCCCATCAGTGCCGTGACGACGCCGGTCAGCACGTCGCCCGAACCCGCGGTCGCCATCCCCGGGTTGCCCGTCTTGTTGATATAGATCCGTTGCCCATTGCTGACGACCGTGGCGTTTCCCTTGAGCACGACCACACTGCCTGTAGTCCGCGCCATACGGCGTGCCACGTCCTCTCGATCCGAGGGAAGATCCTCCCGAAAGACGTCTGACCACAGTCGCTTCATCTCCCCCGGATGCGGCGTCAGGATAAGATCCGCCTTGCGTTTGCCCGACCAGTCGGGCAGTCGACTGAGGTTGTTCAACCCGTCCCCATCGATCAGCAGCCGCAGATTCTGCTGCTGCACCAGCGTCTCGATCACGGATCGCAGCCCCGCGCTGACCCCCATCCCGGGGCCGATTGCCATCGCGTCGTTCTCGCCCGCCGCGTTGAGGATCGCGCCGATCGCCTTGCCGCTGACCCGCCCGTCGCCGTCCTCCTCCAGAGGGATGGTCGTATAGCAGGGCTCCAGCGCCGCCACCGTCGCCAGGGCGCTCTTCGCCGTCGCCACGCGAACCAGTCCCGACCCCGACCGCAACGCCGCCCGACCCGCCAGCGCCGCTGCCCCCGTCATCCCCACGCTGCCCGCGACGATGCACACCTTCCCGAACGTCCCCTTGTGCCCCTCCACCGGACGGGGCTCAAGCCTCGGCACCTCGTGTACGATCTCCATCTCTACGTCCCCTGCGCTGCTCCATCGATCTTCCGGTTGATCAGGGTCGCCGTAACCGCCGCCGAAAACCCGTTGTCGATGTTCACCGTCGTCACGCCCGAAGCGCAACTGTTGAGCATCGTCAGCAGCGCCGACAGACCCTGAAAGCTCGCCCCATACCCGATGCTCGTCGGCACCGCGATCACCGGACAGCGCACCAGCCCGCCCACCACGCTGGCCAGCGCGCCTTCCATCCCCGCGACCACGATGACGATATTCGCCTCGTTCAGCTTGGGCAGATACCCCAGCAGACGGTGCAGGCCCGCAACGCCCACGTCGCAGATCAAGTCCGTCCGCTGGCCCATGATCTCCGCTGTCACCTTCGCCTCCATCGCCACCGCCAGGTCCGCCGTCCCCGCGGTGACGATCGGCAGCACGCTCCTCGACGCCGGCATCTCCTTCTGCTCCAGCACAATCGCACGCGCCAACGCC
>CAZTGH010000434.1:0-4652 GCA_964612985.1 uncultured Pirellulales bacterium
GGTCCGTCGATCGCTCCACCCGCAAACACCCCACTCACTCCCGCCGCCTGCACCGTTGCGTCGGTCACCTCCTCCCCAGCCTCCCGCGCCGGATCAGTCACGGATGCGCCCGCCGCTTCGCGTCCACGGGAGGAAGAACCCACGCTTATCGGCATCAAAACGGCAGGTCGCCCGGAGGCCCCCAGATGCATGTACGCTCCGACCGACACGATCCCCGTCACGACCGCCACGATAGCGACCTTGGCCAGTCCTGCGCTCGCTCCGGCTGCCGCCACCTCCGTCGTCCCGACCATCGCCATCTTGCCCAGTCCGTGCAGGGCGGTCGCGGAGACCGCCTGTGAGGCACTCTCGGTCAGCATCGTCACCAATGCCCCGGTCGCCACCAGCAGGCCCTTCCGACGGAGCGTACCCCGCAGTTGGGTCAGGCCCGCATTGATCCGCCGGCAGACCGTCGCCTTGGACCCGCCGTACTCGCGCGCGATCTGCGCCGCACTCTTGCCCAGCACAAAGCGCTCCAGCAGCAGCGATTTCGTCGCCCCGTCCAGCTCATCCAGCGCCTGATCCACATGGCTGGACAGCTCCTGCCAGGAGCGAACCTCCGCCGGCCGACTGCGGGCGTAGGCCTCCTCGCGCCGCCGTCGACTGGCGCCGCGCCGAAGCTGGTCGATCGATTTCTGCGTCGCCACCTTGTGCAGCCAGCCCGCCAGCGACCCCGTAATCCGCCCGGCGTGCCGCGTCAGCTCGAAAAACGTCTCCTGCGTCGCGTCCGCCGCGTCCGTCTCGTCCTTGAGCACCCGCCGGCAGGTCGAATACACCAGCCCCGCGTAGCGCTGCACCAGCTCGGCGAACGCATCCGCGTCTCCGCCCGTGCAAAACCGTCTCAGCAACGCCGATTCCTGTGGCCCCATGGCCCAATACTCCCGCCAATGCCATTCCGCCCGCCTCTCCACTTCCAAGACGCAGTCACGCCGCTCGTGTTGCAGAAAACATCCCTCCCGCTGAAAAAAGAGGCGATCCTCCTGTAACAGAAGGGGTGCGCCGTCCAGCGTCAGGGATGCGACGGCGAGGGGGTTGACAGTCCGGCTGTGGGGACGGTAGGATCAGGCGGTCTGGATGGGCAAACGCGATGCACAGTGAACGTACATCACGCGAGCTTGCACGGCCACGGAGCGGCCGGCGCCGGGGGTTTACGTTGAAAGCAGGCCTCATGTCCATTTTTTGCAGGAGTCCACTACGAGCTAAGGGATTGGGCGCTCAAGAATCCGGACATTCCCTATAGACTGGTGAAGAAGTCATTCCGCAGAATGACGCAAGCCGAACCGCTCTCTGGAAGGGTCTCATATACGGGAGACGAGCCATGGCGCGTGCCGCTGACCGGCCATACCGAGTCTTTCGAAAACACCACCGAAACCTGCATCGCACCCTTTGGGATCAGATCGAGAAACGCGATCCGAAGCTCTGCTGGCGATGGATGGGCGACCATAACGCCGACGGGGTCGCCAAGTACACGTTCGGCCATCAGGACGGATTCTTCACGATCGCGGTAGATCGCTACCTCTTCTATGCGGTCTACGATAGGCTGCCCCGCGTCGTGGACCACACCTGCGGTAATCCCTGGTGCTGCAACGTCAACCACCTCGTCGCCGCCTCCGCACACGTGCTCCACGCCTGATCGACCCGCCCGACGACCGCCTTGTATTTGCCATGTCCAGCGGAGTGCAATTCCCAACCCTTCTTCGCCCTTTCGCGATGCGCGCAAGAACAGTACAATCGACCCGTGTTCGGGGGCCGGGAGACGAACGGGTCTGCAGTGAAAGGGCGGTGCACGTATGACAATGGCTCTGAGACGACGGGATTTCCTGAAGGTGGCAGGACTGACGGCGGCGCTCGGGGGCGTCAGCGGCGCGCGAGGGTTCGGCGAACGTGCTGCTCGCGAAAGGCCCAACATCATCTTCATCATGGCCGACGACCTGGGCTACGCGGAACTGGGCTGCTATGGGCAGAAGAAGATCGAGACCCCCCATATCGATCGGCTCGCGGCCGAGGGCATGCGTTTCACCGACTATTACAGCGGTTCGGCGGTCTGCGCCCCGTCGCGGTGTGGCTTGATGACGGGCCTGCATGGCGGGCACGCCTACATCCGAAGCAACAGCGAGGTCGGTGGCTGGGACAGCTTCCGTGGCCAACTGCCCATCCCCGCTGAGACCGTCACCGTAGCCGAAACGCTCAAGAAGCAGGGCTACGTCACCGGGGCCTTCGGCAAATGGGGTCTCGGAGAGGTCGGCTCCACCGGCGACCCGCTGAACCAGGGCTTCGACCGCTTCTTCGGCTACAACTGCCAGAGACATGCCCACAATCTCTTTCCGAAATACCTGATTCGCGACCGCGAGCAGGTGACGCTGGAAGGCAATACGCGTGGGTTGGCGGGCGACAAATACGCCCCGCAGCAGATTGCCGACGAGTTGCTGGCGTTCATTCGTGAAAACAAGGACCGCCCATTCTTTGCCTATTACCCGACGGTGATCCCGCATCTGGCGCTGCAGGTCCCCGAAGCCGATCTCGCGCAGTACAAGGGCCGCTGGCCCGAGACCCCGTACACGGGCAATTCCTACCTGCCGCACCCGACGCCTCGCGCCTGCTACGCCGCGATGATCAGCTTCCTCGACCGCCAGGTCGGACGCGTGATGGAGCTGCTGAAAGAAGATGGACTCGACAAGAACACGATCGTCTTCTTCACTTCGGACAACGGGACCACGATGCTCAAGGCCCAGGTGGACTACGGGTTCTTCGAGAGCGTCGGGCCCTTGCGAGGGCTCAAGGGATCGCTCCACGAAGGCGGGATTCGCGTGCCGATGATCGCCCGCTGGCCCGGGCGGATTCAAGCCGGATCGGTCAGCACGTGCCTGGGTGCCCACTACGACATGCCTGCGACGGTGGCCGATATCGCCGGGGCCGAGTGGCCCGCCGGTACCGACAGCGTCAGTCTGCTGCCCTCGCTGCTCTCGAGGCCGGGCGCTCAGCACAAGCGCGAGTATCTGTTCTGGGATTTCGCCGGATATGGGGGGCAGCTCGCCGTGCGCATGGGCCATTGGAAGGGCATCAAGAAGGGCCTCATAAGAAATCCCGATGCGGCGCTCGAACTCTACGATCTCCAGAGCGATATCGGCGAGCAGCGAAACGTCGCGGCGGAAAATCCGCAAATCGCCGCCAGGATCGAGAAGATCATGGTCGAGGCGCGGACGCAGCCCGAGACCGAGAAATTCCGCTTCGGACGCTACCGCGAGGCATGACAAAAAAAACACTCAAGAATACTTCCGCAGCGTCGCGGCGCGGTATAATAGGGCAGGTTGCGACTTCTTTGGCATTGCGACTGTGATGTTTGTCCGGCACCTTTCAACGCCGTGAGTGTCCTCGGTTCAAAAGGATAGGGCGATGGCTGTAGTATTGGTGTTGGTGCTTGGGTGGGTCCTTTCGGCCGTGCTGGGCTACCTCTGCACGGAGGGCGCTGCTATGTGCTGCGCCAAGGGCTCGTGGGATCGGACCACGCGGGAAATCGCCGCGGTGTCCGCTCTGCTGCTGGGGCCGGTCTACCTGCTGATCGCGGCTGAGCTGCTGCTGCTTTCCGCGATGGGCAGTGGCATGGCCAAGGAAACGCACCCGCACTATAAGCACTGACGAGTTGGCAACCTGCCCATGTTTCGGCACACGCTGTCTGGGGTACCCCACAGACAAAAGGGATTCCCCAACCTCCATTTCTGACCCCGCCCCACCTGCCGCGAAATCCATGTCTATCGAGGGCAGGTCACATTCGCTTTCTTGCCGCCTCAAGTCGCTGTTGCCGGTCCGGAGAGCCACCTGACCGCTCATTGCGCCGGTTGCAGCACGCTCCTGTGTTTGTCGTGCTGAGCGTAGTCGAAGCATCTGGCCATGGACCAGATGTCCTGCTGTCCGCATCCATCCTCCCCGTTGCTCACCCCCTCGGTGCCCCACCATCCCCGAAATCCCGTGATGAACCAAAAAGAACGGGGCCCGCATCGATCCGATGCAGGCCCCGTGGTCTTGCTCGGAAGCGCGGCCTTTCGGCCGGACTCCATCTTATACGCTCTGTCACTGCCTCGACCTCGTCAAGGCCGACTCAGAGTGTAATACCTACTTAACCAGGATGTCATCCACGTACACAACACCCTGGGCGCCGGCGCCCTGGACGCCGATCGTCATCTCAGTGACGGCAAATGCCGCATCGCCAAAGTCGGCCAGCGGCACCTCGACCGTCTGCCAGGTCCCATCGGTCAGATCGACACCCACGGCTTGCTCCTGGCCGTTGATCTTGACGTAGACCGATCCGCCGCCGGTGTTGCTTTCGGCGCCGGCGAAGCCGATCGACAGGGTGGTCCTTCCGTCGGCCGTCCAGTCCTGCGCGGCGTCGAAGCTGCGCGTCGCTTCGGAGACGGTGATGGCCCCGGTGTTCCTGTAGAACAGCGGCATGGACTGGCCGCCGAGCACCTTCTTCTGCTCGGCGAACGGGGCCGTCGTATTACCAACCTGCGCGCCGGTCCCATTGACGAAGCCGTCCACCCATGCATCATAGATGCGATTGTCGCTGTCGTTGTATCCATCGAAATTCTCGACCAACATGGGCTCAGGCTCCGGCT
>CAZTGH010000435.1:0-4629 GCA_964612985.1 uncultured Pirellulales bacterium
CCGAACACGCCTTGCTCCAGCCAGGCTATTCGGAGGACGAATTTTACGCGGCCTATGAGAAGATGACCGACAAGCTGCGACCCTGGACCATCGACTTCCACGTCGCCCAGAACGATGGCGAGGTCCACGGCGCCGGTTCGCACGACAAGACGGGCAAGCACTGCCTGGCCGACGACCCCAACGGCAAGCTCGACATCGTCCGCTGCGCCGGGTACTGGCTCAAGGATGCACCCAAACGCGGCATCCAGCACATCTGCTGGGACGGCTGCATGTTCTCCAACGCCACGCTCGAATCGGCGGACACCTGGAACACGATCCTCGATGTGATGCTCAAAGTGCGCGACGCCCACGGGTGGACTGCGTAGGGTGTGCTCAGCACATCGTTGAGATGCGGAACGTCTGTACGGATTGCCGAGGACTTTGAATAAGGAATCACGATCATGACCAAACCACTGAACGTTGGCCTTATCGGCTATGGTTTCATGGGCCGGACCCACTCGAACGCCTATCGCAAGGCCCCGAATTTCTTCGACCTCCCGTATAAGCCCGTCCTCAAGACCGTCTGCGGACTGGAAGAAGATCAGGCGAAGGCCTTCGCCGATCGCTGGGGCTATGAATCGTACACCACCGACTGGACGAAGGTGGTCGAGGACGAGAACATCGACGTGGTGGACGTCTGCGTGCCGAACAACGTGCATGCGGAGATCGCTATCGCCTGCGCCAAGGCGGGCAAGGCCATCTGCTGCGAGAAGCCTCTGGCATTGAATGTCGCCCAGGCCGAGGAGATGGTCGCTGCGGTGGAGAAGGCGGGTGTGCCCAACCTGGTGTCGTTCAATTATCGTCGCGTGCCTGCGGTGACCCTGGCCAAGCAATTGATCGATGAAGGGCGTCTGGGACGGATCTTCCACTATCGGGCCAACTTCCTCCAGGACTGGACCATCTCGTCCCAGGTCCCGCAGGGCGGCATGGCGACATGGCGGCTCGACGTCAAGGCCGCGGGCTCCGGCGTGACCGGCGACCTGCTCGCCCACTGCATCGATACCGCCATGTGGCATAACGGACAGATCAACGCCGTCTGCGGCATGACCGAGACCTTCGTCAAGGAGCGAATGCACGCCGAGACCGGCAAGGTCCAGCCTGTCGGCATCGACGACGCCTGCACGTTCTTCTGTCGCTTCGACAATGGTTCGCTCGGCAACTTTGAATCCACCCGCTACGCACGCGGTCACAAGGCCCTCTACACGTTCGAGATCAATGGAGAACACGCCTCGATTGCCTGGGACCTGCACGACCTGCATCGCCTCAGCTACTTCGATCATCGCGACGACTCCATCGTCCGCGGCTGGCGCTCGGTCCACGTCACCGACAGCGACATGCCCTATATGGACAAGTGGTGGGTGCCCGGTTTGCAGATCGGTTACGAGCATTCGTTCGTGCATCAGGTCGCCGATTTCCTCCAGGACATGGCCGAGGGCAAGCCGACGGCGCCGAACTTCCGCGATGCGATGGCCACGCAGAAGGTGTGCGAAGCCGTTCTGAATTCGGCCAAGGCCGGCAAGTGGGAGAACATCACGTACTGAATCACAGGGGTCCCGGACCGGCGGAAGGACCAACTCGTCCGCAGGGCCGATGACCAGATCAGGAAAGGGCAGTGAACCATGGCGAGTAAGGCAGTAGCCGAGAAGGCTCTCGAACAGGGAAAAGGTATCTTACGGCTGGCGCCCACCTGGGTGCCCCGTTCGTTCTGCGTCCCCGGGCGGCGGATCAAGTTGCACCCCGACGATTATTACGCGCTGGGCGGCGAGCGGGGTGGCATCGACGAACGCTGGTTCTCCTCGACCACGCCGGCCGACAACGGGCCGCTCACCTCACCCAACGAGGGGCTCAGCTTCGTCGTTTTCGAGGACGGCGCCAAGACGAAACAGATCCTGCTGCGCGACGCGATCGACGCATTGAAAGGCCAGATTATCGGCGATCGCCTGTGGAAGCAGCACAAGCGCTGGCCGATGTACTCGAAGTTTTTCGACAACAAGGGCGCGCTACCGCATCATATTCACCATCGCGACGAGCACGCCAAGCTGACGGGTCAGCTCGGCAAGCCCGAGGCGTACTATTTCCCGCCCCAGGTGAACAATCATGGCGGCGATTTCCCCTACACGTTCTTCGGGCTCTATCCCGGCGTGACCAAGGACCAGGTCCGCAAGGCTCTGGCCAATGCCGCCGAGGGCAGGGACAACTCGATCACGTCGTTGGCGCCCGCCTATCGGCTCGACCCCGGGACCGGCTGGGACGTTCCGCCGGGCGTGCTGCACGCCCCCGGCAGCCTGTGCACGTACGAGCCACAGAAGGCCTCAGACGTCTTCGCGATGTATGAGAACGTCACGCACGATCAGGTCGTGCCCAAAGAGCTTCTCTGGAAGGACACACCCCAGGAGAAGACGGGCGACGTCGACTGGCTGCTCAGCGTGATCGACTGGGACCTGAACGTCGATCCGGATTTCGTGAAGAACCGCTTCATGCAGCCCATCCCGGCCCGACCCGTCAAGGAGATGCAGGCGGAGGGCTACGTCGAGAAGTGGATCGTCTACAAATCCACCGCGTTCAGCGCCAAGGAGTTGACGGTGCTGCCGGGCAGGACGGTCACGATCAAGGATGCCGGCGCCTACGGCATGATCATGATGCAGGGCCACGGTACGATGGGCGTCTGGGATATCGAGACGCCCACCATGATTCGTTTCGGGCAGTTGACCCACGACGAATATTTCGTCACCGAGACGGCTGCCCAAGAGGGCGTCACCATCAAGAACCCCTCGAAGAGCGATCCGATCGTGATGCTCAAGCATTTCGGGCCGGAAAATCCGGACCTGACCGTGAAATAACCCGCGAGGGCATGGGCGGGTTCCTCGGGAGCCCGCACGTCCCACGATATCGATGAGGAGACAGCCATGACGGAAAAGAAATCGAGCCTGTCTCGCCGGAGCTTTCTGAGACGCACGGCGACGCTGGCGGCGGTGCCCTACATTGTCCCGGCGTCCGTGTTCGCACGCAACGGCGCCGTTCCGCCCAGCGAGCGGATCATCGTCGGCGGCATCGGCATTCGCAGCCGGGGCGGGCATGACCTGCGATGGATGCTGCCCGAGCCCGACGTGCAGTTCGTCGCCATCTGTGACGCGCAGAAATCCAGCCGCGAGACCGTCAAAAACATTGTCGACACCCGGTACGGCAACAAAGACTGTGCCACGTATCCGGAGATGCGCGAGTTTCTCGCCACCCGAACCGACATCGACGCCGTGCTGATCGCCACGGGCGACCGCTGGCACGCGCTGGCCTCGATCCTGGCGATGCGGGCGGGCAAGGATGTCTTTTCCGAAAAGCCCTCGGCCATGACTATCGCCGAAGGCCAGGGCGTGGTCGAGACCGCCCGACGGTATGGGCGGATCTACCAGACCGGAACGCAGCGATTGAGCGAAGGCAACTTCACCTTCGCCAACGAACTGCTTCGCCTGGGCTATCTGGGCGAGGTGCACACGGTTCGCGCCCACATCGCTCCGTGGGACGCCGCGGAGATGCGCCACGACTGGCTGGAAGCGCAGCCACTGCCGCCGAAGGAGGAACTGGACTGGGATGCCTGGTTGGGCCCGTGCCCGTGGCGTCCGTACAATCGTGCGTACGTTACCGGGGGCTGGCGAAACCACTACGATTTCCACACCAGTTGCATCGGTGAATGGGGCGCGCACACGTTCGCTCAGTGTCAAGTGGCGATCGGCGCCGCCGACACCTCGGCCGTCGAATACGGGTACGTCGCCAACGACAGCGGCGACGGCATGGTCACGCGCTTCGCCAACGGCATCAAGATGGTGCTCGAACGCGATATGGATCGCAAGATCTGGCGCGGCTCATGTGGCGTCCGCTACGAGGGCACCGAAGGCTGGGTCTCGACCGCCGATGGGTATGCCGAGCCCGACGTGTCCAATCCCGCCTGGATGCAGGACTTCAGGAAACTCGTGGGCGACTACATGGCGCGCACGCAACGTCCGATGAGCCACATGCGAAACTGGCTCGATTGCGTCAAGAACCGTCGGCAGACCGTGTCCAACCCGGTCATGATGCACCGGTCGATGTCGACCGTTCACGCGGCCAACATCTCGATGTGGCTCAAACGCGACCTGAAGTTCGACCCGGTCAAAGAGGAGTTCGTCAACGACGACGAAGCGAACCGCTTCCGCTCGCGCGCGATGCGAGAGCCATGGATCATCTAAGAACCTCCCTTGAGCTGGAAGGAAATCGTCCCATGTTGAAGTCAAGAATATACGTCCTGACGATGATCGTGCTGCTGGCGGCTGTTCTGCCGCTGCCGGCGCAGACGGTCGCTTCAAAGTCGGATGAGGACAAGCTGATCGCCACGGTCCAGTCGGCCGAGGCATCCCGCAAGGACAAGGCCGATGCCTGTCGCCAGTTGTCGATCATCGGCACCCACAAGGCCATCGCGCCGCTGGCGGCGCTGCTGGGCGATCCGGAGATGTCGCACATGGCCCGCTACGCACTCGAGCCGATCGACGACCCGGCCGTCGACGAAGCCTTTCGCGAGGCGCTGGGCAAGGTCCGAGGCCGACCGCTGATCGGTGTCAT
>CAZTGH010000436.1:0-4611 GCA_964612985.1 uncultured Pirellulales bacterium
GGCTCCAGCGGGAGGTCGGCCGCAAGCGTCATGTCCTCATCCGCCGATCCGTGCAGCAGCCAGTCGTGCTGCGAGCCGCCCGACACGCGGAAGAGATCGACCACGTAGGCGCTCCCGTCCGGGCAGGCAACGACGCTGAGCGCGCGGCGGTAGATCTCCGTGAGGCCAGGATATGCGCCCTCGCCGCCCGCCTCGATGTATTGGACGCTGCCCAGTCGCCCGGAGGCGACAAGGTAGCCGTCCGCGGGCGGATCGACGCCTGAGCCGCGCTGGTCCTGCTCGTCCACCACCACGAGGTTGTGCGCGAGGCTCCCAACCGCGAAGGGGCGCATGATCGAGTGCGTGTAGCCGATGTCGCTGACCAACTCGCGCCCGTTCGCGAAGAGCATCAGGTTGAGCGTGTCGAGGTGTGTGTGCCCGTAGCCGCCGCTGAAGTGCAGGTGGGCCTGCAGCCCCTCGGACTCGGTTCCGGTGCCGAGCATCGCGTGGCCCATGCCCCAGTGCAGAACCGACGGCATCTCGCGGTTCTTCGGGCCGGGCTGGGCGCTGCCGCGAGTGGTGCGCGCCCACGTGTCGTGGATGCACGCGTACTCGCCGGTGGGGGTGACCAGTGCCCTCAGCGCGTCGAGGCTCTCCTGCAGCATGGGCAGTTCATCGGCCGGGTTGAAGTCATCATAGCGTGTCCCGGTCATCATGCCGACATAGCCCGGCGGGTCAGTGTATCCCGCGAGCGTGTCGTGTGCGGCCCGCGAGAGGCCGTTGATCGTCTGGCTGTGATACGACGGAGCGGCCTCGCGCCAGTTGCCGTCGGGGAAGAAGCGGTTCTCGAGACTCAGCGGGATCCGCCGCAGCGCGTCATGCACGAACTCAGGCTCCCCGATGACCCGTCCAATGACGGCGAATCCGCGGATCAGCGACGGATCCATGTTCCCGAGGTAGGGCGGATAGCTGCGGGCGTAGTTGGCGGTCGCGCGGAGGAAGTCTTCGATGTTGGTGCGCATTTCGGCGCCAATCTGCTCACTGGCCGCGATCTGATCCCACGCGTAGGCGAGACTCGTGGGCATCTCGGAGTAGAACCAGCCGTTCCAGCCGTCGCCGCGGCGGTTCGACCAGTAGGGGTAGTGCGCGCCATCGTTGCGACCGGCCCGCCCTGAGTCGACCGGAGGGACATCGACGAGGCCGTTCTCATCCGGCTCGAGGATCTCGATGTCCTCGAGCAGCAGCGGACTCCCGCCCCGGCGGCAGATCTTCACGTTGTAATGCGGATAGACGTCGGCGAGCCGGTCGAGTATCTGCGCGGCCTGCAGGGCGTAGCGGTCCTCGCCGGTGCCCGCGTAGAGGTCCGCGAGACGCGGGATCGCGCGCTCCATGTGCTTCTTCCGCGCGTTCTCGATCTTCCCCGCGAGGTAGTACCTGTACCCGTCCTCGCCCGGATAGTACGGGAACTGCTGCACCTGTCCCGTGGGGTCTGTGGTCTCCTGAATCTCGGACATCGGATACTGCTCATTCAGGTGCACCATCCCGCAGTTGTCGCAGGTGATCTGCTCGGGCTCATCCGGGCTCCAGCGCCAGTAGTTCTTGCGGTCGCGCCGCCCGCCCGGGTACTCACAGTTCGGGCAGGCGACCATCTGGAAGGTGCTCTTCGCGACGATCCAGTCGTCGATCTCATCGCGAGTGAAATCCATCACCATCGCTGTATGCTCCTTCAGCGCGGCAGCATCATCCGCGCTGACATCCTTTGGGAAGACCGGATGTTCAACCGGAAAGCGCGCCCACGCATCGCCACTCGCGAGGACGAGGCCGATGATGGTCACCAGCAGCAATATCGCTTCGGTTCTCATCGTACGATGTCCTCTCCAGGTCCACGGCTGACCACGCGCGCGGCCATTGTCTTCTCACTCATGCACAGATTCTCCGAACTGCTGCGGGGCCTCGCTGACCGGCGGCAGGGACGCCCCGGCGTGCTTCGGCAGCTCGATCCCGCACGGCGCGTCAGACAGTACCGCGGACAGCGCGTCCCGGAACTCGGGGATATCCCACGCGGGGCTGTCGGGCAGAGGGCGGAAGTCGCCATCCGCGGGCGCCGCCAGCATCGGGTCTGCGAGCACGGAGTGCCATCCACCCTCGTACTCGCGCAGCAGCGGCGGGCGAGTGTTCCAGTAGACGTTCCCCTCGACCTGCCGCGCCCCGCCTCCGAGCGAGAGGGCAATCGCGGGCTGCTCGGGGTCCGTCCCAACGATGATGTTGCGCAGAAGCATCAGCCGTGAGCCGATGTTCGCGTCAATCGGCACGCGACCATTCCCGGCGATGGTGTTGTGTGCGATCCAGATCTCATGCGGCGGCTCGTAGGAGGGCTCGAGGTTGTAGGGCCACTCGGCCTTCGTCCCGCCCGGCCATGACGATGCGTGAATGCCCCATCCGCGGTTGTTATGGATCACGTTGTTGATGACGAAGTGGCTGGGGCTGTGCAGGCGCATTCCGTTCCCGTTGTCATGAATCCAGTTCCCCACGATCACGTTGCGCGCGCCGTAGCGCGTGGTAATGGCGTGGCCGGTGTTGTCGTGGAAGTGGTTCCCGCAGATGATCTGGTCCGTCCCCTTGGTGTGTACGCCGTCCTTCCAGTTGTGGTGGAAGACGTTGCCCTCGATCAGCAGGTATCCCGGCGGCGCGGTCGGATATGAGCCGCCCCCTGACTGCACCCCGTAGTAGCATCCCGAGACATCGTTCCCGCGGATGACGTTGTGCCAGTTGTAGCGCTGGCAGCGAATCTGGATACCGACGCCGCCGTGGTTCAGGGCGACCACGTTGTTCTCGAAGGTGATGTGCTGGCTGCCGGGGCCGTCCACGATCATCCCGGTTCCGCCGCCCTCGACCTCGCGGATCCCGACGGTATTGACGACCGCGCAGTGCCGGCAGTAGGGGCCGAAGCTGACGTAGCCGCTCGGCGGCTCGGCGAACCGGAAGCCCTCTATCCGAAGGTATGACGAGCGGTCGAAGCGCAGCCTGCTGCGCACCAGGACGGCACCACCCGGGTTGGCGGCTCGAATCACAATCGGCGCATCGGGTGCCCCGGAGCGCTCCATGACCGCCTCGCCAAATTCGTACTCCCCGTTCGCCACCACGACTTCGTCGCCCGGAAGGGCCTGCTGGACCGCCTCGGCGATCGAGTCGAAGGGACGCTGCTCGCTGCCATCCCCGTTCTCAGCACCCGGCGCGACGTGGAGTGTACGCGTCTCGCGCGTTCCCGGCGCTTCGCAGGCGCCGATGCTTGGCGCAGGGCCCCACGGTCGGCCCACGCCGTCGGCGTCCGTGCTAACCTCGCTGCCGTGGGCGGCGTGTGCGGCGGGGCTGTAGGCAGCTATGCTGAAGTCATCGTGCGCGGGATCGCTGAGGCCCGGGTCTCCGTAGACGGCATCAGCATCAGCCGAGGTTGCACCGACCTCGCGTGAGTAGAGATTACCCGCAAGCGACAGATCCCCCGCGCTGTGCAACAGCGGCCCCGCTCCCGCGAAGATGTTCCACCGGGCGTCGCAGGACGCGCCGTCCCCGACCTGCAGCAGGAGTGCTGTTTCACCCTCGGAGTAGAGCGTGTTATGCAGCAGCGACGCCTCGCCGCTCTCCACGCTGACAGCCGGGCCATTCGGACGTGCCATGACGTTGCTCTGCAACGTGACGCCATCGACGTCTGCCACGACTGCACGCTCGTCGTCGAGGAAGCGATTCGCCGCCAGCAGCGCCCGGCCGCCGGTCACCCGCGCGCCCTCGGCATTGTCGCGAAACTCGTTGTAGCGCGCGGTTACGCCCGGGGCCGCGATGCTCAGGCCGACGGTATTCGCGAGAAGTCGGTTCGCGGTGAGGACGTTCTCCTCCTCGGAGATACCGTCGCCGGCGATGAACGCGATCCCCGTCTCGCAGCCCGCGATCTGGTTGTGATCGAGGCGATTGCGCGTGACGCCGTCAGAAACCGTCACGCGGATGCCCGTCCGCCCCGCGCCCTCGCCATCGCGCAGGTCCACGACATTGTCGCTGATGAGACAATCTGAGCATCCTGGGGCTGTGACATCGATCCCCGCGCCACCCTCTCCGATGGCACGTATGCGATTCTGCTGGATCAGGCAGCCGTCCGCGCCCTCCGCCAGGATGATCCCGGAGCCCTCGGAGACGATGTTCATCCCGCGGATTATGGTGCCCGCACGCTCGACGGTGATGGACCCGCGCAACACAACGTCATACTGGCGCGCGGGCATCAGCCACAGGCGCGAGCGGTTGATGACCACGTCCTCTTCGTAGACGCCCGGCTCGAGGAAGACCTGCCCCCACTCGGCATCGAATTTGTCCACCATCTCCTGGATGCTGGAGTAGGGGCTCTCGCGTTCACCGTCGCCGCCCTCGGGGGCGGTCGGATCGACGAAGACGTCTCTTCTTGGCAGCAGGTCCTGCGCTTCCGTCGTGCAGGCGGCGGTTGCTATCAATCCGATCACGATTGCACCTCGCAAAGCCATCTTCGCACCTCCTCAGACCGTCTCCGGCGCCCAGTCGCCCGCCGCCCACACCTCATCGAGCACCCGCAGGATGTTCCCGCCCACGATCTTCGCGATCTCCTCCTCGGAG
>CAZTGH010000437.1:0-4607 GCA_964612985.1 uncultured Pirellulales bacterium
CGGGAACGGGCGTCCATTCGCCATCGAGGCGGTCGGCTGTCCAGGCGCGGTAGTACCGTGCGGGGCTCAGGGCCTCGATGATCGTCAGATAGGTACTGGTGCCCTTGATCTTGTAGGTGATGCTCGCCTCGAAAAGGTTATTTCGACTGTCTTCGATGGCGATCTCGGGGTCGCTCATGCCCTGGGGAAAGTCCTCGATCCGGGTTCGGCTGCGGTAGAAGTTCCCGTCGTCGCCGGTAAAGAACAGGTACGCGTGCGTATCGTCGCAGATCACGTGGTAGTCGATCGGAAGCCTCGGCATGCTCTGAGGTTGTCTGTCGAAGAACCTCTGCGGCGCCGTCCATGTCTCGGGCCTGGAAATGTCATCGGTGGTGGAATACGCCGGCGGCTGGGTCTGGTACACCAGATACCACTTCTCGTGCGGAGTGAAATAGAACAGGTGCGGTGCGCACTTGTACCCTCTGAGATTTGGATTCTCATCGAGAAAATTCAGCTTTGCGTTGGGGGCATCAGCCCAGTTCGGGAAGCTCAGATACACCATATTCCAGGTCCTCGCGGACGTCGAGTAGACGGTCGCGTAGACGTGCCACAGGTCGTTGTAGCGGACGACCGTGGGGTCTTTGACGGAAACGATGGTGTGCGTTTCGTCGGAGATGGGCTTGATCAGCACACCGGTGGACTTCCACTGGAGCGGCGTAGCAAAGGGAAGTTCCGGAGTCTCCGTGCTGTCCGCTGCCGGGCCTGCGGCAACGACCACGCCGGCGAATATCAGTACGGTAACGGTAAACCATGGGCAAACGCGTGCGTTCATAGCTGAATTCCTTTCATGGGATCAATCAAAATCAGGATCAGAGGGGCAAGGTATGTGCCAATCACGAGAGGTATCCTCCAGGGGTGAACACTCACTGCAGGTAAGGATCGCCGAAGAAGATCCAGGAGTAATCCGCCCGCCCGGAACAGGTGGCCACCAGCGTCAGGAAGCGTGTCTCGGCGGGGATCGGCACGTCCACCTGCTCGACAGCGTACCTCTCCGTCGAATAGTGGAGGTGGAGGCGCACGACGCCATCCAGGAGAACCCACACATCGGCGGAACTGAACGGAGGTTGCGGCAGGTCTTTGGGAATGCCGCAGACGGCCGTGAAGCGATCCATTTGGACGTCCGGATGGTTCCGGCGAATCTCTTCCAGATCGAAGGTGATTCCCGCGTTGGGATGAAGGCTCAGAGCGGGATGGGCGGAGGTGCCGAGAGTGAGACCGTTGAGGCGGGCGGCGTGGACCTGCCGGCTGGGGATGTCGAAGAACTTGCCACTATTGGTGGGTCCGCCATAGTAGCTTCCCATCGTCCGCGGACATTCGGCGAAGGTCAATCCCGTGGAACTGATCACGACGGGGTCCCAGGTTCCATTGGGCACGAAGACACCGTCAATGCCGTGGAACTGCGGGGTCGGTCGGAATGCACTTCTTCGAGCCCGTCGAATCGCAGTAGCGGGTCCGTCGAATGCCTGCCCGGTTCCCAAGTCGATCCCTCGGTCGAGCTTGCCGGCGCCAAGGCCATCGCCTGCGCCCACGATATCGGCCAGATTCAGCCGGCCCGATGGATCGGGGGACGGGTCAGGTGATGGCAATTGGAGGAGGAAAAGTCCCGTCCGCGCCGTCAAGCCATCTCGAATCGTGTGTCCGGCTGCATCTGTCTCAGCAGCTTGTCCTTCGTTCACGATGAGCGAGGTCGGTCGGTCCGAGCGGTCGGAATCGAGGGCTACACGGATGCGACCTTTCAGAACATGAGCCTCGGTGCTGCCGTCGGAACGCGCGATCACCCCGAATTCTGTGCCCAGGTCCGTGATGAGAGCGGTGCGCGTTCGCACACGAAAGCCCTTAGCCTCTGAGGAGACCGTCGCGACGAGTCTGCCACTCCTCAAGGTCACTTCATCGGCGCTCTTCAGCTCAACCCGGCAAGGCGCTTCGAGCAGCAGGCTCGTTCCCTGGTCCAGTTCCATCTTCGCCACACCCTCACGCAGGTCGTATGCGCCGACGTGCAGGGTCTCGCTCGGATGCGGACGGATCCCTCGCCATTTCGCCTCGTATGTGCCGGCGAGCCGGCCGACCGGCGGGCCCTGCGGCCTGGATCGCAGGAAGGTCAAGGACGCAAAGATCAACAGTCCGAAGATCAGAACCGCCGCGATCGCATAGAGGTATCGAACGAGGCGTTTGGGGCGGTTGCGGCTCTCCTCGTTCGAGAGCGCGCGGATCAGGTCGGGCGCAGATAGTTCCCCCGTTACCTGACTGGAACGGCGGATCACCGCCGAGACCAACAGGCTGTCGATATAGTAGTCCCGCATGCGCGGGTCCTCGCGGATCGCGCTGCCCAGACGCGCCATCTCGTCGGGCTCGATCCGGTCGTCCAGGAGACGTTGGATCAGTTCGTCCAGACCCGGAAAGGGAGGCATGTTCATATCGGGCGGCTCCCTTCTGCCAACGTTCTCCGCATGCAGCGCAGCAGCACCGCATTGATTCGACCCAGGAGGTGATAGACGTGACGACGAGATACCTTCAGGTACGAAGCCATGTTCTCGACCGGGGTATTGTGCTCGTAACGCATCTTTATGATCCGTCTGGCTCGATCATCCAGGAGGGACTGACATTTGCGGAGAGCCTCGATCCGCGCCGCCATATCATCCTGAATCGTGGACATGTGACTCATCAGGGTCTCGAAGAGCGAATCCTCCACCAGGACGCGTCTGCTGCGGGCCTGGTTCCGGCGATATTCCAGGATCTGATACCGCATGATCTGGACGCCCCAGGCGGCAAAATTCGTTCCAGGCTCGAACTGGTCGAACTTCCGCCACATCACGGTCATTCCCTCCTGGAACAGATCGTCGGCGTCGTGCACGTGAGGCACCAGCGTGAGAATATAGGCATAGATCTCCTGCTGATGCCGTACGAACAGCCTCAGGAAGTCCAATGTGCGTTTATCCTGGTCCATGTCCCATCCGTGCTCTTCTGGTTGCTGTCTTTTCATTCTATCACCGGTGCAGAGAGCGAAGTGAGAGACGAAAAACCGCCGAGAGGTGGAGAAAATCACGCTTGCGTCTTTTTTTTCACTTCATTTCTGACCTTTCTGAACGGTGTTATACCGGAAGACAGCGGTTTTGCCGAGCCAAGCCGTGGAATCAGCCAGTCACCAACCGTCTGACGCGAAAGGCAGGATTGTCATGAGACTGAACTTGATAGCGTGCGTGTTGCTTCCGGTTCTCTGGAGCCAGGCCTGTTGGGCCGAGCGGGCGGCAGCGCCTGCAGAGCCGAATGACTTCAAACCGGCCTCCTCCAATCAGCCGGGTCGGCAATACCCTCAGGTCGACTCCGAAGGCCGCGTTCGCGCCCGCATTGCCGCGCCTGAGGCCCATACCGTGCTGCTCGATATCGGCGCGGTCAAATACCCCATGACCAAGGGCGAAGACGGTGTGTGGACTGGCGATTCGAATCCCCAGGACGAAGGCTTTCACTACTACCAGCTTTGGATTGACGGGGCTGCGGTTCCGGACCCCGGCAGCCTGTACTTCTACGGCGCCGGTCGCTGGGGCAGCGGCGTTGAGGTCCCGGCCCAGGACCAGGATTTCTACGCTCTGAAAGATGTCCCGCACGGCCAGATCCGCGAACAGCTCTACTTCTCCAAGAGCAACAACACCATGCGTCGCTGCTTCGTGTACACACCGCCCGATTATGACAAGAACACGAGCACACGTTACCCTGTGCTGTATCTCCAGCATGGGGGCGGTGAAGACGAAACCGGCTGGCCCAATCAGGGCAAGACCAACTTGATCATGGACAACCTGATCGCCGCGGGCAAGGCCAAACCCTTCATCATCGTGATGGACAACGGCACCTGGACCAGGGCTCGACCGCCCCGCGGGGGCGAACGGGGTCGCGGTACCTGGCCCCCGGCAGGATGGGCCGATGGCTTCAAAAAGACCCTCCTGGAGGACATCATCCCGATGATCGATGCCAACTATCGCACGCTGGCCGATCAACCCCACCGGGCCGTGGCGGGTCTGTCGATGGGTGGCATGCAAACCAGAGTGATCACGCTGGCCAGCCCGGAGACGTTTTCCCACGTCGGCCTCTTCAGCGGCGGCAGCATCAGTCTCGACGACGTCAACAATGCACCCGGTTTCAAAGAGAACGTCAAACTCGTGTTCGTTGGCTACGGGAGCCGTGAACTCGAGAACCGCAGAACCGGTGGGCGTGGCGCCTTCGGTGGCGACCCGAAGGCGAATACCGATGCCCTCAAGGAGGCCGGCATGAACGCTCATTTCTACGTCTCACCGGACACAGCCCACGAATGGCAGAGCTGGCGCCGCAGCCTGCACGAGTTCGCTCCACTTCTGTTCAGGGACTAAAGGAGAAGAATCATGAAAAGGAATCTGATTGCACTTGTGTTACTCGTCAGTTTCTCAGGTTCGCTGTGTCTGGCGCAGGCGGATCAGCCTACTATGGCGGATGACTGGAAACCCTCGACCCTGAACCAGCCTGGCCAGGAGTATCCGCAGGTCAATTCGCAACGCTACGCGCGGTTCCGCATTGTGGCGCCCCAGGCCCAAAGCGTCAGC
>CAZTGH010000438.1:0-4599 GCA_964612985.1 uncultured Pirellulales bacterium
TGTTTCGTAGTTCAACTGCTTTTCAACCCTGATCCAACACCTCCCGGACCTTTGCGGCCAGCGCTTTCACCGCAAACGGTTTTTGGATGAGCTGAATCCCCTCATCCAGGATGCCCCTGTGGGCGATGACGTTCGTGGTATAGCCCGACATGTAGAGCACCTTCAGATCTGGATATCCTTTGGATAGTTTTTCAAACAGCTCTTTACCGTTCATGCCGGGCATGACGACGTCGGTTAACAGTAAATGCAGCGGCCCGTCGTGTTGCTCCAGTGCCTTGATCGCCTCGGTACCTCCTTTGGCCAAGATAACCCTGTAGCCTTGGCGGTTAAGAATTGCGTTGGCCAAATGGCGAACCTGATCATCGTCTTCCACCAGCAGAACCCATTCAGAACCCTTCAGGTTTTTCGTCGGTTTGGTGAGGGCTTTTGATGGAACGTCCGCGTCTCCGGCGAGCGGAAGATAAACCTTGAACGTCGTGCCTTTGTCAGGCTCGCTATAGACCCAGATGTTGCCATTGTGCTGCTTAATAATGCCGTAAACGGTGGCAAGCCCCAAGCCGGTGCCTTGTTCGCCTTTGGTTGAAAAAAATGGTTCGAATATATTTTCACGTGTATAATCGTCCATACCACAGCCTGTGTCACTGACAGCCAGCAGTAGGTAGTCACCGGGCTTAACCCCCGGGCGCATTCCGGCGTATTCCTCATCCAAAGCGGCGCGTGCCGTTTCAATGGTCAGAAAACCGCCTGTCGGCATGGCATCAGCGGCGTTTACGGCAAGATTCATGATCACCTGTTCCATCTGATTCACATCGGCCATGACCGGCAGAGGGGCGGGTTCCAGGTTGTATTTTATTGCAATATCTTCCCGGATGGTGCGGCGAAGCAGCTTCCTGAAGTTTTTCAGAACGGTGTTTATTTCGATCCTTTTCAACTCCAATGTCTGTTTGCGGCTGAAGGCCAGCAACTGGCGTACCAGGTCGCGCGCTTTCATCCCAGCATTCAAAATTTCATCTACAGACTCCAGTTTCGTATCCTCTGCGGCCAGATCCTCACGCAGCATTTCAGCATAGCCAAGGATGGGGGATAAGAGGTTGTTCAGATCATGCGCCACACCACCCGCCAGGCGGCCGATGGACTCCACTTTCTGGGCCTGATGCAACTGGTTTTTCAGGGCGAGTTCCCTGGTAACATCTTTTTTTACGGCCACAAAATGAGCGATTCGACCCTGCGTGTCCGTTACCGGCGATATGACCGCTTCTTCCGTATAGAGTGTGCCGTTTTTCTTCTTGTTGACCATTTTCCCGCGCCAAGTGTCTCCCCGTAAAATGATGCCCCAAAGGGTCTGATAAAACACCTGGTCCTGTTGGCCGCTTTTGAGGATGCGCGGATTCTGCCCGAGCACCTCTTCACGTGCATATCCTGTAATCCGTTCGAAAGCGGGATTGATATACTGAATTATGCCTTTTTTATCCGTGATCACAACGGCTTCGCCGGCCTGTTCGATGGCCGTGGTCAGCCGTTCGCGATCCGCATCGACCCGCCGGCGCTCGGTAATGTCCGTGGCAATGCCGGACAGAGCCAGGGGGGTGCCGTCCGTGTCCCGGACCACCCGGGTCCGGCAGTCCATGACAATTTCGCTTCCATCGGCGGCGAAGTTGACAACTTCCCCGCGCCACCGCCCTTCGCTGAGGGTTTTTTCAATAATTTCCCGTTGTATCGCCCCGCGTTCACGGTCCTCGCCGAACTTCTCGGTTGAAACGCCGATGAGTTCGTCACGGCTGTAGCCCAGTGCCTTTACTTCTGCTTCGTTGACATAGGTAATCACACCTTTCAAATCCGTGACGGTTACACGATCCGAAATCTGGTCAAGCACCAGCGCCTGGAGGCGAAGGTTTTCTTCTGTCTGCTTACGTTCGGTCACATCCTCGGAGACCCCTTCGATCCATCCTTTTTCCGGAACCAGTCTTGCGGAATAACGCATCCAAAGGATCGACCCGTCATTGCGTCGGAATCGGGCCTCGAAATTTTGAAACTCGCCTTGAGATTCCAGCATGGAAACCATTTTTCGACGATCTTCAGGGTCGACATATCGTTCCGCAATGCTGAATGGCTCGGCAAGCAGCTCCCCCCTGTTTGGATAACCAAGAAACCGGGCGACCGCGTCATTGGCATCCAGCAGCTCACCGGTGCGGACGTCCGTTCGAAACAGACCGATTTGCGAGTTGAGAAAAATGCCCCGATAGGTCTCTTCGGCTTCCTGCAACCTTTCCTTGTCGCGCGAAAGGGTCTGGAACATGGTTTCAAAGGGCCGGGCTATGGAGGAACGCACAAGGGCGAGGTAGATCAGAAAAAAGGAGACGATTTTCAGCAGATGCCCAATGAGATTCGACAAACCGTAGACGTCCGTGTAAAGGGTGAAAGCCAGTTCTTCGGCAATGGTCACGGCCATGGCCGCGATCACCAATCGCCACACAGCGGCATCCATCAGCTCCCGCCGCTTGAAAAGCAGGCCGATGGCCAATGCGAGTAACAGAACGATCACATACTCGGCCCCGACCTTGAAGCCGGTCAACCCCACACCTTCGATATAGCAGGCGGGAAAGAGATTCCAGGCGAAGATGGCTGCCAGCAAAAGTGCCGTAATACCGGTATAAGCGCAAAATACGGGCCAGGCCCGGATGCGGCGGCCCAGAAGGAGCGGGAACAGCAGCAGGCTGACGGCCTCCACGCCCCGGGCGGCAATCCAGAGCTGGGTGGCATGGTTCGCAGCCAGGTCGTCGACAAAGATGCCCATGCCTTTGTACGAAAGGGTGTGGACCAAATCGATAAAACCCACGAAAAAATAGGCGATGCCCAAAAGCAGCAAGGCGTCGTTTTGCTCCAGTCGCCGGGTGTTCCAGAGCAGGAAGAACACGCTCCAGGCCACGGCCACGGCGAAAAGTTCCGCCAGTCCGTGAAACAGCAGGTAGTTGTAGCGGCTGACCGCATACAGCCCCGCCAGGGCGGAGAATCCCGCTGCAGCCTGGAGGATTCGACGGGATTGGGTCGAGTTCAACGCCATGGCCGGCCTTCCCTGCCCGGCGCTAATTCCCGCGGTTTTTGCGGGGGGGGGGTACTTTTTCATTGAATTCTCCATGGTTATCTACAAAGTCCGTAACATCTCAATTATCAAGGGCAGCCCCCCTGGAATCCAGTACCTTCCTGGAGAAATCAGTCACCCCGATTTATTGAGAAGTTACCAAAGTCCGATGCAGTGTCACCCAGAGCACGGGCCAACGCCCTTTTCAGGTCGTCCATCTGATACGGCTTGTTTAAAAATGCCTGGGGCCGCTCGGACCGATCCGGATCAAGTGCTGACGCCTGGTCGTAACCGCTGGTCAAAATGACCGGGATGTCCGGCCGGATACGTCGCAAAGCCTCCAAGGTATCCCATCCGTTTAATTGCGGCATGGTCAGATCGGTAAGTACCAGGTGGATCTCTTGCCACCGCTCGCGGAAAATCTCCACCGCATCTTTGCCATCTTTTGCCATGAGGACCTCGAACCCAAGACGGTTGATCATGGCTTTGGCCGTTTTTCGCACCATTTCATGATCTTCCACCAAAAGGATGGTTCCCTCGCCGCGCATAGCCGCAGAATCAAGCGACTTGTTCCCTCCAGTGACAGGAATGTTCTCAGATGAAAGAGGCCAAAAAACCCGGAAAACGCTTCCCCGGCCCGGCTCGCTTTCCACAGTAATGCACCCCTCCGAAGCCTTTACGATTCCCAACACCACGGGCAACCCTAACCCTCGACCCGTAAACTTATCCGTAAAGAAAGGGTCGAAAATCCGGCCGATGGTTGTATCATCCATGCCGCAGCCGGTGTCCGCGATCCGGAGGCAGGCATACTTTTCAAAATTGGGTTCCCAGTCTAAAGGAAACCGGTGGGTGTCTGAAATATCGGAAGCGCTGTTAATGTGAACCGACAGGCGTACTTCACCGGATTTCTCCAACGACTCCCAGGCGTTGGTGACAAGAGCGGATATCATTTGATCCAGGTGGAACCTGTCAACCCGGATAACCGGCCCCGAATCCGGCAGCTCGCAGCGTATTTCGGCTTCCATTGGCTTATCCACTTCCAATCCGGCAATACGCTGCCGACAGGCTTTGGAAAGATCAACCGGCACTGGCTTTCCTTCCGACTGCCCGAGGAAAGTGAGCATGAGTCCGGAAGTCTCGGCTGCGCGATGGGCAGCCGTTTGCGCCTCCTTTAGATTTTCGTGCCCCCTATCACTTGGCTGCAGGTCATCCGCAAGCAGTTCAAGGTTGCCGATAACCGCTGCGAGATGGTTGTTAAAAAGGTGAGCGATGGCACCGGTCATTCGATCCAGGCTTTCATTTTTCTCTAACATTTTGAGCCGTTGCTGCAACCTTACCCGCTCGGTGATGTCCTGTCCGATTGCCAAAAGACCCACGGTGTGGCCGTTGTTGTCTTTGAGGGTTTTGTCGTACCACTCCACGACGATTTCCCGGCCGTCTTTAGTAAGAATGGGGTTTATGGCCCCCCGGGTTTGTATGTCGTCTATGGCATTTTGAAAAAGAGGTTTGACGGTATGGTC
>CAZTGH010000439.1:0-4593 GCA_964612985.1 uncultured Pirellulales bacterium
CTCGCATGCGGCGTCTCCCGGCCCCCTGGAACGACACGTTGAAAGAGGGGGAGCTCTCCCCTACGCGGCCTTCGAGACCGAGGCGGCGCGCAGAGCCGCCATGTCCTGGACCAGTTCCCGGACGTTGTAGGCGGTGCAGGCCCAGAGCCACTCGACCCGCACCTGGCTTAACCCCCGTCGCAGGAATTGCCGCAGCTGCATCCAGTGTTTCAGGAAGGCAAAGGGGGTCTCGGCCAACCACATCCGGCGCTCACGGACGGCCTGGCCGCGTTCGGTGGCCATGCGCGCGTCCATCGCTTCGCGCAGCTCCTCGTACTCGTCGCGCAGGACGGTGCGGTAGGCCGCCTTGCCCTTGATGCATTCCCCGGCCAGCGGGCACGCCTCGCTCCCCGGGCAACGGTAGACCCAGGCCAGGCCGGGGTCCTTGCCTTTGCGTATCTTCTGCGTCCGCCACAGCGTCAGGGGCCGGCCCAGGGGGCAGTAGTAGCAGTTGGCCTCGGGGTCGTAGACGAAGGCCGTGCGGTCCAGCTTCTTCGTCGCCGCACTGCGCGGCAGCTTCGCCCACTGCTCGCGCGGAATCGCTTCCCGCGGGTCCGGGCGCGGCGCCGGGTTCTCCGGGCTCCCCTCCCGTTGCCCGAGAGGGATGAAGGCCTCGATGCCGCGCTCCTCGAGGGCCGCCAGGTTCTTCCCGCTCGCGAAGGCACCGTCCGCCGACATCGCGTCCGGCGAGGTCTCCAGCCCCTCTCGGATGCGGTCCGCCGTCGGCACCGTCCCTTGGCTTTCGTTGCTGTCCGGCAGCACGTCGGCATCCACCAGATACCCCCGCTTGTCGTCCGCCGCAGCCGTGGTCGTGTAGTTCGGGGCCATCCCGCCCTCTTTGTTGGGCTGGATCGACGAATCCGGGTCGGCCACGGGCACGCGGGGCGGCGGCTTCTTCTTCCCCTCGCTCTCGGAGGAATCCGCGGCGCGCTTCGGCTTCTGCTGGGCCTCCTTGGCCTCCGCGTTCGCAAGAGCCGCCTCGAGGACGGCCAGACGCTTCTCCGCATTGGCGAGCTTGCGGGGAAGCTGGGCCGACGACTCCGTCTCGCCGAAGAGGTCGCGGTCCGCCGCATCCTTGCCCTGCCACTCGGCCAGCATGGCCGCCACCTCTTCCCGCAGCTTCTTCAGCCGCGCGGCCAGGGTCGACGCCGAGGCCGTCGCGTGCCGGCTGCTGTTGGACCGCACCCGCGTCCCGTCCAGTGCCACCAGGTTCAGCGTGATCAGCCCCATCTCCATCGCCACCGAGCACACCCGCACGAACAGGTCCTTCGTCACCTCCCCGAAGCGGTTGATGAACTCACAGAAGGTCGCGTGGTCGATCGTCCGGCCCTCCAGCAACCACAGGAAGTCCACGCGGTTCCTGCACGCGTCCTCGAGTTTGCGGCTCGACCGGATCCCGAGAGTCAGCCCGTGCAGGATCGGGCCTGCGACCACACGCGGGTGCAGCGGCGGGCGCCCGCGTTTGCGCGCGTAGCGTTCCTCCCAGTCTGACCAGTCCAGACGGCGCAGGATCTCGTCCAGCAGACGGACCGGATGGTCAAGCGGGACCGCTTCCTCGAGCCGATGCGGAAAAAGGACCAACTGCTCCCGAGGCATTCGCGGTGGCGACCAATGGATCATGTAAGAGCGAACCTCCTCTTAGGCATTCCCTTGCGACCGTGCCCTATCATATTTAACGGCGCGGCAGAATGCCAGCGCTTTTTGCCCATTTTCCGGCCCGAATAAATCGACAGCCCCTGAAGGCGGGACTACATGCAAAGGCGGCGCGCCGTGAGATGCTCGTTCATGCCGCCCGCATCCGCGGATCCCGCGGCGCCGCACCCGCGCGGGGTCACACCTACTTATTAAAGTAACCGCGATGGGGGGCCGGGGGCGCGGGGCCGCCAAGGGAAGAGCCTGACCGCCTGAAGGCGGGACTACATGCAAAGGCGGCGCGCCGTGAGCCAGTCGTCGGGGGCGGGCTGGCTGAGGCCAGGCGGCGGGCCGGCGCTGTCCGCGGTCGAAGAAGGGACCTCAGGGACGGAAGGGACCCAAGGGACGCAGAGGCGAAGAGAAGACGGTTCGGCGGGGCGCTCCCAAGGCGGCCGCTGGGGCCGCTCGGCCCGATGCGCGCAGGCGGCCCGGCGCCTGGTCTGGGGATTGCTGGTCAAGGGAAGCTTCGGGGGCGAGCTGCGGTGGGCCGCGACGGGTCTCGTTCACGCTGGGTCGTCGGGGTTCGGCGACCGTCCTCGGCGCTGTCTGGCGCGGTGCTCGAGGCGGGTGCGGGTCATGCGCTCGCGGAGTCCGCCTTGCTCGGCGAAGGCCTTCTCGAGCGCCCGAATCTGCCCGTCGAGGAGACGGGTGGTCACCTTGATCAGCCCCACGATCACGTTGGCGGCGATGGCGGGGTCGCGATGCTCGATGCCGCGGCGGAAGGTCTCGTAGTTGGCGCCCGGCTGGCGGCACAGGTCGCTGAGTCGCCTGGCCCCCGGATGGTGCTTGTCCCACTCGGGGATGCCGCGCACGCGGAGGAAGTCGCGGTAGTCCTCGATGAGCTCCTCGAGGCTGGCGCGAGCGACGTTGGTGAGCCGGATCTCCGTCTCCTTGGACGTGCCGGAGGCCTGGCTCCCCTCGATGATGTTCTGCTTGCCGCTGCGCGCGGCCTGGACCATCTGGTCGCGTGTGCGGTCGCGGCGTTCCAGGAACCGCTCACAGAACCGGACCGTGGCGTCGTAGACGACCTCGGCCCGCTGATAGGAGAGCAGGTTGCGGTATCCGCCGTGTGGTGGGATGAAGCGCTCGCCCATGCCGCACCTCCCTTCGCGTGCCGTGCCCATCGTGCGCGGGGCTCATTCTACCCGGGGCTTTCGCGCGCCGCAACCGGGTTCTTCTTGCTTCTTCGTCCCTTGGGTCCCTGTCGTCCCTTGGGTCCCTTGCGTCCCTTCTTCCCCGTGGCTTCAGGGCTCGGGGCTGCATTCTCCATTCTCCGCGCGCGGGCGCGGCCCCCCGGTCGAAGAAGGGACCTCAGGGACGAAAAGGACCAAAGGGACGAAGAGACGGAAAGAGGGGATGCGCCGTCGCACATTGGGTGAGGTCTACAGCTTTCATTTTTCGGGCGCGGGCTGAGGCCGCCCCGGTCGAGGAAGGGACCTCAGGGACGAAAGGGACCAAAGGGACGAAGAGGCGCGAAGAGCGGATGCGCCGCGCCCTCGTCTTGCCCCTGCCCCCTCAGCGTTCTCGGCTCTTCCTTCGGCCATCCGCGGCTTCCACCCTCGCCCTCTCTTCTCTGTGCTCCGCCTCTGTGTCTCCCTGCCTCTGTGGTTGCCTTTCCCCGCCGCGTTCGCCTTGGCTTCGGCGGGCGGGGCCGCGCTCACTGGCGCCGGCGGCGCTCCATGCGCTTGGCGCGGTCGGCCATGGCCTTCTCGATGCGCGCACAGTGGCGGGCATACTCCGCGGCCTTCGCACGGTTCCCGACCTCCAGGTAGAGCGCGCGGAGCTTCTTGGCGAAACGGTAGTAGTAGGCGGCGAAGCCGTAGTAGAGCGCCGTGCCCTTCTGCTTGCCGTAGACGCGCCAGAGATCCTCGTAGATGGCGATGACCTTGTCGACGTGGCCGTACTTGCGGCAGATCTTCTCGGACTCGTCGAGGGCGTAGGTGAGCAGGTGCGCGCGGCCGCGTTCCTGGTGGATGAGCCGGAGGTAGGTGACGAGCGCCGCCCGCTCCTTGCCCTTCTCCTGGAGCAGCATGCCGAGCTCGGTCATGAGGATGGCGATGTCGTCCGAGCTGCCCTTGTAGATGGCGAACATCGCTTCGTAGAGGCACACGAGCCGCGCGGGGTCGTCCTCGGGGATGAGGGGGACGAGGACGCGGAGGATGTTGCGGGTGAATTCCTCGTAGCGCTCGAAGCGCCGGAGGAGGTAGACGTAGAGCTCCATGGCGCGGTCGTGGGGCGCCTGCTTCTGGCCCATCATCTCGGCCAGCCGCAGCCACACGCGGGTGTCGAAGGGGTTGCTGCGCGCGGCCATCTCGAGGAACTCGAGGGTGCGTTGGGACGAGAGGTCGTCCCGGAACAGGTCGGCCACGCGCCAGGCCACGTCGCCGATGGTGCGGCGGAGGTAGGGCGCGCGCATCCGCCTGGCCAGGAGGAGGGCCTCCTCCTTGGACTTCCGCCGCCCCGTCTGGGGGTCGGTGTAGCTGGCCGGCTCCTTCGCGTTCCAGCCGACGACGTCCCAGTCGTACTTCTTCGTGCGGTATCCCCTGAGGCAGAGGACCCAGGCGTGGCCGACGCCGCTGCGGGTCGGGCCGGAGACGGCGAGCGCGGGCCGGCCGCAGACCTTGGCGACGTTGGACGCGAAGTAGGTGCGGTCGACGCACACGCCGCCGCGCTTGCGGATGTTCTCGAGCGAGTAGGGCTCGCCCGCCCGCCATTCGGCGTACTCGATGTCGTAGGGCACGGAGCCGTAGAGGCCGGCGTAGGACCGGCGGCCCGCGTAGTGCTTCCACGCCCACTCGCGGTCCGTCTCCGCGACGTTCGAGTCGGCGAAGAAGTCCGGCACCGGCTCGCCGCGACCCACCC
>CAZTGH010000440.1:0-4575 GCA_964612985.1 uncultured Pirellulales bacterium
GGGGTTTGTGCGTCTTCTCAGTGCTCAACCCGGTGGTTACGCAGGCCGGGATGTATTTTTTGCCATCGGGTATTGCCGGTTATTCTCCGATGCAGTTGTTTCAGGGTGCCTATCTTGTCGTCGTTCTGACAACCGTGCCTTTGATTGGCCGAGACGCGACCAGCCAGTCTCGCCCATTCAAGTGGCTTGCTATTCTCTACACAGCCGGACTGTGCGCGATCCACGTCAGGATCTGGGCGATGGGACGCACCCCGTCATATCTTGCCACAGCCGAACGGCTCGTGTGCCTGAGAATCATTATGTCCTGCCTGTTGTGGTACTACGTCTCCCTGCTGGTCTCTACACCGAAGCAGGCTATCCAGCTAATGAACTCACTGATCCTTGGCGGCTCCGCGTGCGCCCTCTGGATTCTCTTTGTCTACTTCAGAGAAGGCGGGAGCGTGGCTGCATACGCTGCCTCGGGTGTAGAGGCTTCCTTTGGGTCGGAGGGGGTTTCCGGCAAGGCGGTGGCGGGTCTTCTGCTGTCCTCTGCTGTGGGAATGATGTACATGGCGATTCGGAACGCCTCCCGATTCAGAGCGGTCGGTGCGCTGATCTTGCTTGGGGCTCTGTTCGTCACGTTTGACCGGTCGGCCCAGGTGGCCTTTGGGTGTGTTGTCCTTTGGTCGGTGCTTTGGTGGCAGCGGTCCTGCAAACCCCGAAATGCCATGTGCGTCCTGACGGTCTTCCTAGTGGGATTGGTGCTCTGTGGAAGCGCATACCTCATCCACCGGGGGACGGATGAACTGATCGCGAGATGGACATTTGACTTCGATCGGGGAGAGGTCGGCTCGGGACGCGGCGCATTCTACACGACGGCATGGAGATGGTTTGTATGGGACTCCGATCTGGGTGACTTTGTCATGGGCATGGGGTTTGCGAATATCCACGAGTTGATCTTCCAGCATACGGGGCTTGCGGTTCATTGTCACAGCGATCTGTTTGATATGATCGTTATGGGAGGGATCTTGGGATTGGTGCTCTATCTCCTGATGTGGGGCGTCCTCGCATCAACGGCGATGAAACTGCCCGTCGGGAGCGTTGAGTATGGCGCGATCGGGGCGATGCTGACGGCGTTTGGCATCATGAGTCTCCTGACGGGACAGATGAACTTCCCCCTGACCATGTATCCCCTCGGTGCGCACCTGGTATGCATGCGGGCTCTGGCTCTTTCCGGCGATGCGGCCTGCTCATATGAGGAGACGGGAGACTGGGTGCCATCCCGCGCAATGGCCTCCAGGCCAGCGTGCTGGTGACAATGGCGGGTGGTCTCTCTGCTGGCAGTGATATGTCGATCAGGAACAGACGCTACTGCCGCACGGATGCGTCACGAGTGTGGGTATACTCCGTAGGTTTCGCCGGTTTCTGTGTTGTGCGGAAGAGAAGGAGTATTACGGTGCGATGGAATGGGACACTCCTGATCAGTATATGCCTGATCGCACTTGCAGATGTGTGCGGTGCGGCGGTCCAGCCCTCACGCTGGGAGCGTCGCTGGACAGCCAACCTTGGCGGCCACTCGTCTCTCAACCAGGAGCAGACGCTGCCATCACGATGTGAGGAGGCCCGTGTCGACCCGGGCAGAGAGTTGGTGGCGCTCCTGTCGGCCGCGGCGCCCTCGACCGTGCGTCTGGAGATCATCCCGGTATACGTCGACTGCTTCGACGATTCCTCTGAATGGACGCGTGTGGATGGAATGACGATTGAAGATGTGTCCGAGTACGATGGACAGAAGGTGTATCTGTGCGGAAGCAAGCGCTTCTCCTCAATTCTGGCGACCACATTGCCTGCGACCGGTTCCTACAACTGCAGCTACATGATGAAGAACTTCCCGGAACCGAAAGACTTTCGCGACTGCAACATTGCCTGCCGTCTGAAGATGCCCGAAGGCAGCGGTATGAGCCACATCTCCAACATCCACAAGGTTACGCTTCGCCTCATGGACTTGGACGGCAACTCCGTGGACTACAATTTGTCCTGGGGTCAAGGGTGTGGTTGGAAGGAAGCCATTCTTCCCCAGGGCGACGTTGTGAGTGCTAGTGGAGACATCGACTGGTCGAAAATCGGTAGTGTCGCGATCCTGCTCTACACCAAAGCGAATGCCACCTCCAGCATTCTGCTCGATCGACTCATGTTTTTTCAGGACTCGATTGGCGCCACGGCCCCTCATGTGCCGATTGTCATCAACACTTTTGACGATGGTCTTCGCGAACAGTATGATGCGGCAGCCTACCTGTCCGGAAAGGGTATGGTGGGGACCTTCTTCGTCATAGGCCGTACCGTCGATGAGGCCTGGCCCACATGTCTATCGGTAGAAGCACTGATGGATATGAAATATGCCGGACATTTAATCGGGAATCATACGTGGGATCATCTGATGCCCTTTGACGAACTGACGCAGGAGGAGCAGAGTGAGCAGATTACCACCATGACTCGTTGGATGTGCTTACGCGGGTTTGGTGAAGGGGCCAGGATCCTCGCCACTCCGGGAAATGCCTGGAACCCGCGGATGGACCGGTATCTCATGCCGTATTATGATCAGGTGCGGCAGGTACTGTCGGGGGGGATCGCCCACAGAAACCCGCTGTATGACAGAAGACGTCTGCGGGTCACGGCGGCGCTGCCATCCGAGGCCATGACACAGGTGCAAAAGGCAATCGCCGACAGCAACTGCTCCGTGGTCGTTTACATGGGACATGAGATGTATCATGAACTGCTGGAGGAGTTCAAGCAGTATGTGGACTATCTTTTCGAGGAACTCCAAGCGGGACGTATCCGCGTCTGTCTGCCGGTCCATCTGTGGAGTTTGTGAGTCTGCCGGATCCTGTCACTTGTGAAAGCCTGAACATATCCCTGTGCTGCATCATGCCGCTTCTGGAAGGCAACTGCAATAGTTGAACGGCCCCGGAACGTCCTGGGCGGGCTCGCGTGAGGACCATTGGGACCTGCGCTCATGCCCAACGGATCCAGTTGGGTGCCCGGAGTTCCCTGAACAACTCGTGTAAAAAGGTCAGCAGCGACGCAGTAGACAATCACATAGCCACGACCAGCCGTCGTGAGCGAAACACAGACACACGAGGAAGAAGAGACTGTGTATCGTGTTCTCTGGGTTGGCGACGGTGTTCGTGGCAGGCATACTCTATGGAAGTACGGTCCAGATGAATCCGATCGTGAAAGCGCACAGGTATACGTCAACGCCTGTCGATCGAGTGATCCTACATAAGGACAGGTTGCACCGTCTGGCGCGAGACGCGTATCCACGTTATGGAATCCCGATATTTGCCTTTGAGACAATCGATCTGTCTGAGATGAGCTGTACCGAAAGGCCGATTGCGGAGAAATCCATCGCAGGAAAGACGGGACTCGGGTGGAATGCGCCCGGAATGCACCATGCGGATCAGCACTGGAAAGAGAATGGATGGATGGCGGCAGTGGATGAGCGGTATCGATGAGTCGAACAGTCGGACGACCTACCGAGGCCACCATGCTGATGCAAGAGGCGGTCGCAGGCAGCAATAGAGTGAGGGGCATCTATATGGGGCGTGCGATGCATGTCGCCCGTAACCTGCTGAAAGTGCCGGGTCGTCTTCTGATCGTCGTACGTAGGGCCGTGAACGTCCTCGTGCGAGGCTGTCTGCGTCCTCTGTTCGGGGCATGCGGCAGAAACGTCCGCTTCCATCCCTTTGATGACTTCTCTTACAAGACCGTATTTCTGGCGGATGACGTCTTTATCGGAAAAGGAGCGAAGTTCTCTGCGACGACCGGCAACCGGATTGTCGTGGGCCGTAAGGTGATGTTCGGCCCCAACGTGACCATCATGGCCGGCGACCATAATATATCGCAGATGGGGCGCTTTATGTTCGATGTGTGCGAGAAGTCTCCTGAAAACGATCAGCCGGTGATCATCGAAGGAGATGTGTGGATCGGCGCCGGAGCTACTATTCTCAAGGGCGTGACGATACACCGGGGTTCAGTGGTGGGGGCGGCTGCCGTCGTAACGCGGGACGTCCCGCCCTATGCGGTGGTCGTCGGTGTGCCCGCAAGAGTTCTCCGGTATCGGTTTGGCGAACAGGAACTTCAGCGACATGAATCGCTTCTGGGCCTGGCTCAGAAGGCGCCGGCACAAGATGATGATTAACGTTCTCCACATTGGCCCCGACAAGGCCTCACGCGGCGGCATCGCGTCCGTCATACGCACCTACATGGACTGCGCGATCGACGATAGCATTGCCATTCGACATCTGGCAACCGCGGGGGATTGGAGTTTCGCCCGAAAGGTTATGGCCGCGATGAAGGCCTACCTCGTGGCACCGTACGCGATCCTGCGCACCGACATCGTCCACATTCACACGGCGTCGAGGAATAGCTGGCGGCGCAAGCGGCCTTTCGCGCTGCTGACGAAGATGCTGGGCCGCAAACTGATCATTCATATCCACGGAGGGGGATTTCGCGACTACCTCGGGTCCATGCCGCCCTTGAGCCTGTCGATGAATATTCGCGTGTTGCGGCTCGCGGACTGCATTGTCTGTCTGTCTCCGC
>CAZTGH010000441.1:0-4568 GCA_964612985.1 uncultured Pirellulales bacterium
CTGCCCACTGGCAGCGCTACGAGGACAAAGAACTGGTCGCCGAGGGCGAGATGCCTTGGGGGTTCCTCCCCGTCGTGCACATCCAGAATATCGCACAGCCCTATTACTACGAGGGCGTCAGCGACGTCGAGCCTCTGATCCCGCTCCAGGACGAGCTGAACACCAGGCTCAGCGACCGGGCGAGTCGGATCACATTCCAATCGTTCAAGATGTACCTGGGCAAGGGCATCGAGGGCTTCGAGGACAAGCCCATCTCCCCCGGGCGGATGTGGTGCACCGACAATCCGGAAGCATCGATCCAGGAGTTCGGCGGAGACGCCGCGACGCCCAGCGAGCAGAGGCACATCGCCGAGATTCGCGAGGCGATGGACAAAACCAGTGGCGTGACGCCCGTCGTCGCGGGGGTGCTGCAGAACAAGCTGGGCAATCTGACCAGCGCCGTCGCCTTGCGGCTGACCTTCATGGGCATGCTCAGCAAGAACGAGCGCAAGCGGCACACCTACAGCGAAGGCGTCAGGCAGATCGGTCGGATGGTGCTGAGCATGCTCGACACCGCCGGTCTCTATCAGACCGACGAAGCCGAACGCGAGCTCGACGTGGTCTTTGCCAGCCCCCTGCCCGAGAACCTCATGGAGAAGCTCCAGGAGGCGCAGATCAAACGCGAGCTGGGCGTGCCGGCCGAGCAGGTGCTGCGGGAATTGGGCTACGAGAATCCCCAGACCGCCCAAGAAGCGAGATAGAACCGTCACCGAGGTGACAAAAAAATCGGAGGCAACATGGAGTCGAATCAGATGGACGAACGCAGCTCACGAACCGAGCAGGAACACGAGTACGACGCTCCCGACGCCGATCGGGACGTCCGGAGGCTGGTCCCGGTGACCGAATCGATCCGCTACCGACGAAGGGCGCAGAGCGCCGAGAAGAACGTGCAGGAGATGGCCGACCAACTGGCGACCGCCCACGAGCAGATCGCGCAGATGTCGCAGGATCTCGAGAGCCTTCGCCTCGATCGCAAGCTGACCGAGCGTCTGGTCGCAGCGGGTGTGACCGATCTGGAATCGGCCACACTGATTGCCAAGGCTCGGATCAGGAGCGACAGCGATCCCGACGTCGAGGCGCTGGTGACGAATCTCAAATCCGAGAAGCGTCACCTGTTCGGTCGGACGTCACAGGCACCGACCTCGCGAAAGACCAGCGGCGCCCGCGATCGCGTAGCGCCGGGTCGAAACGCACTCGAACAGGCGGCTGCCAAGGCGGCACGCACCGGCAAGCGGACCGATCTTCAGGAGTATCTCCGACTCCGAAGAAACGTGCTGTAGAGGTGCGACGCGCATCGAGTGCCGCATCGAGACGAACCGAATCCTTCATCAGGAGAAGCAAGCATGCCTTTTACCGGTAAAGCCACCTATTCTGCGGGAGCGACCCTGCCCGAACTGGCGGAGGACGTTGCCGATCTGATCTCGATCATCTCGCCCTACGAGACGCCCCTGCTCAATGCCCTGGGCGATCCGCTGCGCGAGGCGACCAGCACGTATCACGAATGGCTCGAAGACGAGCTGCTGCCCAACAAGGACACGATCGACGACGCGACCTGGACCGACCCCAGCGCCGATACGCAATTCGACGTCGAGCATGGCAGCCGGTTCCGCGTCGGCGACCAGATCCAGGTCGAAGGCAGCGAGGAGCTGATGTTCGTCACCGCGGTCACCGTCGACACGCTGACGGTGCTGCGAGGTTACGCCGGCACCACGCCCGAAGACCTGGCGGACGACCAGGTGGTTAACATCCTGGGCAACGCCGGACTCGAAGGCGCCGACAGGCCCAGTCCGCGCTTTACCCAACGCGCCCGCGTGGGCAACTACACGCAGATCTTCACCTCCAGTGTCGAGGTCAGCGGATCGGACCTCGCTGCCCGACAGCTCGGCCTGGCCGACGAGATGGACTTCCAGAAGGGCGAGCGGCTCCGCGAGATGGTCCGCGACCTCGAAGGCACCATCATCAATGGCGGGCGGGCCATCACCGATCCGCAGGGCAGCAGCACCGTCCGTCGGACGATGAAGGGGATCATTCAGCATCTCTCGTCCAACGTCTTCCACACGGGCGACAGCGGCTTCCCCACCGGCAACGACCTCGACGAAGCCAAGGTCAACTACGTTCTGCGGAAGATCTGGGAGATCAGCAGCGGCAACGTGGACCTGATCGTGGTCGGCGGCTTCCAGAAGCGCAAGATCAACGCCTTCTGCGCCGAGAGCCGGACCTATGGTCCCAACGATCGGAAGTTCAGCGACATGATCGGTATCTACGAGAGCGACTTCGGGCTCTGCCACGTGATCACCACGCGATGGGTGCCACAGGACGCCGCGCTGTTCCTCGATTCGTCGCGGATCAGCGTCCTGCCTCTGACGGGACGCAGCTTCCACTTCAAGCCGTTGGCCAGCGGAGGCGACTACGAGTGCGGCGAGCTGATCGGTGAGTACACGCTCGAACTGCGGAACGAAGCCGCCCATGGTCTGATTCGCAACCTGAGCACGAGCTGACGCACCTGTCCGTCGGCAGGGACAACGCATGCGTCGCCCCTGCGGGTGCCGGCGCGATCCGAATTTGCAGTCGCGCTCGCCGACGGAATCGTGAACGCATCACCCGGGTAGGGGCGAGGCATGCCTCGCCCCTACGATCCGGTCCGCAAGGTGCATCGGTATGAACGCAAGATGTGACGTGCATGTGAGTGTGGAGACCTGACGATGGTTCGATTCTCAAGCGATGTGGACATTCTGAAATACGAGCCGATCCTGTTTGGCGAGTTGCATCCATCCTGGCAGGTTCTGGCATCCGGCAGCGGCGCCCAACTCGACGGCACCACGCTCACCGATGCGGCGGGCGATTTCGTCAACGCACGCATCGAGCCAGGAGGCGTGGTCTATCTGCAATCAGCCGACGGCGCCCTGGACGGCGCCTATGAGATCGTATCAATCGATTCCGCTACCGAGTTGACGGTTTCGGTGCTCCGTGCCGATTCGGTCGACGAGCCAATCGCACCACCGCAAGGCAGCGACGTGAGTTATCGCATCAGCACGTTCGCACCCCAGGCGACCGAAGCGGCATGGGAACTGACCGAGCACTTCGGCATCCAGCCAGGCAACCCCGCCAGCGAGATCACCGTCGATCACATCCTCGACACCGAGGTGCTGCGCCGTGTCTCGACCTTCGCGGTGATCTGCCGGATCTTTGCGCTGTGGGCGGGACATCGTGACAGCCAGAGCCTGTGGAGCAAGAGCGTCCACTACCGCCAGCTCTTCGAGAAAGCGAGGCAGCGCTGCCGGCTCTCGATCGACCTGGGCACCGACGGCGTGGCCGACATCGTCCGGATCGGCGGCGCGATCCAACTGTTTCGTGACTGAGAGGTGACTCGTGAGCACCACCCTCGATGGCAAAGCGTTATTCGACGAGCGGGACCTGCGAATCGCAGTCGGTCCCTTGGAGCGTGCGGCGATTGAACGAAGCATCCCCGGCCTCGATGGCCTGGCCAGCATCGACCTCGGAGTTCAGGGTCGCAAGGTCCGCCAGCGAGGAATCCTCCGCGCGACCAGCCGCGAGCAGATGGATTCACGCCTGGCAGCGATCGAAAGCATGCTCGACGGCGCGACGCACACGCTGCAAACCAGCGATGGCAGGCAATACGCAGACCTGCGTATCGATGCCTTCAAAGAGCTCGACCGCCGACACGAAGGAGCGGGTGTCGTCGTCGAATACGAGATCGTCTATACGCAGTTGAGGAGCTAGAGGCCATGTCGTTCTCGCGTGAAGGAATCCAGGACGTGCGTGTGCACCCGTTGCCCGACGCCGTCGCGCCCGATGGCCAGGCGGTCGGCATTTCACGATCGGCTCTGGTGACCTGGCACAGCGACCTCAAAGGCAGATTCTACCAGGTGTACGTCAACGGGCGTCTGGCGGGCACTTCCGTCGATACCCACCAGCGGCAGATGGTCGTCCAGACGCCTTCGTCCTTCGAGTCGGCGGTGCATGTCGAAGTCGTTTCCGTCGAGCCAACAGAGGCCCACGTCGATTTCTCCGCTCAACTCGATGCACCGTCGTATCTCAGCACTCGTGTCCGTCTGACGCTTCTGCGAAGCCAAAGCCTGCCGCTCGACGGTGCGTTCAACGTCTATGGCGAAACGGCCACCGGACAGATCGACTACGATACCCCGCTGAACGAGACACCGATCCCGATCTGGCCCTGTCCACAGGACAAAGCGGGCTTCGGGCTCTCCTGCTTCGGCGATGGTGACTTCGGCTGGGATGCAGCGGCAGCGGTCGGGTTCGGCAAAGGCTGCTTCGCCTCTGGTCAGTTCGGTCTCGACGCCGACGCCATCGAATGGATCAGCGCTCTGCTGGCGGAGGGCGCCTACCGCTTTGGCATCAGGGTTCTCGACGACGCAGGCAACGCGAGCCCACGCGTCGAGAGCGCGCCTGTGACAATCGTGCCACCTGCCAGGCCCGCCGTGCAATTGAGTGTCAACTCGTTCGACCCGCAGACCGGTCAACTCACACTGAGCGTTGCAGATCATTTG
>CAZTGH010000442.1:0-4568 GCA_964612985.1 uncultured Pirellulales bacterium
CACCTCGCAGTCGTCGGTGACCAGCACCAGGCCGCCGCCCGCGGCGAAGTCCTCGAGAGCGGTCAGCACGCGGGGCGCCAAATAGTGCACCGCGGCGAGGACGATGGCCTTGTGGTGCGCGGCCAGGGTGCCGTCCGCCACGTCCTCGTCCACCACGGGCATGAAGGGCTGCTGGATGAGCCGCCCCGCCAGGTAGACGAGCGGCAGCTTCCGTCCGTGCTCCTCGCCGTGTGCGTAGTTCACCGTGCGGTCCTTTGCCTGGCGGTCGAGCATGTGCGACAGGCTGTAGAGCATGGCCACCGGCGGACGCGTGACGGGCAGGGTGGTGAAGACCGGGCCGAGCCGCGCCATGAGATGGTTGCTCTCGACCACCCCCTGCGCCGCGGGCTTCTTCGCCGGCTCGAACGGATCGATGTCGGGCGGGCACATCATCCCCTGGATGTTGGTCTGGAAGGAGAGATACTGCTCGAGTCGGAAGTGGTCGGTGCTGGTGCTGCCGTACCAGCAGGGCAGGTACCAGCAGGGCTTGGCCAGGTCGCGGGCACGCGCCATCTCGAGGAAGTAGGACGGGTTGAAGTAGCCGAGCCCGTAGTCGTGGTAGCCGCCGTGGCCGCTCACGACGGGCAGGCTGCGGGCCACGTTGAAGTAGTAGCCGTCCGTGAAGGCCGACCAGCCGTACTGGCTCTGGGTCGCGCACAGGTAGTCGGGGCGCACGCGGAGGACGCCGAACTGCGCGTCCTTCCACGCGGCGTCCATGAACCCGAGCTTCCAGGTGGCCCAGTGCTTCCAGCGGCGGACGTCGTCGGGGTCGTTGGGGTCGACC
Organism: uncultured Pirellulales bacterium; assembly: GCA_964612985.1. Lineage (GTDB taxonomy): Bacteria > Planctomycetota > Phycisphaerae > Sedimentisphaerales > Anaerobacaceae > Anaerobaca. The sequence goes on from CAZTGH010000442.1 coordinate 824, forward strand.
TCGTGGTACTGGATGGGCTTGCGGCCGAAGGCGCTCTCGTAGGACATCACCTGGGAGGGGATGCCGTGGGGCGTCCACTCGCCCGTCTCCGGATGGTGGTGCCAGGTGAGGCCCGGCTCGTCGTAGAAGTGCACGCCGGGCACATTGGGCCGCGTGCGGTCGTGGAGCGCCTGGCGCACGACGCGGCGGGTGCCGCCCCGCACCACGTAGGGGTCGGACCAGTCGCACTCCGACCGCAGGTCCATCTGGTGCCCGCCGCTCATGGTGCAGCAGGACATGACGTCGACGCCGGCGCGGATGAAGTTGGCCTCGTCGTCGCGTCCGTAGTGGCCGTAGAAAAGGTTGAAGCCGAGGCTGTCCTCGCCCTCGACGAGCTGGGCCTTGCCCTTGGCGCGGCCCCAGCAGATGAGCCGGAAGCTGCTCTTGCGCACGTGGGAGTGGAGGGTGAAGGCCGCCTTCGCCGCGGCGCCGTCGCAGCGCACCTCGACCGTGTAGCCGCCCGGCCGCAGCAGCCAGCCGTTGAGGTGAAGGTGCTCCGTCGCCCGCGCGGCGCCGTCCTGCACGGGCGCGGCATCGGCGGGGAAGACGAAGCTCGCCCGGCTGCCGTCCCCGGCCGCCAGGTTCAGCACCAGGTCGCCCGCGGCGAGCGGCTCCGCGGAGGCGCGCACGACGGCGAGGTCGATGGTCTCGTTGGTCTGGTACGCCGTCCGCGCCAGCGGCAGCAGGACACGGAGTTCGGCGGCCCCCGCACAGGCCGTCAAGGCTGCCAGGACCGTCGCGGCCAGAAGCCGCAGTCGCCAGTGCTGCATGGGTGTCTCCTCTCCCATATCCGCTCAGAGCACCTCGACGACGGTGTCGAAGGGCGCGATGGTGTGGGTGTCGCTGCCGAGCCGCGAGTAGAGGCGGGGGCCGGTCGCGGGCAGCGGCTGGGCGGCCTTGCTGAAGTTGGTGATGACCCGGACCCAGCCCTCGGCGGATGGGCGCTCGGCGGCGCACAGTGCTGCCGAATCCATCGGGAGGAATCGCACGGCGCTGCATGCCACCCCGCCAAGCCTGGCCTCGAGTGCGAAGAGCACGCGGTACGCCGCCTCCTCGGCCTCGCTCGGCCTCGCCCGCATCCGCCAGCCGCCGCCGAAGACCATCGTCCCCGCCGACAGCAGCGCCAGGGTGGTGAAGAAGGCGTCCACGCCCGGCCCCTGGATGTCGCGCTTGGCGAAGGCCACGGTGTCGTGGGTGTGGGTGTAGGTGGCGAGCCAGGTGTCGCGGGGCATGACGGCGAAGTGCTCGCCCAGGAGCCGCGCGATCGTCGCGCCGTCCAGGGCGCCCGACTCGACCCGTTCGAGCGCCCAGTCGAGCCACTCGATCCACTGGTAGCACACGAGGTCGCTCACCGGGACCTGCTGCGGTCCGAAGCACTCGGCCAGCAGGATCCGGCCGGGGTCGCCGGCCCGGATGGCGTCGCGGATCCCGCCGACGAGGCTGAAGACCGCGTGCGCGTGCTCGTGCGGCTGGAGCCCGGGCCGGCTGCTCCACAGCCCGCCGCGATAGGCCACCGCGTCCACGCGGAAGCCGTCGGCGCCCCACTCCTCGCAACAGCGGACCGCGTAGTCCGTGAGGAACCGCCGGAAGCCGGGGGACGCGGGGTCGAAGCAGTTGCTCTTCCACGCCGGGTGCGGCAGTGGCCGTCCCTCGGCGTCGCGGTAGAACCAGTCGGGGTGCTCCGCCAGGTAGGGGCTGCCATCGGCGGCGATGTTCACCAGCAGGTCGAAGAGCACCCGCGTGCCCTGCTTGTGCGCCGCCGCGGTCAGGGCCTCGAGGTCGTCGAAGGTGCCGTAGTCGGGGTTCATCGCCTCGTAGTCGAGGGTGCCGTAGCCGCCCTGGTGCCACGGCATCAGGTAGACGGTGTTGAAGCCGAGTTCCTTGAGCCGCTGGAGCTTCTGCGTGAGGCGACGGAGGCCGCCCTCGAAGCCGATCTCGGCCTCGTAGATGATCGCGTTCTTCGCCCACTCGGGCCGGCCGGCCGGCGGCGCAAAGCCCTGGCCGGCCAGGAGGCGGCCCACGGCCGCGTGCCGGTCCCGCCACGCTTCGCGGCCGAGCAGATTGGCCTGCGCGGCCACCTCGATCGGCTCGCCGTCACGGAGCCACGACTCCCGCAGGAACTCGTGCTCGATGCACACGGCGCTGTCCCGACCGTGGAGGCGAGTGTGCACGGGACACGCCAGCGGCAGGGGCACGACGGCGAAGCCGAGCCGGCCGGCCGATCGCTCGCCCGTGACGGCCCCGGCGATGGCATCGGGGGCCGTGACGAAAATCGGGAAGCGCCCGTCCTGGCCGCGATGGTCGGGGAACTCCGCAGGCCGCCGCAGCACGTCCCTGGCCGGCGTCGCAGGGGTCATCCGGGCCATGGGCACCGAGAAGGCGGCGCGATCCCCCAGCGCGGAGGCCAGGCGGGCAGTGGCTCCGAAGAGCCGCGCGGGCCGCCCGCCGCCGCTGCGCTCGACCGTCACCCGCCGCTCGATGCGCGCGGGATCGGCGCGGACGGTGAACGTCTCCGTCGCGCGGCACGTGGAGCCGTCGCCGCGCTGCCATTCGCGCCGAAGTGTTACGGCCCCGCCGTCGGCCACCGATTCGACGAGTCGCGGCGCCGCGGCGTCGCCGTCGCCAAGTCGCACCGAGAGGCCCCAGGCATGGGGGACCCGCAGCACGATCTCACCGTCCCAGCACAGTGCCACGCAATCTGCTTCGAGTCTCGCTTCCGGTTTCGGCTTCCGCATGCCCCGCTTCCTTGATGGTGGGCTTTGGCCGGCGGCATCGTAGCAGCAGGCCGCGCCGCCCGCAAGTCGCGGCCTCGATTGCGCGACAGCCCCTCCGCATGTAAACTGCGTGTCCCACGACCACCAATGGAGCGAACGCCATGCACGCACTGTCACGACGCAGTTTCCTGCGGGGACTGGCCGCCGGCGCGGCCGCCCCGATCCTGGGCGCCCCGCTCGTCCGCCAGGCCTTCGGGCGCGGGGAGCGGCCGAACTTCCTGCTCATCATGGCCGATGACATGGGCTTCTCAGACCTGGGCTGCTACGGCGGCGAGATCCAGACGCCGAACCTCGACCGCCTGGCGAAGAACGGCATCCGCTTCACCCAGTTCTACAACAACGCCAAGTGCGGCCCGACCCGCGCGTCGCTCCTCACGGGCCAGTACTCCCAGGCCGTGGGCGAGGGCAGCATGCGCAAGGCCGTGACCCTCGGCGAGGCGCTCCGGCCCGCAGGCTACCGCACCTTGATGGCCGGCAAGTGGCACGCGCCCAGCATCCCCGTCCGCCGCGGCTTCGACCGCCACTTCGGCCTCACCGACGGCTGCTGCAACTTCTTCAACCCCGGCAAGCAGCGCGAGGGCGAGCCGCCCCCGGGCCGCAAGCGCAAGAACTGGCGGCGATGGGCCATCGAGGACAAGGAGTTCCGCCCCTACACCCCCGAGGACCGGAGCTTCTACACCACCGACGCCTTCACGGACTACGCCCTGAAGTACCTCGACGAGTACAAGGACGAGGACAAGCCCTTCCTGCTCTACGTCGCCTACACGGCGCCGCACTACCCGCTCCACGCGTGGCCGAAGGACATCGCGAAGTACCGCGGCAAGTATATGAAGGGCTGGGACGCGCTGCGCGAGGAACGCCACCGCCGCATGAAGCAGATGGGGATCGTCGCGGACCGCTGGCCCCTCTCGCCCCGCGACCCCAGGGCGCCG
>CAZTGH010000443.1:0-4493 GCA_964612985.1 uncultured Pirellulales bacterium
ATCGCAGCTATGCGATCCAGGACGGACTCAACGGATGGGGGTATTTCGACCAGAAGCCCGCGCGGCGAATCACGCAACTGAGGAATCCGTCGGAAATCTACATCTTCATCGAGGAAGACGAAGGTTCGGGTGCCCATAACTGGGGCTCCTGGATCCTGGACAAGGACAGCGATTCCTTCCACGACCCGATTTCCATCTGGCACAAAAAGGCCAGCACGCTGGGGTATGCTGACGGGCATGCGGAACTGCACATCTGGAAGGAGAAGACGACCTGGCGAGTCTCCTCGGGAGAACTTCCCCCAGGAACCCCGGTGGTGGGCAGCAGGGACCTGGAATACATGCAGAAGGGTTACGTCGACTTGAGTCGGGCCGGCTCTCAACCGTTGCAGTGGAAGTGAGGATACGGCACGGCTTCACAAATCAACCAGCACTGGCAGAATTGAAGGAGGACGACGATGTCTCGAACCACAACACTTCTTTGGGGCGTTCTTCTGATGGTATGGGCAATGGCCGGCGAGTGCCTCGGTGGACCACCGGAGGGACTGATCGCCTACTGGACGTTCGACGACGGGGCAGGTAGCGTAGCCGTCGACTCGAGCGGAAATGGAAATGACGGCGTGATCCAGGGCGATCCTCAGTGGGTCGCCGGCGCGATCGGCGGCGCCCTCGATTTTGACGGCGACGGGGACTTCATCGATTGCGGCGACGATGCCATCTTCGACGTCACAGAGGCTCTGACGCTGGCGGTATGGGTGAATCTGCGTTCCGTTCCTGGAGATTGGCGGGCGGTGATCGCCAAGGGGGACGATGCATGGCGGTTGGCCACGAACAGCGCGACGCAGAACCTGGACTTCGCATGGACCGGTGCGAGCCGCAACTACATGAACGTCGCTTCAACGACCGCCTTGCCGTTGAACGAGTGGCACCACGTCTGTTGCGTGTACAGCACCGAAGACGGCGGGCGCATCTACATCGACGGGGTGGATGAGGCCTTTGTCGCCGACACACAAGGCATTACCACCGGTACCTATCCTGTCTACATCGGTGACAATTCCCAGGCCGCCGGGCGTTTCTGGGACGGGCTGATCGACGACCTGCAACTCTACGCGCGGGCCCTTTTGCCGGCGGAGGTTCAGGCCACCATGAGAGGGCTCTTATCCCCCGGTCTTGCCACGGACCCGCGTCCCGCTGACGAAAGCATCGATATACCGCGCGACGTCGTTCTCGGCTGGACCGCCGGTGAGTTTGCCGCCACACACGACGTATACTTTGGAACCTCGTTCGACGATGTCAACAACGCGAACCGAACCAACCCGAGGGGCGTGCTCCTGAGTGAGAGCCAGACTGGGACGAGCTACGCACCCGCTGGCATACCGGATTTCGATACGACGTACTATTGGCGCGTCGATGAAGTCAACGCCGCCCCGGACCATACGATCTACAAGGGGGAGGTCTGGAGCTTCACGGTCGAGCCGTTCGCCTACCCGGTGACCGAGATCATCGCTACCACCAACGGGCTCTCTGAAGAAGAGGCCGGGCCGCAGAACACCATCAACCGCTCCGGACTCAACGCCAACGACCAGCATTCGACGATGGCGGCCGACATGTGGCTGGCCACGCCGGGGGCTGACCCCCTGTACCTCCAGTACGAATTCGATCGCGTGTACAAACTGTACCAGATGCTCGTCTGGAACTACAACGTTCAGTTTGAACTGATGCTCGGCTTCGGGCTCAAGAACGTGACGGTCGAGTATTCGGAGAATGGCGCCGACTGGACGGCGTTGGGCGACGTCGAGTTCGCCCAGGCGACAGCCAAGGGCACATACACCGCCAACACGACTGTCGATTTCGGAGGGGTCCCCGCCAGATACGTCCGGCTGAACGTCAACACCGGCTGGGGGATGATGGGCCAGTTCGGACTCAGTGAGGTTCGCTTCCTGTACATCCCGGCGCAGGCGCGCGAGCCGCAGCCCGCCGATGGGGCAACGGATGTGGAAGTTGGCTCCACGCTCACTTGGCGCAGTGGCCGGGAGGCGGCCTCCCACGAAGTGTACTTGAGCACCGACCCGAACGCCATGACGCTGGCGGAGACGGTCGAAACCGCCAGCTTCAACCCCGCACTGGAATTCGGCGACACGTACTACTGGCAGATCGTCGAAATCAATCCGGCCGACGAGACGCCCGCGTGGGCATCGGATGTCTGGACCTTCTCGACCCAGGAGTACGCGTGGATCGACGGATTCGAGGATTACAACGACGATCTGGAGGCCGGCACCACGATCTTCGACACCTGGCTTGACGGGTGGGTCAACGACAATGGCTCCACCGTTGGGTATTTCGACGCGCCCTTCGCCGAGAAGAGCATCGTTCGCAGCGGCACACAATCGATGCCGTTGCAGTACGACAACAGCACAGCGCCGTTCTACTCCGAGGCCGAAAGGGCGTTTGATGGCACCCAGGACTGGGCAGGCCACGGCGCCGACCGACTGGTGCTGTACGTCCGGGGCAACGCGCCCGCCTTCCTGCTGGCCCCCGATGACACCATTATCATGAATGCCGTCGGTACCGACATCTGGGACACGGCGGATCAGTTCCGCTATGCATACAAGAACCTCAGCGGCGATGGCTCCATGACCGTCCGGGTCGACAGTCTGGTTCGCAGCAACGAGTGGGCCAAGGCAGGCGTGATGATCCGGGAGACCCTGGAGCCTGGTTCGAAACATGCCTATGTGTCCGTGACGCCAACGGCGTCTCACGGCGTGTCGTTCCAGCGACGCCCGGAGACCGGACAGGCCAGCGCCAACACGGATGTCGCCGACGTTGAGATTCCCCATTGGGTCAGGCTGACCCGTACGGGCAGCGTATTCACCGCCCAGCAGTCGAGCGACGGCGTAAACTGGGTGGACATCGCCACCACGACTCCCGTGGATATTCCGATGGCCGCCGACGTCTACATCGGTTTGGCGGTGACCAGCCATGATGCAGGGATCATCACGGGAGCCGAATTCTCGAATGTCTCGACCACAGGCGGTGTGGCCGGCGATTGGCAAGTGGCGGCGATCGGCACCGAGCAACCCGAGGGCAATTCACCTGAATCGCTGTACGTAACCATCGAGGACAGCAGCGGCAAGAGCGCGACGATCTTGAATCCCGATGCCGTAATCACGGCTCGTCCGTCCTGGCAGGAATGGGCGATCCCCTACAGCGATCTGGCCGGCGTGAACCTGAGCCGAGTCCAGACAATGGTCATCGGCATAGGCAGCCGGACCAATCCGAGCGCCGGTGGCGCCGGCACCGTCTATTTCGACGATATCGGTTTCGGGCGACCCAAGTAGACCGTGCCGTCAGGCGCGTCTGTACGTCGCACAACCGATTCTCTGGCACCCAACGGCCCCGGAAGAGCAAATGCCGGGGCCTTTTCCTTGCGGCCTTACTCGTGCTCTGTACGAACCGTGGGTCATCAGGCGACTGTCTTGTACAATCCGCCAGGTATTTCGAGGTTCTATGAGCCCCATGCGACAGATGGGACACATCGAACGTCGGATATGTCGTGCAGGTCGCCACCCTGGTAGTTGCTTCCTGGGCGTTTGTTCTTGTTGAGACCACGAACGACATCTCCGCTCATACCCGAATCCTGTGCTCCGGTGTATCGGGCGTCTGCTTCGGTGTCACGGCAGGACATTAATGGACATGGAGGTACTCCGGGGCATCGGTGATGTGGATGGTGCGCGTGCGCGGTCCGGCGTGGGAGAGGGTGACGCGGATAGGGTTTGTATCGGCAATAGCGGTTTCGACGCGATCGGCCCATTCGATCAGCACGACCGATTCGGGGTAGCACAGATCGTCGAACCCCAGTCTCTCGAAGTCGTCCACGGATTCGAGACGATAGGCGTCGATGTGGTAGAGGTCGAGGCGGCCCCGGTATTCGTTGACGATGACGAAGGTAGGGCTGTTGACCTGGCTGCGATCGGGGGCACCGGCGCCTTCGGCAATCCCCTTGATCAGATGCGTCTTTCCACTGCCGAGCGGGCCGACGATGGCGAGTACTTCTCCTCCGGTCAGTTGGCGGCCCAGGCTCCGACCGACCGTCATGGTCTCTTCAGGCGAATTGGATGTAATCACGGACCCCATAGATCTCCTGTTCTGTCACACTCTCCGGCCGGCCGCTACTCGGGCTCCGCCAGATGGTCATATCCTCCCGGCGTCAGGTCCGCCATCTGTCCATCGGGCATCCGGACCTGCATGCCGGGGCCCTCGACGATCTGCCCGATTGGCGTGACGGGTACGCGCGCGTCCCACCTTTGCAGCAGTTCGTCGCACTGGTCGGCGGCGAGCGTAAAAAGCAGTTCGAAATCCTCGCCGTCGTGCAACGCCGCCCGGAGCGGATCGGCCAGCGTTCCAGCATCGTCGCTAATCGGAATGCGATTCGCATCGAGGATCGCGCCGACCCCGCTCTGCTCGCAGATGCGGTTGAGGTCCGTGCTCAGTCCGTC
>CAZTGH010000444.1:0-4488 GCA_964612985.1 uncultured Pirellulales bacterium
CATCACGGCGGCGATCCGAGCGGCGGCGGTCTTCTCACGCATCTCGGCGGTGACGTGCCAATGGTTGGGCCTGTCCCTGTGATAGGCCTTGGGGATGCCGTGGTTGTAAGGCGTATCGAACTGATCGGTCTGTGTGACCAGTAATTCACTGCTCGCGACCAGATGAACATCCAACGTCGCTCCCTTGCGCCGCGAGGTGATCCGACTGCCCTCGATCTCCATCTGATCGAACGCATGCAACATCCACTTGAATCGACTCGGCGCCGGCGCTTCGATCTCATCGAGGAGCAGGAACAGGCCGGGCCTCAGGAAGAGAATATGCCGCACCCATTTCTTGAGCTGGCCCATGTACGCCGGCGTGGCATCGCCCGCCACATAAGAATAGCCTACGGCATCCCTGAAATCCACGATGGCGCCATTGGCTGCCGCGGAACGGATCTTCTGTCCTTGGTCGTCGACGAGGATGCAGTTGTTCGCTTTGGTCGATCGCGTCCACTCGGCATGGTGCGGTTTGCCATAGGATGGCCCATAGTACCCCGAGGGAATCGCCAGGGCGGCGCCGCCTTTCATGATGGCGAACGTATTCTGGTCGGCATGACTGTGCGAAACGCTCCCGTAGGGGCTGCTCTTGAAGATCATACACGTATCGTTCTTCGGGTCGGCGACATCGCTGTGCAATCCCGCCCAGCCCACGCTGCGGAACGCACGCGAGTGGGGCAGATCCGTTGGCGCCTTCGACGGTAGTCGATCCTCGAACAGGACGGATCCGCTCTGTCCGCCACGATAGCCGGGAAGCTGCTCGACCCACCAGCCGATGTAGGGGTCATTGTAGCGATGCGCGTGGAACGCCATCAGCTCGGCGTACCCGCTGCCGCTGCCGACGCCGGGACCGCCGCCTTCGGCACTGTCGCCAAAGGGCCTCATCTCTCCGTGATTGGCGGTGCAGTAGAAGAAGAAGTATCGCACGTTGTTGAAGAACGGACGCTGCCAGAGGTCGTACCCTGCGAGCTGGCGCAGTCCTTCGAAAGCGGGAATATAGAACGTGTTGTACCAGAGACCGTAGGGGATTCCCTCGGCCCAGCCGCCGTCGACGCCGGCCCAGTGGGGGTAAAACGTCAGCAGAGCCTTGAGCGAATAGGCCAGCCAGGTCTCGGCGTCAGGCGTTTCTCCCGCCATGACCAGCGACATATCGGTGAGATAGGCGATCAAACGTCCGTTATGACTCTCGCCCGGATACGTGAGATAATTCCGCCGGGCCAGACGCCGGTACGTTTGCCAGATCCGTGCCTGACACATGTCGGAGACGAGCCGTCTTTCACGATCGTTCAGGGCATCGTACAGCCAGTCATATGCGATATGGGCGCATTTCGAAAACGACAGACCCACTTCATCTCCCCACTTTGCACTGACGCTCGTGACATCGTCGTCGGCAGTGGGCCAGGAGGCGATTTCGAGCAGGATCTTCTTGGCGGCATCGGCGTATCGGGCCTCCTGCGTCATGAGATAGCCCAGCGACAGGTCCATCAGCGCGCTGTCTACGTAGCCGCGGAAATAGGCAAAGTACTTCTGATACTCGAGTCGTCTCGTGCCCGCATCCTCGATGCGATGGTACGTCGGAAACTCCGGCACGCCCTTGGACACTGCCCGATCGGCCGCTGCCTTGCAGGCCTTCCACGACTTGGCTCGTGTGGTCGAGAGCGTCGAGCGGATCGTCTCCAGGTCGGACTTCGGATAGAGGATACGCGGGTGCGCTCGGGGAACACGGCGAAGCAACTCTTTCGGATCGATCCAGGGCAATTCCGCGGCGCCCTCCAGGATGGTGAAGGATTGCCTCCCATGATGGGCCATTTCTCGTCCCTGCGCGTCCAGCGCGATCACATCCCACGTGTAAGTGCCGGCGGGAAACACCTGATCGGGACAGTGGACGGGATCGGCTCCGACGTCCTTGCGGTAGACCCGACGGTGCCCCTGGTCGAAGATCTCGACGCGATAACTCGCCGCCTGGGGGCAGGGCAGCCAGGCCAATCCCACCGGGGAGATTCGAAGCTCGGCCCCGTCCTGCGGACGCGGAAAGAGCATCTGGTCGGACGTCTTCTGCGTCAAGAACGCGACCGCGTCCTTCTGTTGAGCGAAGGCGTCTGCCCAGGGCACCGCCGCACTGAACCCCAGGGCGCCGGCGGTCTTGATGAACGTGCGTCGTCTCATGAATGCTCCTCTTCAGTCAGCGGATCGCTTCAACCATGACTGGACTGCTACACAGAAGTCGCCCATCAGAGTCACGGATTGCGACCGCTCAGAATTTCACAGAAATAGGGTCCCGTGAACCATTATGAGAGCCTAAAGCATACGCAAAGGGAATGCAAACACCAGGTCTCGTTCCGCGTGGCCACGACGCCAACCGAGAGCATGGCTGGCAGACATCGGGCGGGAATGTGCGCCCCGGCGTGCAGACAGGAGACGGCGCAGATGAATCCGTGCATTGACGGTTCCGGCGGGGGAATGCCTCGTTCGGCGGTGAACCCTCTGTAACTGGTGAAAGGAAAATGGCTTACGGTTTCCGGGGCCTGGGTGGGCCATCCGCACTTCGATGGAGAGGGAGTAAGACCGCGAACGCGGGTCAATTCTCTTGCAGTATTTCGCCATGTTTTGGAGAATGTTCCTCGAATCGGAATGCTGGGGGGCTACGGGAAGCTGGCATGAGCGATGTGACACGGATATTGAACACCATCGAAGGGGATGACGGAAAGGCTGCGGAGAAATTGCTGCCCCTGGTCTACGAGGAACTTCGACTCCTCGCTGCCCGGAAGCTGTCGTGCGAGCCCCCTGGACAGACGCTCCAGGCGACCGCCCTGGTGCATGAGGCCTACGTACGGCTGGTAGGGAGCGCCGGTCACAACTGGAACAGCCGAGGCCACTTCTTCGCCGCTGCGGCCGAGGCCATGCGGCGTATCCTCGTGGAGAATGCCCGACGAAAGGGGCGCCTCAAGCATGGCGGCGGCAAAGAAGCGATTGCCTTGACGGGACTGGAAGCTCCATTCGAGGCGTGTCCCGACGATCTTCTCACCCTCGATGAGGCGCTCACGAAATTGGCGGAGTCGGATTCGGAGGCCGCCGATCTGCTGAAGCTTCGCTACTTCGCGGGTCTGACCATACGGCAGATTGCGGAGCTCCGCAGCGTTTCCGAACGCACGGTCTTGAGTCACCTGGCCTATGCGCGGGCCTGGCTCCATCGGAAGATCCAGGAGGACAGCGACCTTACCCGGACCTGACAGACGGGTTCGGGAGGGGCGCGGTCTGATACATTCGTGGCGGGCTGACGAGCAGCGTCCTGGTTTTCGAGGTCGCGCCGAAAATTCCAGAAAGATTGCGCTTTTCTTCTTCATGTCCCTGCCATGTACGTCGCACTGTAGAGTGAACCGTTGCTGAGGGCTACCCATGACCGGACGAGCACAGGATATGAAGGCGATCTTCTCTGAGGCGATCGCCAAGGCTACGTCGGAGGATCTGACGACCTATCTGGACGAGGTGTGCGGTTCCGATGGTCCGTTGCGCACTGAGATCGAGTCGCTCGTGAGAGCTCACCGTCAGGCCGGGGCATTCCTCCACGGTCTCCTGGAGAACGAATCGCCGCTTCAGGTCCCCATGAGCGAGGGGCCGGGGACGACGATCGGGCGGTACAAGTTGTTGGAGAAGATCGGCGAGGGTGGTATGGCGGTGGTGTACATGGCCGAACAAACGGAGCCGATCCAGCGCCGGGTCGCCCTGAAAATCATCAAACTGGGGATGGACACGCGCCAGGTGATCGCCCGTTTCGAGGCCGAGCGACAGGCTCTGGCGGTGATGGATCACCCGAACATTGCCAAGGTCTTGGACGCGGGGGCGACCGAGGCGGGTCGGCCGTACTTCGTTATGGAACTGGTCCAGGGGGTCTCGATCACCGACTACTGCGATGCCCATCGGCTCGGGACCAAGGACCGCCTGGCGCTCTTCGTCCAGGTCTGCCACGCGATCCAGCACGCGCATCAGAAGGGGATCATTCACCGCGATATCAAACCCTCGAACGTGATGGTGACGATGCACGATGGCAAACCCATCCCCAAGGTGATCGACTTCGGGATCGCCAAGGCCACCAATCAGCGGCTGACGGAGAAGACGCTGTTTACGCGGTATGCCCAGATCATCGGTACGCCCGCCTACATGAGCCCGGAACAGGCGGAACTGAGCGATCTGGACATCGACACCCGTTCCGATATCTACTCGCTGGGCGTCCTGCTGTACGAGCTGCTTACCGGAACGCCGCCGTTCAGCGAACGGCAATTGCGCGAGGCGGGCTATGCCGAGATGCAACGGGTCATCCGCGAAGAAGAGCCGACGAAGCCTTCCACGAAACTCAGTACGCTGGGCGACAGTGTGACCGACGTGGCCCGGCGGCGCAGTTGCAGCCCGGATTTACTTCGCAAGGCTCTTCGTGGTGATCTCGACTGGATC
>CAZTGH010000445.1:0-866 GCA_964612985.1 uncultured Pirellulales bacterium
GGCCCCCCAGCTCTCGGTGAGTCTCCCCCGGACCCCGGGCCGTCGCCCGGCTCTGGGGCTTCGGTGAGGCGGACGCCCCAAGACGGCTCGACCGCAGGCTTCCCGCGAGCCGGCCGTTCGGTCTCGTGTGTGGCTCCCAAGCGTGTTTCTCCGCGAGTCACTCGCCGGGACAGACGTTACAGATGGGCAGATTGACACAGCCGCTGACCATTCGCTCGCGGAAGCTTCGGTACTCCCTGCTGTTCCACACAGCGAGGACGCCGTCGGCCACGGTGCCGAAGCGGTGATCGGCCCTGGGGTCGCGGCAGCAGGGGACAAGGGTGCCATCGCAGAGGAGTGTGATGGACCGCCAGGGCGCAGTGCAGAGGTCTGGCTTCCCGTTCTTCCATCGCCACTCCGAGCCTTCCCTGCGATAGAGGCGGAACTCCTCGTTGACCGGGGCGAACCGTTCGTAGGTTCGGTGGGTGTCGGGCGCGTGCCACTCGGCCACGTTGAAGCTCACGGGCTTGATGGTTCGGCGGTCGGCGCCAAGTTCCTCGGCCATCCTGCGGAACGTGTCGAGCTGCTGCTCGTTGTGTCGCATGACGAGGAACTGGAGTTCGACGCGGGGGTTCTCGCGTCCGAGTTCTGCGCGGGCTGCGAGGAGGGTCTTGACGCCCTGAACGACTCTGGCGAACTCGCCGCCCACGCGGTAGCTTTCGTAGGTGGCCTGGTCGGTGCCATCGAAAGAGATGTAGATCCGGTCGAGCCCGCTCTCGATGAGCTCGCGGGAGGACTCCTCATTCAGGAGTTGCCCGTTGCTGGCGACGGAGACGCGAGCGCCGGCTGCCTTGGCGTAGGCGATCATCCTGGGCAGATCGCGGTGG
>CAZTGH010000445.1:876-4481 GCA_964612985.1 uncultured Pirellulales bacterium
TAGTTCGCGAGGTTCACGTCGATCAGGTAGGGGCCGAGCTGGTCGATGCATTGCCTGAACACGTCGAGCGGGAGGAACGTGGTCTTCCTGCCCAGCGCGCCGCGCCCCGTGGGGCAGAGCGGGCAGCGCAGATTGCAGGCGTTGGTGGGCTCGACCATGAGAAAGAACGGCTTGCCGAGCACGCGCGCCGAACGCCGGCGGAGCGAGAGGTGACAGAGGCCGGCGTTGAGGACTCGGCGCAGCGACACCTTTTCGCGTCGCCAGAGCCTCAGGCCGCGTCCGACCTTGTGGACGAGGCTGTGGCGGAGCCGGGTGTGGTGCGAAAACCGACGCTCGTTGGGCACTGACGGGCTCCTTCTGTTACCGCGCGATTCCGTGTGGTCTGGGTGCAGGTCGGCTGTACCGTCCGTGCTTGTCCCAGGGCACCCAGGGGGCGAGCCGCTTCCAGGCCCGCAGGAGTGGGATGCGCACTGGCTCGGGAAGGAACGTGGCGACGATGCCTGCCGCGGCGTGAGGGTCGCAGAGCCGGCGGCCAAGTGCCTGCCAGAGGCGGCGGCGGGCGCGGCGGACCTGGGCCATGCCGAGCCAGAGCAGGCCGTAGTTTCTCTCGAGGCGGTGGCGGCCGCGGCGTGCTGCCCTGCGAGCTGCGGCGCCGCCTTCGAGGCGGAGTGCGGTGTCGAGCACGTGTCGGGCGCCGAGATACGCGTCCTCGAGCCTTCGGGTCAGCGAGGCGTCATGCACGCGATGGAGGGCAAGCACCCGCTCGACCACGTCGAACTCGTACTGGCGTGCGATGCGGAGCCAGAGGTGCCAGTCCTCAGCCCAGACCATATGCTCGTCGAAGAGGCCACACTTCTCGAGTGCCTCGCGACGGACGATCACGCCCGAGGTCCAGCAGTGGTTCCGCTCAAGGAGCTCCAGGAACACCCGTCCCTTCGGCAGAGGGGGGTGATGCGTCGCGATGGGCTGCCCTTCAGCGGTCATGCGGTCGACCTGACAATAGACCAGGCCCACCCGCCCTTCGTGGTCGAAGCGAGACACCTGCTCGCCGAGCTTCTCAGGCAGCCAGAGGTCGTCGGAATCGACGAAAGCAATGAAACGCCCGCTCGCCTCGCGAATCCCGCGGTTCCGGGCTGCGGAGGGGCCGCCGTGCTTCTGCGTGACCAGGCGGACCCGAGGCCCGTAGGCGCGCACGAGCTCTTGCGTTGCGTCCGCCGAGCCGTCGTCGACAACGATCACCTCGAAATCGCGGTAGGTCTGGGCCAGCACGGAGTCCAGTGTCTCGCAGATGTGCTTCTCGGCGTTGTGCGCCGGGATGACCACACTCACGGCGGGCACTGCCCACTTCTCACGGGCCCTTTTGTCCCCCCATGCGCACCCGCTTCGTGCGGCGGCGGAGCGACCAGCCGCCGTGTAGTATCCCGGCTGCGCGGGGTTCCGAGCGGAGCATTGCTCCCTCTCCGCGGGCAGGGTGTGGGCGAGGGCGGTCATGGTCGTGCACCTCCACCGTTGATGGGGGGCGCGACGTGTCGCACGGCGGCCATGAAGTCGTCCAGGTCGAAGGGCTTGTCCAGCACCGCCGCCACGCCGAGCCTCTCGGCTTCGGCATACGTTTCCTCGTCGCCGAAGGCGGTGATGACGATGACGGGGGGACAGTCCTCACAGGCCCAGAGCCTGGCGATGCCGAGGATGGTCAGACCGCTGAGGTTCGGCATCCTGACGTCCGAGATGATCGCCTGCCAGCGTCGGAGGCCCGCGAGGCGATTGTCGGGAGCAGAGAGCACGTCGAGGAACGGCAGGCCGCTCGCGAACTCGTCGACGGAATAGCCTTCCGCCCGGAGGACGTCGGCCAGCATAGTGCGCATCTCCTGGTCGTCCTCGATGAGCAGGACGCGGGTTCGCGAGCCCGTCTGCGTGTCCTCGCGCCCGCAGGGCGCGGGCTTCGTGCCGACCATCGCTCCATCTCCAAGTAAGGTCCCAGTGTGTCCGTTCCAGGCGGACCAACAACTGGCCGGGGACCTGGTTTCGCTCCGCTGCGGGTCCTCGTTCCCGCGATCCGTTGTGCACACGGCGTGGCAAACCCCCGCTTCAGGCTTCCTCCTGCTTCTTGCAGCGGATGCACAGACAGGCCGAGGGCATCGCGGAGAGCCGCGCACGACCGATCCGGCGGCCGCACCGTTCGCAAACCCCGTAGGTGCCCTCGGCCAGTTTCAGCAGGGCGTCGTCCACCTCCTGGATGCTTGCCGTGAACACGTCGTTGAGTTCGCGGGCGAAGTCCCGCTCTGCCGAGCTCACGACCGCCTCCATATAGTCCTCGTGACCGATTGGTGCCCCCGCCGCAACGTCCACGCCCGCGGGATGGGCGAGGCGTTCGGCGAGACGCCGCCGCAAGGCCAGCAGCTCGCATCGCTGCTCCTCGCGGCCGGTTGCGCGGCTTCGTGCTGACTTGCCTCTTCTCGCCGTGGCCATGTCCTGTCCTCCGCGATACGCTACGGCGGCAGCTTACGGGCCGGGTTCCCCGCGCCCGCGCTCACCGCACGATGGCTAGTGCACTGCCCGGCGGCATCCCGAGCGACTCACGGAAGACAGGATGCTCGCGGAGCCTGTGGGCCTTCAGGTGGGTGAGCTCGCACGGCCGGTCATCCACGCTCCCCGCCAGCCGAGAGGCGGCGGTTTTCCGCAGCGCGCCCAGGAAGCGCGGCGGGGCCAGGAGCACCAGGCGCTGGACCCTTCGCCCATTGATGTTCCGCTTGAGCCACGCGGCGACGCGCCGCGCGAACCGCTGGCGGTCGCGGTCCGCCTGGCCCTCCTGCGTGTCGGGATACCCTCCCATGCGCCCGCAACGCGGTGAGGGACGCTTGTGCCTGTGCGCCGGGTTCTCGCTTTCGAGTTCGCCGCACTGCTCCATCGTCCAGGAGCCCGATTGCGTGTGCTCGCACTGCACCAGGTGGGCGCGATGGGCGTCGGCAACGCAGATCCACGTGACTGGCTGAGATTTCCTGCCGCGGCCGTTCGGTTGGTTCATCCTCGGCTTCCTTTCGTGGTCGTGTGGGCGCCCTGCTCAGGGAGGCCCTGCCGCCCGCCCACGTGAAGATCGTGGCTCGAGGTCAATCGGCGTCCGAGACTGCGGTTCCCAGGAAACGAGGTCGCGCACATTCGCCATGACGCCGTTGAGTTCGAGGGGCCCGTCCAGCGCCGTTGTGGCATTTGAGAGGACTTCCTCTGGCCGCGCATCTGTGCACTTCTGCACCTCCTTCCTTCCCTCAATCGGTGACGAGAGCAAACGCCGTGCCGTGCAGATCCCGTGGTCTGGCGGCTCGCGGAGCGGGGAGAACTGCCCCGGCAATCAGGGCCTGTGGGCGGCGGCACGGCATTCCGTGCCTCATATGGGCTGGAAATGCAAGGGGTTGCGGCGGGCTGTGGCATTCTGCCGCGCTGTGGCATTCCGCCACGCGGTCAGCGGAACCACGCCGCCGTGAGGGCGGAAGGGGCGAAGGCGGGGCTGCCGGCCTACTTCGAGGGCGAGTCTTCGGATTCTGCGTGCCGTTCGAGCTTGCGGTACAGCGTTCTGCGGTCGAGGCCCAGCACGCGTGCCGCCAGGGACT
>CAZTGH010000446.1:0-4465 GCA_964612985.1 uncultured Pirellulales bacterium
TTCACGTTCGTCCGCTCCATGGCTCCTGTGTTTCGGCCTTATTCGCATTGACCGCTGCCGGGCTGACAAGAAATCCGGATTCTGATAGTATAGAGAACACGTGGTTTGTACAAGTGCGTTCTGACCGGGACGAGATGCGAAATCAGGAGTACCGATGAATCGGCCATTGCACATTGCTGTTGCCGTTGTGGCGACACTCGCGCTCGTGGCAGCGGCCCTGGCGATCCGGTTTCTCACCGAGCCAGGTTCCGCAAGGCAATCGGATGCTGCTGTTACGGCAAGCGAACCGTACGTTCCTGTACAGACGGATCGGTCAGTGGCGTTTGATGAGCGAGCACCTGCCTATCCAAGACACCGCGAAACGACCGAACCGAGTCCTCAGAGCCATGTTGCGTCCGATGTGGCGGCAATGCCGGAGCCCAATGACACGCTGCCCGACAGTGAATTTCCGCTCTACCGGGAGACAAATCTGCCGGCGCGGCGAGCGGAGCCCGAATCGAGCCCGATCGTTATCTCTCTCGTGGACGTCGAAGGGCGTCCGGTGGCAGGGTTCATCGCGCTGGAAGGTGCGACCCTCGATCCGAGCGCCGGTGCGACGGCATCGTTCTCCATTCCCAAGCCCACGTTCCAACCTGCCGGCGGCTTGCTCGGCAGTGCCTGTGATGTGTCGGGGACGCTGGGCAGGCGGTTCCTCTGGCGAGAGGATACCCACGGCCATGACATGACGATCGTCCTGGAGCCCGGCGTGACACTCGCCGGACGCGTGGTCGGTGCCGATCGCCGGCCGATCGCCGGCGCTCGAGCCAGCCTGGAGACCTTGCTGCTCGATAATCGATGGTGTGCGCTGCCAGACACACTGCACACCACGGTCACCAACGACGAAGGCTACTTCCAGATCGACGGGGTCTTTGCCGGTCCGAGGATTCGCGGCGCCGCGTTCTTTGGCACGCTCGGCGGGCGGTCGAAATCCCTCGAGTTGACACCGTCCGAGGTTGCCGATCTGGGAGAGATCGTACTGACTGGACGCGAGCCGGGCTCGGGGATCATCCAGGGGCGCATCACCGACGGGGAAGACCTGCCAGTGGCTCATCGTACGATCCGAGTCGGAATCGAACGGATCATGCAGGCGATGGTCACTGATGCCGAAGGATATTACACGTTGACGAACATGCCGACCGACCGGCCCGTCCGCGTCACGATCGAGGTGCCCGGCTATGGAAAATGGTCCCGGACCGCCACGGCTGACGATTTCGGCTGCGATTTCCAGTTGGTTCCACAGGGATGGGATGCGCTGGGCCAGGAAGCCCCGCTGCTGTTTGCCCAGACGTGGTTCAATCACGACCCGGTGATCTTGAGCGAGATGCGAGGGCAGGTCATTCTGTTGACATTTCGCGATTTCCGTATGGATCGCGACCCCGGACTGGCGACCATCTGCCGATTGCTGAGAGACTCTGGCTCGGAGGACTTGTTGGTCATTGCGGTCTACGGTCACCTCTCCGCTGGAGGCTCCCTCGCGGCCGATGTGATCACAACCCACATTACGGGCCTCTTCGAGGGGATGCCGATTGCCGGGATGCTCGACGCCGATCCGGACCTCGTGGCCGATCTGATGCCTCCGGGCAGGCCTCCGGGCGTCTCGGCCGGAGCGACGCACTGGCTGTACCAGGTTCACGGACGTCCCGCCTCCTTCCTCATCGACAAGAAGGGCATCGTCCGGTACTGCGTGGCAAAGGAAAGCGATCTGTGGGACAAGATCGAGAGACTGCTGCAAGAGTAGCATCCCTGGTACCGTTGGCGTTACCGCGACCCGGTCTCGTGCCTTATAGCTACGGCTGAAGATCTCAGAATCAAGGACGTGGCTATGAATCTCGTGCTCATCATCCTGGAAATCGCAGTGCTCCTGACCGTCCTGCTCGCCTATGGCAGGGATTGACGCGGAGCAGTGCGATCCACATCTATCAACCCGCCTCCTTCGCCAGCGCGCCTTCGATGTCGCCCGCAAGCTGGGCACTGAGCGGCTCGACCTTCGAATCGTAGCGCCCGATCACGCTGCCGTCACGGCCGATCAGAAACTTATTGAAGTTCCACGTGATCGGCCCGCTGAATTGCGGGTCGGATTCGGCGCTGGTCAAATAGGCGTACAACGGGTGGATGCCGTCCCCCTTGACTGAGATCTTGGAGAACATGGGGAAGGTAACATTGTAATTCGTCGTGCAGAACGCCTGGATCTCCTCATCGGTGCCCGGCTCCTGGGAGCCGAAGTTGTTGGCCGGAAACCCTAGCACCACCAAATCCTGGTCCCCATACTTCTCGTAGAGCTGCTGAAGCCCCGCATACTGGGGTGTATAGCCGCACTTGCTGGCGACGTTGACCAGCAGCAGAACCTTTCCGCTGTAAGTGCCAAGATTCACTGGAGTTCCGTCGATATTTGTCATCTCGAACTGGTAGATGGGCGCACCGGAGACTTGGGATATCGTCTCATCGGCGGATTCCACGGAGGAGGTGGCCGGTTCCTCTGCCTGCGGACCTTCCTGCTCGCAGGAGGCACACGCCAGCAGCACGGAAACCAACAATAGCGACGGAATGGACCTGTTCATCATGCTTCTCCCTGATATCGGAGTTCTCTGTTGATGCGGGTGGCGCGCCGCCATCCCTACAGAGATACTGTGAAATTCGCCTCGCGTTCATTTCTGTCCGGGCATTTGAGCTTGAGGCCAACGTGGTGTATGCTCGTGGTCCGGGACGGCGTCTAGCCCGGTCCCGACAGTCGCGACAAAGCAAAGGAGTAGGTATGCGTCTCGGATTGGCTCATCGCACGTTTTTGACTTGTGTATTCACCTGCCTGGTGGTTTCTACCTGGTCCGGCGCAGCGACGGTGGGCATTTCTGTCGACGCCGAGATTCCACAGGCGTTATTTGCGGTCGATGAGATTCAGGCGGCCCTGCAGGGCAGAGGGCATACGATCCTTCTGGATAGCAGGGCGGCGGCACGGCGGATTGTGCTCCGCTTACGATCGGAAGCGGAAGCGATGGGCTCGCCTTGGAAGTCCGAGGGCTACCGCATTCGAGTCGTGTCCACGCCTGAAGGGATGACGTACCGGGTGATCGGCGCCGATGCGGCGGGACTGATGTATGGCGGTCTCGAACTGGCCGAGATCATCCGCGTCCAGGGCCTCGAAGGTATCCAGGATGTTGACCAGAATCCTTACATGGCCATGCGGGGCGTCAAGTTCAACTGTCCTCTGGACGCCCGCACCCCCAGCTACACCGATGTCTGCGACGCCGCCCAGAACAACATCGCCGAGATGTGGAGCTTCGAATTCTGGCGAGAGTTCATCGATACCCTGGCCCGCTACCGGTACAACTACGTCTCCCTCTGGAGCCTGCATCCCTTTCCGTCGCTGGTCAAGGTGCCCGACTACCCCGACGTGGCGCTGGCGGACGTGAAACGCTCGACGACGATCAAGAACCAGGAGAACTACTCGCTGGAGGGCAAGGGGTTCGACGCCCCCGAGATCCTGGACCATCTCGAAACCCTGAAGGTGATGACGATCGAAGACAAGATCGCTTTCTGGCGCCGGGTGATGCGGTATGGCAAGGAACGCAACGTCGATTTCTACATCGTCACCTGGAACATCTTCACCAACGGCACCTATGGCAAGTACGGTATCACCGACGCTATCGACAACGAGACCACCATCGATTACTTCCGCCAGAGCGTCAAACAGATGTTCCTGACCTATCCCGATCTGGCGGGCATCGGCCTGACCACGGGCGAGAACATGGGCCGGGCCGGCTTCGAGGAGAAGGAAGACTGGGCGTTCAAGACGTACGCCCAAGGTGTGCTCGACGCGGCGAGAGAACAGCCCGGACGCAAGATCACCTTCATCCACCGCCAGCACCAGACCGGCGCCAAGGACATCGCCCGCAAGTTCGCCCCCTTGATCGAGCACGAGGACATCGAGTTCCTCTTCAGCTTCAAATATGCCAAGGCCCACGTCTACAGTTCGACGACCCAGCCTTACCACCCCGGCTTTGTCAAGGATATCCAGGAACATGGCGATCTCCGCACGATCTGGACGCTGCGAAACGACGACATCTACCACTTCCGCTGGGGGGCGCCGGACTTCGTGCGCGAGTTCATCAGAAACATCCCGTACGGGGTCTCGCGCGGATTCTATCTGGGATCGGATCAATACATCTGGGGCCGCGAATTCCTCAGCCTCGAACCCGAGACGCCGCGTCAGATTGAGATTGCCAAGCACTGGTACCACTGGATGATCTGGGGTCGCTTGGGGTATGACCCGAATCTGGGCAACGAGCGGTTCGTCCAAGTTCTCCAGCAGCGGTACCCGTCTGTC
Organism: uncultured Pirellulales bacterium; assembly: GCA_964612985.1. GTDB lineage: Bacteria > Planctomycetota > Phycisphaerae > Sedimentisphaerales > Anaerobacaceae > Anaerobaca. Next base: position 4,361 of record CAZTGH010000446.1, read on the forward strand.
CCGGCGACCGATCTCTTCGAGGCCTGGCAGGAGGCGTCGATAATTTATCCCCAGACCACCGGCTTTCACTGGGGCGCTCTCGACTTCCAGTGGTACATCGAGGCC
>CAZTGH010000447.1:0-289 GCA_964612985.1 uncultured Pirellulales bacterium
CAACTCCGCGATTTCCCGGCGATCCTGAACGATTTCTGGCGGGCAGCCGGGGTCGACGAGGTCTGGCAGCGCATTCAGCCTGACTATGCGGCCGAGCTGCGCAAGTACGATGTCGCCCGGATGACGCAGCAAATGGCCTTTCTCTGGGAGTACTTGAGAATGCCACGCCACGACACGTTGACGCTTGTGAACGTGCCAAACCTGCTCGATATGCACTACCGCGCGATCGGGGCCCGCTATGAGGGCTACTACTACACCGTCGAGAGTCCCGGCTCTCACTCATATGGTC
>CAZTGH010000447.1:299-4439 GCA_964612985.1 uncultured Pirellulales bacterium
ATCGTGGAGGCCCACTCTGGCATAGTGAGGACAACGGTGAGAGAGTACTACGAAGCCGGCAAGGACAGGCCGATAGTCGAACCCTATCGAGATCCGGTCGGCTTCACATGGGAATGCCTGGTCCGGGCCCTGGATCACCGGCTGAGAGCTCTGCTGTCCGACACCCCGGAGTCACACGAACGAGCTGAAGCACGCATGGCTCAACTGCACAAACAGGGGCTGACGCTGTCGCAGCCCTTCTATCGACTCCTGACACAATATGAGGAGAGCGACCAGCCATTTGACCGTTTCTTTCCGACGATGCTGGAGCGTCTGCCCGCGTACCGGCCCTGAACATCACAGGGATGGGAGAATTCAGGACGCTGGAGGAGACTCGGTCTTCCGGAGTAACCGTCCGACCAAGTACAGGGTGTGGCGGATGTGCGAAAAGCTTTTCCCTTCACAGTTCTTCTGTTGTGACCGTTTCCACCGTGCCATTGACACGAACGGTGACCGATCCGGTCTTCTGACCGGCAATGCGGTAGCTGGTGACCTTCCCGTCTTTCCATTCAATGTCTACCGTGTAGCCACCCCGCGCGCGCAGGCCGGAGACTCTGCCTTGCGACCATGCGCCGGGCAGGGCCGGCAACAGCGTGATCGTGCCGTCATGGCTCTGGAGAAGCATCTCGGCCACGGCGGCACAGCCTCCGAAATTGCCATCAATCTGGAACGGCGGGTGCAGGCACATCAGGTTGCCGGCGCCGCGTCCGATCAGCATCGAGAGCAGCTTGGCGGCACGTTCACCATCGCGGAGGCGTGCCCAGAAGTTGGCCTTCCACGCCATCGACCAGCCCGTCGAGGCATCGCCGCGTCGCTCCAATGACAGCCGCGCACCCCGGTACAACTCGGGCGTATTGGGATTGATCTCGTCACCGGGATACAGACCCCACAGATGCGAGCAGTGCCGGTGGTGGATTTCCGCCTCGTCGAAGTCCTCCTGCCATTCCATGATGCGTCCTGCGGCGTTGACACGAGTCGGCGCCAACCGCGCCCGCGTGGCGTCGAGTCGTTCGGCGAAGTCCGCATCTGTGCCGAGAATCCGTGCCGCCTGGGCCGTACAGGTCAGCAAGCCCCGGATGATCTGCATGTCATAGGTCGCGCCGATGCACAGGGCCGTGCTCTTCCTCTCGCCGGCCTTGTTCGTGTAGATGTACGCGTTTTCCGGGGAATTGGACGGCGAGGTCACCAGCCAATGGTGTTTCGGGTCCTCGACCAGCACCGCCATGCAGAACTCCGAAGCACCGCGCAGGATCGGATAATGGGCCCGCAGAAACTCCTTGTCCGGCGTGAACTGGTAGTGCGTCCAGAGGTGTTGCGCCAGCCAGGCGCCGCAGGTCGGCCCGATGCAGGCCGGCAGGTAACTCGGCGCGGTCTCGAACCAGGGGTTCTGCGTGTGGTTGGCCATCCAACCGGGGGCGTTGTAGTACGCCTTGGCCGTCTTCTCACCTTCTCGGCCCACACCCTGCAGGAAACGGAGTAACGGTGCGTGGCAATCGGAGAGATTGGCAACTTCCGCCGGCCAGTAGTTCATCTGCAGATTGATATTGCTGTGAAAATCACCGCGCCATGGCGTGGAGTACTCCTCGGCCCAGATGCCCTGGAGATTCGTCGGCAACTGCGAGTCCGGGCGCGAGCCCGCCACCATGAGATACCGGCCGAACTGAAAATACAGGGCTGCCAATGACGGGTCGGGCGTCTGCTCATTTCGCTTCACCCGCTCGGGCGTGGGCAGGGTCGCATCCGGTCCGGCCGGAAGGGCCAACTGGCACCGTTCCATGTACCCCCGGTGATCGGCTACGGCATCGCTGATCAGCGTCTCGAACGGTTTGTCCAAGGCCGCAGCCAGACGTTGCCGCGCCATGGCCACGTAGTTCTCTTCAAACAGGTCCGTCCCTGCCGAGACCATCAGGACGGCTTCTTCCGCGCCTTCGACATGCAGTCCCCGGTCCGTGGCAGAGACCCTTCCCCCCTTCACACGCGCGCCGAGCAACGCCAGGTAACGCACTCCTTCGCCCCCGCCGCCGGGCTTGTTGAACGGCAACTGCCCTTCCAACACCTGGACTGCTCCTTCGATACGTGTGGCGGCGTTCCTCTGCCGCGATAGCGCGGCGGTGAAAGTGAGCGCGCCCGGCCGGCTTGCCTTGACCCGCACGGCGATCACTTCGTCCGGCTTCGATGCCACGAGTTCGCGCGTGATGGTCACATCGTCCTGGGTGTAGCGTGTCGCAGCCAGGCCCGTCATCAGGTTCAGCTCGCGCCGGTAATCCGCCGGGACCGGGCCGGTCTGATCCATTGCCACTCCCGCCAGGGCAATCTCCGCCACCTGGAAGTACGCATCGCGCGGCGTGAAGGTGAACCGATAGAACCGGTAGCTGCCGGGCCGTGCGACCTCGAAGCGTTTGGTCTCAAAGCGTTTTTCGAACGGCTTGTCGAATGAACGCCGGTCCAGTTCCGTCCATGCCTTGCCGTCCACCGACCCTTCCAGCACCCACACCTGCGGGTCGCGCGCCGGCACGTCCTCCGCACTGGTGAGCGTATACGATTCGACCGTCTTGACCTCCGGCAATTCCACCTGCCACTGCACGGCCGGCCTGGCATTCTGCACACACCACTTCGTCCGGATGTTGCCGTCCACACACCCGTCGATCGTCTTGCCGTCCCCCTCGCCGTGGCCGCTCGGGGACGTGATCCGCAAGCCCAGCCCCTCAGCGAACGTGAGCGTTAGATCGCCCAGGATCTGGTAACAGCCAAACTGGTTCTCGTCCCCCCAGCCCTTGACCCCGTCGGCATACCGGAAGCTCCGGCTGAGAACGGCGCCGGCTTCCTCGATCTCCCCGGCAAAGAGCTTGGCGCGTACCTCCGGCAGGCACTGATAGGCATCTTCCCTGTTCGCTTCGTACGGTCCACCCGACCACATCGAGGACTCATTGAGCACAATCCGGTCCCGATCCACCCCGCCGTAATCCATGGCCCCCAGCCGGCCGTTTCCGACAACGCAGGACTCGTGGAACGATCGCCCGGGCTTATCGAACCACACCGTCATCGGCGCGTCTCTTGCGACCGACGTGCCGACAGCCATGTGTGGAAGCATACCAACCAGAATCAGCCACGCCTTCGGAGACAGTAGGGATTCCATGCGGCCGCAATCACTCAATTTCATGCTTGTGTCCTCTTGTTCTACCTTCAGCCTCAATGTGTGAAGAGCAGGCCAAAAACGTAGTGGCCGACAGTCCCAAACCGCGGCACTCATGCTCTATGTACTCGGCCTGACACGATGGTGTCAACGGGCTGTCAGTCGCTTTCCCTAGGAATCATGTGCCTGTCGGGCGTCAGCAGGAACTCTGCGTATCCCGTGGCATTACAGGGCATTGGAGCAGGCTATGGATGGATTACACCCCCGCACGATTCGTATCGGTGAAACACAGCCCCGCAGAAACTGATGCATCTCAAATCCACTCGGCAATCGGCAGCAGGTCAACCGCCTGCCGCAACACCGGATCCACATTAGTGTAGACATCATTCGTCAGTTGTGGAGTGGAGTGTTCCAGCAATCGCTGAGTCACAGCGGTCGACACGCCCCGTTGGGCCAACGAAGACGCAAATGTCTTTCGCAAATCATGAAACCTCAGCTCGGGCAGTCCCATGGCCTTTCGGACCCTATTCCACCTCTTCGGGCTGAACTTGTCTACGAACAGTGTCTCGGTACGATCCGGCAGCATGGCAACATGATTCGCCAATTCTGTCATCACAGCTTCTGGGATCGGCCGTTCCGCCATGGCCTTTCCTGCTTTGCGATTCCGCGTGGCAATCGTGTTTCGATCAAAGTGAACGTCACCAACCCGGATGGTCTCGATATCTCCACGCCTGAGACCGGTCGTCACGGCCAGCAACACTCTCAAGCGCATGGTCGGGTAGCGTTCCGTGGCGACGAGAAGATCTCGGACCTGCTTGGGTGACAGTGAAACCACGGGCTTGCGTGGCACCTTGACCTTCTTGATCTCTAAGCCCGCCGCGGCAAAGCGATTCTTGGCTGCCCAGTTGAGGAAGGCGTGCACGTTCCGTATGTCCTTGTTCAATGTATTGGCGCCGACCTCTTCACCT
>CAZTGH010000448.1:0-841 GCA_964612985.1 uncultured Pirellulales bacterium
ATACACCTGGCAGTCCACCAGGCGCGCAGTCCCCGGGCCCTCGGTCTCCAGCGCCAGCCCGACCTGCAGCTTCATCAGCCGTGGCCGGATGAACGGTGCGGGCAGTTCAACCGTGACCTGCCCCTCACCGTCAATCGGCACCGTCTGCATCTCCTGCCACAGCACCTCCGACCTGCTCGCTCCCCGTGCTCGAAGCAGGACCGTGGCGCGCGCATCCACGTCGCCACTGATCTCGACAGTAGCGTCCGCCCGATGCGGGAAGGTGCCGACGACCGCCAGCGGATCGGACAGCCAAATGTCGGTCAGCGTCTCGTCGGAATCGGGTACACATCGCGTCGCGTCGATCTCGACCTCCGCGCTCACGGGGCCGAGCAGGTCGCGCGTGTGCCACGACGCGGCCTGCGGAGGCACCGGCGGGAGGGAGCGCAAACCGCGCCGCACGCCGTCCTCCAGGCTGATCGCGTCCACGTGTACTTCAACCGCTTCGGCATCGACGAGCACCGACACGCGCACCGCTTCCGCATCCTCAGGTCGCGGAAGCGCGTCCATCACGAAGCCGGTCTCGAACTCCGCCCACTCGTCGGACGGCGGGAGCGGGACATCCCAGCGTTCGCCGAGCGGCCGCCCCAGGGCATCGCAGAACACGAGGCCGACGGAGGCTCCGACCGCGGAACTGCGGTAGGCGCAACGCAGGGTCAGCGTCTCCCCGGCCGAAAAGAGACGGAAGCTGCGCGAGAGCAGTTCGGCGCCGGGCCGAGCATAGCGCTCGCTGAGCATGAAATGCCCGCGGCCCTCGAAAGACCGGATGGGGTAGTAGGACCAGCCGCCCGTCTTCTGCCAG
>CAZTGH010000448.1:851-4436 GCA_964612985.1 uncultured Pirellulales bacterium
GTAGGAGCGCTCGAGGTTCCCGTTGAGAGGGAAGGCGTGGACGCATGCGCTCGCGGCAATCGCGAGGACAATGAGGCTGACGCGCGCTATGAGGCTGCGATTGCTGAGCATGGCGGAAGCTCCGGATCGTCGTGGCAAAGCATTCGAGCAGCTCGCGAGGCTCGCCGGTCTGCCTGATTGCTTCGACGAGCGGCCGGCGGAGGATGTTCCGACCGAACCGCGACGGTACATTTCCACGACCGGAAGGAAGCGCCGGGCCTCGTGTCGAACCGCCCTTCACACGCAATGCCAACCAACGCCGCGCAGACTGTCATACTCAGCGTTGTGGGAGGGTCCGAGATGGAGCGGGTCAAGCACGGAGTCATCGGCATAGGCTGGTTCGGCGAGAAGCACTGTGAAGCGGTCGATTCGATCCCGAACATGGAACTGTACGCGCTGTGCACGCGCACCGAGTCGCGCCTCGAGGAGGTCGCGGAACGCTTCGGCGTCGAGCACATCTACACCGACTACAACGAGATGCTGCAGAACCCCGAACTCGAGTCGGTGAGCATCACCACCATGTGGGATCAGCACGTGGACCCCGCGCTCGCGTCCCTGGATGCGGGCAAGCACGTGTTCTGCGAGAAGCCCATGGCCTCGACCGTCGAGGACTGCCAGAGGATGGTCGATGCCGCCAACTCCGCGGACAACTACTTCATGGTCGGGCACATCTGCCGCTTCAACCCGCGCTACCGCATGGCGCGCAACAAGGCGCAGGAGGGTGTCTGCGGCGAGATCGTCTCCATGTGGGCGCGGCGGAACATTCCCGGCTGGGTGACCACCGGCATCCTGCCGAAGATCGGCCCGATCGTCGGCGATGGAGTCCATGACATGGACATCATGATGTGGGCTTCGGGCCTCAAGCCCGTCACGGTCTACGCGAAGACCGTCAACGTGCGGGACCTCGGCAACCCGGACCTTGGCTGGAGCATGTTCACGATGGACAACGGCGCGATCGCCGTCCTCGAGAACATCTGGTTTCTGCCCGAGAAGACCGCGATGCAGATAGACGAGCGGATGGAGATCATCGGCACGGAGGGCTCGATCCATGTGCAGGAGACGGCTCCGAACTTCGCGTTCACCGACAGCGAGGGCTACCACCATCAGGACGCTACCTATTGGATGACGATCGAGGGCCGCCTCGTGGGTGCGCTGCCGGACGAGCTTCGCTACTTCGCCGACTGCATCCAGCAGGAGCAGGCGCCCACAATCATCACGCCCGAGGAGTCGATGGCCACGGTGAAGGCCTGCCTCGCCGCCCGCGAGTCGGCGGACACGGGCAAAGAAGTCGAGATCGAGTGGTAGGGGGCTTCTCCGGCCGCGTCGAACCTTCAGTCAGCAGGGCGGGATTGGCGATGCAACCGCCGCCCGAATACTGAGGGCTCGGTGAAAGGGGTCGGGAAGGATGGAAGTCGAAACTGCTGAGGCGTTCGGCCGGACATTCGTGAAGGGGAACATCCCCGAGATCAACGCCGTGCGGTGCCTGGGCTGCAGCAACTGCGTGGACCTGTGCGCGAAGCTCGGGCCGAATGTGCTGGAGATCGTGGACGGGGTGGCGAAGCCGGTGCGCCCGGAGGACTGCATCTCCGACGGCGCGTGCATGCTCGCCTGCCCCACGAAGGCGATCTTCCTGATGAGCAGCTACGATCCGGAGGGCAAGGCGCCCTCGCCGCCGGTCTGAGGGTGCCGTCCGAACCTACCAGCGACCCTGTCGCGTTCGTCGCGACAGGGTCGCGCTCAAGAGGGAGGCTCGTGCAATGCCCGAACTCATCCGCCCGTCAGCAAGTCCCTCCCGCACCCTCGGTGGGGCGCTGGTCCCGCCGGAGATCACGCCTGAGGTCGCCGAGCGGTCCGCCGCGCGGCTCACGCGCGTGGACCTCGGCTTCACGTCAGGCACCTGCAACCCCGCGGTCGGGGACGTCGATGGCGACGACCTCGACGAGATAGCAGTCCCGTTCAACCGCGGCGAGGAGGACGTGGTCGCGCTCTTCCGCGGCGACGGAAGCCTCGTGTGGGAGACCACCGACGCGCCCTTCTATCACGCGGTCTACGACGACGACCACCTCTACGAGCGCAGCCACTGGCACTACGCGGGGCGCCATCGCCACCTGCTGACCGAGATCGTGGACATCGATGGCGACGGGGAGCTTGAGGTCGTCGTGGGCCTGGGGCCGATCCACGTCCTCCACGCGGCCACCGGCGCCCTCAAGCGCACCATCGACCTCGACGGCCTCGCGATGATCTGGGCGCTGGCGAACCTGCGGCCGGGCGAGCCGCCGGTCATCGTCGCCGCGGTCGATCACCACCGCGAGTTCGGCACCGTCGTCGCCGTCGATGGCCTTGGCGAGATCCTCTGGCAGCATGAGACCGACGGGATGTCCTTCGAGGACTTCATGTTCGCGGGCGACCTGACCGGCGATGGGATCGACGAGATCGCCTTCAGCATGCGCACCAGCGAGCGCTTTGAGGTGCGCAACGCCGCGGGCGAGGTGCTCTGGCACAAGCACGTCCCCACTGAAATCGGCGAGGACACGCACGTGGACTGCGTGATGATCGGCGATTTTCACAAGACGGCCCCCGCGCGGCAACTGGTGACCTCGACCGGCGGGTGCATGTTCGACGCGGAGGGGAAGCTGCTGTGGACGCTGCGCGACCGCATCGAGCACGGCCAGCACCTGCTGCGAATCGATGCGCCGGAGCGGGATGAGCCGCTGATCTACCTGAACTCGAAGACCGAGCGGTACGCGTGGGGCATCGACCCGCGCGGGGAGATCGTCTGGGAGCAGCGCGACTTCTCGCGCCGCGAACCGGACGGGCGCATCACACTCACCTCCGCGTGCGATAACGTAAGCTGGAGCGCACCGGGCGCAGCGGAGGTCGTGCAGGCGGAAATCTTCATCCCGCACGACCGGCAGAACCTCCCCGCGCCCGAGGGCTCGGCGCTGACGCTCTACCTGACGGTCATGGACGCGGACGGTGAGATCGTGGCGCGTCTCCCCTACGATGATGTCCTGGAGCCGGGCTTCAACGGAGCGATGTGCGCGGTGGCCTGCCACGCGGTGACGCCTGACCGCGGCGACATCGTGATGCTGACACACAACTCCGGAGAGATGCTGATCTTCAGCCCGGAGTGAGGCCGGAACACCGTCCAGGCGAGGGCGTTTGGACTCCGAGCGAAAGGCCCGCAGGGAACACGCAACCCTTCCCCGGACTCCGGGCGCCCTCGCCAGGAGAAAGTCGTCTCCGCGCTCCCTTTCTTCTGCCCCCACGCAGGTCCCGGGCCTGTTCGCGTGGAATCCACGGGCCACAGGCGAGACTGCGGAAGTGAGGGAGCGGACATGAAGAGAGCTTTGATCGTGTGGGGCGGCTGGGAGGGCCACGAGCCCGAGGACGTGGCGAAGATTCTGGAGACCGCCCTCTGTGACGAGGGCTTTGAGGTCGAGGTTTCCGACACCCTGGAGGCATTCGAGGACGAGGAGAAGCTCAAGGGCCTCGACCTGATCGTGCCGGAATGGACGATGGGCGAGATCACCCCCGAGCAGCTCA
>CAZTGH010000449.1:0-4432 GCA_964612985.1 uncultured Pirellulales bacterium
CGCCTTTTCGTAACAGAACGAAAACGGGCGCAGATCGCAGTCGTTCAGGGACATCCCCGTCGAGCGAACGACCCAGATAATCGTACACGCCCTCGACCGAAACGGTGTGGGGCAGGTTCCATTCCGCCGTGGTCTGACCCCGTTGCGACCAGTCCCCAGGTCTCTCCGCCCACGCCACGAGCACGTCACAGGTCCGTCCGTCGGGCTCGCCCCGGAAGGCGTAGATATGCGCGTTGGGCTGGCCCTCCAGGTTCCATCGGCCCAGGCACTTGGCGCCTGCCAGCAAGCGCCCGATCGCGGCCAGCGCCACATAGCTTGGTCGCGGCGTCTGGTCGAGCCGTAATAGACCGAACTGGACCTTGCTGCCCTCATAGTAGTTGCCCAGGATGAAATGGAAGTGCCGATCCGCCCCCGCAAACAGACTGCTGGCGTACGACTGGGCCATGAACTCGGCTTTCTGCCGTTCGCCCTCGCGCGACAGCTCGCACCAGGGCTCCGGGCTGACGCATTGCAGACCCCGATCGCTCTCGGTCACCCAGATGGGTCGACCGCACGCCGCCTCATGCACCGGCTTCCACAGCCGCTCGTACGAATCAGGCCAGTCGTATGTGTGGGTGTTGTACGTCTCGAAGTAGGGCCACGTCTCGTTCGCCAGCACCAGGTTCGTGTGCAGCATCGTCGGCACCGCCGTCGAAACGTTCCAGCAGACGATCACCTCGGGGTCGCCCGCCTTGAAGCCAAGATAGGCGGCCTTCTGATACGAGCACATCTCGTCGGCGGTGTGCCCGCCAAACGTGGCGACGTTGGCCTCGTTCCATGGCTCCCACGCCTGCACCCGCCCCCGATAGCGCTGCGCCACCGCCCGGCAGAAGCGATAGGCATGCCGCAGATCGGCAGGATAGCGCCCGTGTGTCTCTCCGTCCTCGACCGCCCACGCCGGCGTCCCGTGGAAGACCTGGAGAATCTTGAGTCCGTGCTGAGCCTGGAGATCCGCCGATGTGTCATACGTGGTCGTCGTCTCCACGAAACGTCCTTGCTCGGGTTCGAGGTCCCGCCATCGCATGCGGTCGCGAATCCAGTTGACCCCCGCCAGCGCCGCCAGATGCGCGAAACGTTCCTGCTTGCTCGGCTCTTCGGGCGCAAACCACGCGGTGGCTGAATCCACGCAGATCGGCGAATCCTGCGGGACCGGCGCAACCGGATTCGCCAGCACCGCCGCCGTGGTCCACTCCGCGCACTCATTATCGTCTCGCAGGAACTCGATCCGGTACCACCCGATGCCCAATCGACCGATTTCAATCTCCGTCGCCGACGCGTTTAGGTCGCCCGAGCCCACCTCCTTACCGTTGTCGTCCAGGACCCGCCAGTGTCTGGCCGATTCCGAGGGCACCGCCGCCGTGACGAACTGGCCCTCCGTGAATACCGCCTTCAATCCTCTGGCGTTCCGAAGGCTCCGCTCGACGTCGGGTTCGGTGATTCTGCGGTCGCCGAGAACGGAGCCCGGCACGAGCAGCACGCACAGCAGGGCGGTCGTCACGCAAATGGTCTTGGCGTCGGTCATCGTATGCCTCCGAGAGTTCAGGCTCCGAACAGCGTATCGAGCATGGCGTCCAGCCTCTTCTTGCCCACATACGCTCCGCGATAGATGTCGGGTAGCCGCCACAAATCCAGCATGATCCACTTGTCGTAGCCCTGGTCTTTCAATTCGCGCAGTAACGAAAGCAGATCCAGCTTGCCGTCGCCGAGTGTCAGATGCTTCGAGGTCCCCGTCTCGCCGCGACGGGTGCCGTCCGTGTCCGTAAAATGCACGTGCCCGACGCGCCCCCGAAATACGCGCAGGAAATTCATCGGATCGCCACCGCCCATGATCGTGCTGTGACTCGGGTCGAACGTCACGTAGAAGTGGGGCGAATCGATCCAGTCCACGAGCTTGTGCAGCAGCTCGAACGTGTGGGTTGCCATGACCGGCTCTGGTTCCGTGGTCACGTACATCCCATGCTGCTGCGCGTATTCGGTCAGCTCCGCCCACGTCTCGGCGGTCCACTTGAGGTATTCCTCGCTCCCTGGGCCCACCGGTCCGCCCGACCAGAGCGCGATGAACTTGCTGCCCCAGCCGTTCAGCAGATCGACCTGGTGCTTGAGATGGCGCAGGTACCGCTGCCGGCTGGCGGCGTCGGGCGATCCGCAATTGCCGTCCATCCCCCGACCCTGGAGCGTCATGATCTCAAGGCCGAGCCGGTCGTACATTCGTTGGACCGCCCGGGCCTCTTCCTCCGTCTGTGGATAGGGCTCGGGCCAGTCCACCAGTTCGACGCCGTCGAACCCGCAGACCCGCACGAACTCCAGCACCTCGTGAAGGTCCATCCGATAGCCATACGAGCGCACCGACTCGAACCCGTTGAGCCCGACCGCTGTCTTCCATCGTTTCGGATTCGTCGCATGGTTCGCACTACCCGCCGCCGCGAGACTTCCGATCGCAGTGCCCGCTGCCCCCGCCACCGCCCCGCACAATAAGCTCCTTCGTGTCATTCTCTCCGTCGTCACAAGGTCACTCCCGGATTCTCTGTGATGGTTCGTACCAGGCCCTGCAGCCTTTGGCGATTATAGAAACGCGTAGAACCCCGCGCCAACGCAAAACCGGGAAGACACGCAACAGTCAACGTGCAAGGACGCGCGAAGAGGTGGCAGGTCGTGCGTCCCCGCACGACTCTTGTCGCAAAGGAGGTGAACGAGATACTCGCCTTGTGCGGGATGCTGTACGGAGAACGCCTGCCCGGCCCCGCGCGATGCAGGGCCGGGAGACGTGGACTTCCTACAGGTCGATGGTGATGACCGCCGCCGAGAGGGCGGGCAAACTCAATCGCAGGACGCCGTCGTCGATGCGGACGTCGCCCGGTTCAGCGCGGACGGTCTGCGGGCGGGCGAGGGTGTTGCGCGCCTCCAGCGAACCGGGGGCGACCATCTGCATCGTCGCCGCTACCGGAGCGATGTCGTCGGCCAGCTTCAGTGAGACCACCACCGGCGCATCGCCCGGATTGACGGTCTTGACGTACAGCGTCTTGCCGTCTGGCGATTTGGTCGCGACGGTATTGAGCGTCTCCGATTCCGGCCCGATCTCGATCCGATCGGGAGCGTAGTGATCCCGCCACAGTTGCATTACCACGTAGTTCGGTGCTGGGAACCACGAGGCCTGATCGAAGTTGATGAACGCATTGTCCCAGGCGGTCGCGGAAACGTGGCGCAGAAACAGGGCGGGCCCGCCGATCTCGTAGACGCCGCCGCAGCGTTCGAAGCCGTTCAGCATGCCGCCGGCATACAGGCCCGTCCGCCAGTCGGTGCTCTGGGCGTTCCACTCCGAGCAGTAGATCTTCATCCGGGGATTGTCGCTCTCGGCGATGATCTCGCCCGTCTGGCGGATGAATCGCTCGTAGTTGTAGGGGCCTTCGACGTACCGGTCGGGGTTCTCGTAGTGGTGGATGCTCAGGTAATCGATCAGGTTGGAGCAGCTCTCGATCATCCGCCGGTTCCAGTTCAGATCGAAGCTGCCGCTGCCGCAGGCGGCCAGCTTGATCGACGGATCGGCCTGTCGCATCGCCGGCGCGAATCTCTTCACCGCCGCAATGTAATTGTCGACACCCATGCCCCACGTCTCGTTGTCGATCTCCCAATATCTGACGTTGTAGGGCTCGGGATGCCCGTTGGCGGCGCGGATCTTGCCCCACTTCGACGTCGCCGGTCCGTTGCAGTACTCGATCCAGTCGAGCGCATCCTGGAGAAAGTCGTATGTGTCGGTGTCGTCGTTCCATTGCGGCGTGCCGATGTTGACCACGATCAAGGGCTCGGCGCCCACCTTGCGGCACAGCGCGATGAATTCGTCCGTGCCGAGGCTGTTGATGTCCAGGTCGTCCCACAGCTCACGCGGCGTCACTCCCCGCTTGCTCTGCGGACCGATTCCGTCCTTCCAGCGGTAGGGCGACGCAAAACAGCCGCCGGGCCAGCGAATGATCGGCGGCCTGATCTGGGCCACCGCCTCCAGCAGGTCGGGCCGGAACCCGCCCGTCGTCTCCCACGACTGCGGCATCATGCTCACCTGGTCGAGCCGGACCTTGCCGCCTTCGGGCACCACGATCCTCAGCGTCGCGTTGGCATCCGAGACCTTCGGGCGAAGCTCGAATGCGAGTTCCTTCCAGTCACTCCCCGGCGCGCCAATCTTTTGTTGCGCGATAACCTTCCCGTTGCCGTCGGCAAGCTGCACCGCCAGGCCCGCCGGTGCCTGCCCGCTGGCCCAGAGCGATCCTGCGTACACCTCGCCCTTGCGGATGTTGAACTCGTCCTGCTCCAGCACCGTCTCGCCCGCCGAGGCGTCCACGCGCACGCAGTAGTGGCTGTTCAGCGGATCGTCGGGTTCGATGCTCGCCTTGCCGGCGCCCGC